>NZ_JAVHUX010000019.1:0-139901 GCF_030954545.1 Serratia sp. MF1(2023) | reverse complement strand
AATAGAGAACTACATTGATTACTATAACCACAGCCGCCTCAGAGAGAAACTAAAAGGCCTGAGTCCGGTAGAGTATCGAACCCAGGCCATGAAGGCCGCCTGAATTTACATCGTCCAACTTCTGGGGGTCAGTTCATGCGGGGCCCTTTTTATTTACCCCATTTCCGCGGCGTAAACCGCATCGCGGATTTGCTGCGGATAGCGGCCGCACATGCCTTCAAACGCGGTGTTGGTCAGTATCACCACGCTCAGCTGCGCCTGTGGATCAAAGAACCAGCTGTGGCCGTAAACGCCGCCCCAGGTCAGCGTGCCGGCATGCTGCGGCGTCTGCGCGGCATCTGCGTCCACCAGCAGCGCCCCGCCGAAACCGAATCCCCAGCCCGGCCCTTGCGTTTGCGCCTGCGCCCCCACATGCGGGCTGCGCAGCAACGCCACCGTGTCCGGCCGCAACATGCCCTGCCCACCGCTGCGCAGCGCCTCCACCAGCCGCAGCACATCGTCGGCATCGCCGACCATGCCCGCGCCGCCGGAAGGATAGGTCCCGGCGTTAAGCGCCCGCGCGGGTGAAAAAAGTACCTCGCCCCCCGCCATCTCCTCCGGCAGCGCCAGCCGCAGGCCTTCATGCATGCGCTGCGGCCCTTGCGGCGTGTTGTAATACGGTGTCGCCAGATTCGCGGCGTCCATCGCATAAAACGCGGTATTGCCGAGCCCCAGCGGCCGCGCCACCCATTCGACAAACAGCTGCGGCAGCGGCATGCCCGTCACCCGTTCCAGCACCGCGCCAAGCACGTCGATCGCCAGCGAATAATTGAAGCGCTCCCCCGGCGCCGACAGCAACGGCGCCTGTGCCAACAGCCGCAGGTTTTGCTCCAGCGTCAGCGTCGACAGCTCCACGCCGTCCTGGATCCCCAGCTGATGATAAACGCCCGCCGGCGGCTGGTTCAACCGATAGTCCAGCCCGGCAGTGTGGCTCAGCAAATGACGAATCTTGATCGCCGGGCGCCGGCCGTCCGCCAACGCCGGAGTGAACCACGGCAGCCAGTCGCTGAGCGTGTCGTCCAGGCTCAGCTTGCCCCGCTCAATCAGGCGCAGCGCCGCCAGCGTGGTATAGGGTTTGGAGACCGACGACAGTCGAAACTGCGTTTCTCGCCGCATCGGCCGCCGCGCTTCGCGATCGGCATAGCCGGCCGCCCCGGCGTAGCAAATCTCGCCCCGCCGCGCCACCAGCACTACGCTACCCACGATGCGCCCTTCGGCCATCGCCTGTTGATCGATCGCCGCGATCCGTTCTGTTAACGCCCGTTGTTCTGCCGACATGATTTTCATCTCTCTGATGGAAAGTTAAATCAGTCTAAAACCTTCGTCATAAATTAAAATAAGGCATAATTTAATGAATCATTAAGCACAGGTTATTGATAGATGAGTTCACTCCTGCAGCTGTTGCCCTATTTCGAAGCCGTCGCGCGCCTGGGCAACTTTACCCGCGCGGCCAGCCAACTGGGCGTCACGCCGCCGGCGGTGTCGCAAAACATTCAGGCGCTGGAGAATCAGCTGGGAGTGCGGTTATTTCACCGCACCAGCCGCTCGGTGCGCCTCAGTGACGAGGGCCGGTTGTTCTATCAGAAGGTATCGCCGGCGATGAGCCAGATCGACGTGGCGGCGGACGACGTGCGCGCTCTGGGCGCGCAGCCGGCGGGCCTGCTGCGCATTACGCTGCCGCAGCTGGCCGCTTCTCTGCTGGTAATGCCGCATCTGGCGGAATTTCAACGGCGCTATCCCGACGTGCAGCTGGAACTTTTTACCGAAGACCGCTTTTCCGATCTGGTGCTGGGCAGTTTCGATGCCGGCATTCGCATGCATGCCATGCTGCAAAAGGACATGATCGCCGTGCCGATCGACAACGGCCAGCGTCGGGTGCTGGTCGCCTCGCCCGACTATCTGGCGCGCTGCGGCGTACCGGCCACGCCGGACGATCTGCCCGCTCACCACTGCCTGCGCTACCGTTTTCCCGGCAGCGGCAAACTGGAACCCTGGTATTTCAGCCTGGGCGACGATGAACGCGCGCTGGACGTCAGCGGCAGTTTGATTTTTAACGAAGATCGGCTGCTCAAGGATGCGGCGTTGGCGGGCCTGGGTATCGCACAGCGTTTTCAGGGCACGGTGTTGCAGGAGCTGGCGCAGGGGCAACTGGTGGAAGTGCTGCCGGGTTACGCCAGCGAAGCGTCGGGCTTTTTCATCTACTTCCCCGCCGGCCGGCATCTGCCGCTCAAGCTGCGCGCCTTTATCGATTTCATGCGCGAGCAACGTGAACGGCAGCATCGCTGGTAGGGGCGCCTCGTCAGCGCCCCTGGCCGTCAGCGCTTCTCCAGCGCCTGGACGATGTGATAAGCCGCCTCGACGCGATCGTCGTTCGGGAACCACTTGTTGGCCAGCATCACCACGGCGATATTTTTCGCCGGGATAAATACCGCGTAGGTGGAGAAGCCGCCGGTGGAGCCGGTTTTGTTATACCAGCCGGCGCGCAATTCCGGCTGCGGCGGCGTGATGGCGGTGGCCGGCGTGCCGTTCATGATCATCCCGGCGTTGTTGCCTTCAATCAAACGCGACAGTTTCACCGGGTACGGGTAGTTCTCCCACATCAGATCCTGCGTGAACGCGCCCGCCTTGTAATACCCGACGTGCGTCGCGGCCAGCGCGTCGCGCCATGGCTGCGCCACCTTCACCTGCTGCAGGTTGGCGTCCAGATAGCGAATCAGATCGCGAGCGTTGGATTTGATGCCGTAAGATTCGGCGTCCAGCGGGCCGGGATTGACCCGCACCGGCTCATCGTCCTTGCTGTAACCCTGCGCATAGTTAGCCATCTGCGCCGCCGGCACCTGAACGTAGGTGTGGCTCATGCCCAGCGCCGGCAGCATCCCCTGTTCCATCGCCTGGATAAACGGCTGGTCGAGGCTCTTGGCGGCGATCATGCCCAGCATGCCGATGCCGAGGTTGGAATAGACCCGGTAGCTGCCCGCCGGGTGTTTCGGCTGCCAGGCCCGGTAGTAGGCCATCAGCTGGGCGTTGTTGGTGACGTCGTCCGGCACGAACAGCGGCAGGCCGGAGGTATGCGTCGCCAGATTCAGCAGGCTGACGCCGTCGAAGGCGCTGCCGCGCAGCTCGGGCAGGTAGCGGCTGGCCGGATCGTTGAACGACAGCTTGCCCTGCTGCTGCGCATAGACCGCCAGCGTCGCGGTAAAGGTTTTGCTCAGCGAGCCCACTTCGAACAGCGTCTGCTCGGTGATCGGTTTGCCGGTCTGCTTCGAGGCGACGCCATACGGGTAAATCTGCTGTTTGCCGTCGACCGACACGGCGATCGCCATGCCCGGTACGCCATATTTTTTCATCAGCGGCTGAATAACGGCGTCGATATCCTGCTGCTGCGCGGCCTGAGCGGTCGGCAAGATCAGTGCGGCGATCAGCGCGGCCGCCAGGCGGTTCATTTTCGTCATGATAGAAGCTCTTAGGTTGCAGGGTATCAGCCGCGGCCAAAAGTTTTTATTGGCGTTATGCACGGCGCTTTCCCTGATTGATGATGTCATTCCTTTACGGCTGCGGCGACGCTCACAGCAGCCGCGCCAAATATCGGATTTTGCCGCCGGGTTGACAAGCGATAATAATTTCAGCCAGCATAAAGAAAAACTTATGGCTATCGACAATGCGCAATCGACTTCCCCTCAACGCCCTGCGGGCGTTCGAATCCTCCGCTCGCCACCTGAACTTCACCCGCGCCGGTCTGGAGCTGCGCGTCACCCAGGCCGCCGTCAGCCAGCAGGTGCGCATGCTGGAAGAACAGCTGGGCATTCAGCTGTTCCGCCGCCTGCCGCGCGGGCTGGATCTGACCGAAGAGGGCCAGGCGCTGCTGCCGGTATTGAGCGACGCCTTCGACCGCATCGAAGCGGTGCTGCAGCAGTTCGAAGGCGGGCATTTCCACGAGGTGCTGACGGTGGCGGTGGTCGGCACCTTCGCTGTCGGCTGGCTGATGCCGCGGCTGGCGGCATTCCGCACGGCGCACCCGTTTATCGATCTGCGGGTGCTGACCCACAACAACCTGGTCAATCTGTCGGCCGACGGCATGGATTTCGCCATCCGCTTCGGCGAAGGCCTCTGGCCCGCTACCTGCAATATCAAGCTGTTCGACGCGCCGCTGACGGTGCTTTGCCCGCCGGCGGTCGCCGCGCGCCTGCGCACGCCGCAGGATCTGCAGCACGAGCAGCTGATGCGCACCTACCGCAAGGACGAGTGGGAGCACTGGTTCGCGGCGGCACAGGTGACGCCGTGGCGGATCAACGGCCCGGTGTTCGACTCATCAAGGCTGATGGTGGAAGGCGCGATCCAGTGCGATGGCGTGGCGCTGGCGCCGGTCAGCATGTTCCGCCGCGAACTGGCCGCCGGCGCGCTGCAGCGGCCGTTCGCCGCCGAGGCCGCGCTCGGCGCCTATTGGCTGACCCATTTGAAATCGCGAGATCTGACGCCGGCGATGAAAACCTTTATCGGCTGGATCCGCCGGGAGGCGGAGGAGGAACAGCAGCAGGGCTAGGCGGAGCCGCGCCGGATCAGCGTCGGCGGCAGAATGACGTTCTGCGCCGGCAGGTCGGCGTCACCGATGCGCTGCAGCAGGCGCGCGGCGGCGCTGCGCCCCACTTCCCGCGCCGAACTGGAGACGAAGGTCAGCGGCGGCTCGGTCAGTTCGGCCTCCGGCACGTCGCCGAAGCCGATCAGCGCCACCTGCCGCCCGTAGTAGGCGTCGACCCCGTCCGAACCGATGCTGCGGCCGCTGCGCGCCAGGCCAAAATAGGCGCCGAGCGCCACCGACGCCTTGTGGCAGACGATGGCGGTAATATTCGGGTAATGGCGCAGCAGTTGCTCCGCCGCTTCCGCCGCCTGGCGCTGCCGGCAATCGCACTCGACGATCCATTCACTGCGAAACGGCAGGCCGTACTGCACCAGCGTGGCGCAAAAGCCGCCCAGCCGCTCGGCGCGCGTCAATGAATCGCTCTGGCCGCCGAGGTAGGCGATTTGGCTGTGGCCGCGCTTGATCAAAAATTCGGTGGCCAGCTTGGCGGCCTGCATGTTGTCCGGCCGCACCACGTCCACGCCATCGAGGCCGCTGGAGCGCGCCACGCAGACCAGCGGTACGCCCTGCTCGGCCGCCTTCTCCTTCAGGCCCGCCGCCGCGCGAATGCCGCCCGCCAGCACGATGCCGTCGACGCCCTGCGCCAGCAGCGCGTCAAACGCCCGCTGCAAGCCCTGGCCGTCGCGCCCGCTCTGCGTCAAAAACAGCAGCTTGTCGTGCGCCTCCAGCGCTTCGCTCAGCCCGGCGGTCATTTCGGCATAGAAGGGTTCGCAGATGTCGCGCAGAATAAGGCCGATCACCCCGGACTCCCCGCCGCGCAGCGTCGCCGCCTGGCGATTGCGCACGTAGCCCAGCTGCTCTATCGCCTGATTGACCTTCTCGACGGTGGTCGGCGAAATGCGCCCCTTGCCGCTCAACACCAGGGAAACCGTGGTGACCGACACGCCCGCCTGTTGCGCCACATCGGTGATGGTGATCTTTTTGATGCTCATAGTCTCTGCGAACCCGTTCCTGGGCAACCCGCGCCGTAATGATCAAGGGTATACCGAATCCGTTATCTCAGTAAAACGTTTTACTGCCAGCCGCATTGTCGCTAAAAACCGGGCGGCAGATTTGTGATTGGCGGCGCATTTTTGCTAGGTAAAACGTTTTATCTTATTTTTACCTAATCTGCAGTCCTCTTTTTGCTCGTCTTTTCGCCAGGAGAAGTCGGTTATGTCAGCAGCCAACAAACCAAAAATCACCCTCTGGGAGTTCTTCCAGAGCCTGGGCAAAACCTTCATGTTGCCCGTCGCCTTGCTCTCTTTCTGCGGCATCATGCTGGGGATCGGCAGCTCGCTGAGCAGCCGCGACGTGATCACCCTGATGCCGTTTATCGGCCACCCGATCTTTCAGCTGATCTTTACCTGGATGAGCAAGGTAGGCTCCTTCGCCTTCAGCTTCCTGCCGGTGATGTTCGCCATCGCCATTCCGCTGGGCATGGCGCGCGAGAACAAGGGCGTCGCCGCCTTCTCCGGCTTCGTCGGCTTCGCCGTGCTGAATCTGGGCACCAATTTCTACCTGACCGCCGCCGGCGTGCTGCCCACCGGCGATCCGCTGGTGCTGAAAGCCAACAATATCCAGAACATCCTCGGCATTCAGTCGATCGATACCGGCATCCTCGGCGCGGTGATCGTCGGCATCATCGTCTATCGCCTGCATGAACGCTTCCACACCATCCGCCTGCCGGACGCGCTGGCGTTCTTCGGCGGCACGCGCTTCGTGCCGATCGTCACCACCGTGGTGCTGGGCCTGTGCGGCCTGGTGATCCCGCTGATCTGGCCGTGGTTCGCCGCCGGCATCACCGGGCTGGGTTGGGTGATCAACAGCGCCGGCGCCTTTGGCCCGATGCTGTTCGGCACCGGCGAACGCCTGCTGCTGCCGTTCGGCCTGCAGCACATTCTGGTGGCGCTGATCCGCTTTACCGAGGCGGGCGGCACCATGGAAGTGTGCGGCCACAGCGTCAGCGGCGCCCTGACCATCTTCCAGGCGCAGCTTTCCTGCCCAACCACCACCGGCTTCGCCGAAAGCGCCACCCGCTTCCTGTCGCAGGGTAAAATGCCGGCGTTTCTCGGCGGCCTGCCGGGCGCGGCGCTGGCGATGTACCACTGCGCCAAACCGGAGAACCGTCATAAAATCAAAGGACTGTTGATTTCCGGCGTGGTAGCCTGCGTGGTCGGCGGCACCACCGAGCCGATCGAGTTCCTGTTCCTGTTCGTCGCGCCGTTCCTCTACCTGATCCACGCGCTGCTCACCGGGCTGGGCTTTACCGTGATGGCGCTGCTGGGCGTGACCATCGGCAATACCGACGGCAATATCATCGACTTCGTGGTGTTCGGCATTCTGCACGGCACCGCCACCAAGTGGTATCTGGTGCCGGTGGTGGCCGCCGTCTGGTTCGTCGGCTATTACGCCATTTTCCGCTTCGCCATCCAGCGCTTTAACATCAAAACGCCGGGTCGCGAAAGCGACGGCGCCGTCAGCCAAAGCGCGCCGAGCGGCGCGGTGGGCAAATCCGGCTACAACGTGCCGGCGATTTTGGCGGCGCTCGGCGGCCCGAATAACATCATCACGCTGGACAACTGCATCACCCGCCTGCGCCTGTCGGTCAACGACATGAGCCGGGTGGACGACGCGGCGCTGAAGGCCAACCGCGCCATCGGCGTGGTGCATCTCAACGACCATAATCTGCAGGTGGTGATCGGCCCGCAGGTGCAATCGGTGAAGGATGAATTAGACTCACTGATAGCCACGGCGCAACCTGCCGCGGCCCTGCAGGGAGCCACCCATGTTTGATTTCTCCACCCCGATCGACCGCCACGGCACCTGGTGCACCCAGTGGGACTATATCGCCGATCGTTTCGGCAGCGACGACCTGCTGCCGTTCACCATCTCCGATATGGATTTCGCCACCGCGCCGTGCATTCTCGACGCATTGCAGCGGCGCCTGCAGCACGGCGTGCTGGGCTACAGCCGCTGGCAGCACGAGGATTTTCTCGGCGCGCTGCGCCACTGGTATCAGCAACGTTTCAACGTCGCCATCGACACCGCGACGGCGGTGTACGGCCCTTCCGTTATCTACATGGCGGCGCAGCTGATCCGCCAGTGGTCGGTGCCGGGCGATTACGTGGTGACCCATACCCCGGCCTACGACGCTTTCTACAAGGTGATCCTCGCCAACCAGCGCCAGCTGTTGGCCTGCCCGCTGCAAAAAGCCGGCGACGACTGGCGCTGCGATATGGCGCACCTCGAAGCGTTGCTGGCGCGGCCGCAGACCAAGATCCTGCTGCTGTGCAGCCCGCATAACCCCACCGGCAAAGTGTGGCGCCGCGACGAGCTGCAGCAGATGGCCGAACTGTGTGAACGCCACGACGTGCGCGTCATCAGCGACGAGATCCATATGGACATGGTGTGGGGGGAACACCGCCATACACCGTGGAGCCAGGTGGCGAGCGGCGCCTGGGCCCTGCTGACCTCAGGTTCCAAGAGTTTCAACATTCCGGCGCTGACCGGCGCCTACGGCTTCATCAGCGACGCCGCCAGCCGCGAAGCCTACTTCCAGCAGCTCAAAGCCCGCGACGGCCTTTCTTCGCCGGCGGTGCTGGCGGTGGCCGCGCACGTGGCCGCCTATCGGCACGGCGAACCCTGGCTGGATGCCCTGCGCGACTACCTGCAGGATAATCTGACCTACGTCGCCGAGCGGCTGGAGCAGGCGTTTCCGGCGCTGGGCTGGCGTCCGCCGCAGGCCACCTACCTGGCCTGGATCGATCTGCGGCCGCTGGCCGTAGACGATCGAGCGCTGCAGCAGGTGCTGATCGAGCGCGAAAAGGTGGCGATCATGCCGGGCTTTACCTACGGCGAGGAAGGCCGCGCTTTCCTGCGCCTCAACGTCGGCTGCCCGCGCAGCAAGCTGGAGGCCGGCATGGACAAGCTGATCGCCGGATTGAGGTTGGTGCTGGACGAGCAATAGCGCGAGGGGGCGAGCCTCTGCCCGCCCCTTCGTTACCCCTGAACAGGCGGGATCTCCTCCAGGCGGCGATAGACCGTCAGGCCCCACTCGTTGGCCAGCCGCACGTCGTTATCGGCCCCCGCAGATGCCCCTTCGATGCGATACACCGCCTGACACTGCGCAATCAGCCGGTGGGCCACCGGGTAAAGAAACGCCTCGCTCACCGCATCGCCAACCTGCGTGGAACCCGCCGCGGCCGCCAAAGGCAGCGCCAGCCACTCGCCGATCACCGGCACGTGCCCCCGCTGGTAAACCGCCAGCGCCGCCTGTTCCAGGCGCGCCAGATTGGCAGCGATACGCTGCGGATCGCCATCGGTGCCGCTGCGATAGGGGCCGGCGATCAGGATTTGTTGCGCTTTCATCGTTCTTCCTCCAACGTGCGGTTCAAGGCGACAAACTGCAGCAGCATGATGGTCTTGGCGTCAACGATCGTGCCCTGGCGAACCGCCTGCAGGGCTTGCGCCAGCGGCAGCTCGAGCACCTCCAGATCTTCCCCCTCCGCCACCACCCCGCCGCCCTCGTTGACGCGGTCGCCCGCCTGATATTCGCCGACGAAAAAGTGCAGCTTCTCGGTGACCGAGCCGGGGCTCATGTAGGCTTCGAACACCTTCTCCACGTTCTGCACGAAATAGCCGGTTTCCTCTTCCGCTTCGGCGCGGATGCGCGCCTCCGGCGAGGCGTTATCCAGCAGCCCGGCGGCGGCCTCAATCAACATGCCGTCATGGCCGTTGACGAACACCGGAAAGCGGAACTGGCGCGTCAGGATCACCGTTTGCGCCCGCCGGTTGAACAGCAAAATCACCGCGCCGTCGCCGCGATCGTAGGTCTCGCGACTTTGCCGCTGCCAAACGCCGTCGCGCCGCAGAAAATCAAAGGTGGTTTTTTTCAGCAGGTACCAGTCATCGGACAACACCCGGGTTTCGACAATGCGAACCCTGTCTTTGGTGGCTATCATCGGTTTACTCCGCCAGAGGAAGGAAATTGATACTATCGTGCAATTTCGTGTATGATCAAGATATTTCGTGCAAAGCAAATTTGAGAGGAAAATGGCCATGTTGACCAGCCAGCGCAAGAAAATCATCCTGGAAAAACTGGCCCAGGATGGCCAGGTGTTGGCCAAGCAGCTCAGCGAAATGTTCGGGCTGTCGGAAGACACTGTCCGGCGCGATCTGCGCGAACTGGACGCCGAGGGGTTACTGCAACGGGTACATGGCGGCGCCCTGCCGGTTTCCTCTGCAATTGCCAGCTTCGCCGAGCGCAATCAGTTGGAATCCGGCGCCAAACGCGCGATCGCCAAAGCGGCGGCGGCGCTGATCGCTCCCGGCCAGGTAGTGATTATCGATGGCGGCACCACCTCCGCCGAGCTGGTCAGGCAGCTGCCGCCCAACCTGAACGCCACCATCGTCACCCACAGCCCCAGCGTTGCCGTAGGCCTGGTCGATCACCCCACGGTGGAGGTGATCCTGATCGGCGGCCGGCTGTACAAGCATTCGATCGTCAGCGTCGGCGCCGCCGCGGTGGAAGCGATGTCGCATATTCGCGCCGATATCTATTTTATGGGCGTGACCGGCGTGCACCCCACCGCGGGGCTGAGCACCGGCGATCTGGAAGAGGCCTACATCAAGCGGGCGCTGGCGGCCCGCGCGGCGGAAACCGTGGTGCTGGCCTCCGCCGCCAAGCTTAACGCCGCCTCGCAGTATGCGATCGGCGATATTACGCTGGCGCATACCATCATCGTTGAACGCGCCACCGACGACGCATTGATCGCGCCGTTGCAGCAGGCGGGCGTCAGCGTGTTGAAAGCCTGATTCACGACGATAATGCGATAGATCTCGCATTATTTGTGATTCAAGTCACTTTTTTATGCAACGAGATGGTAAGTTTCATTCATTTGTTTTTATACTGTTCTGCACTTTACCTACGATAAATTAGCGAGTGCCCAGCATGATCGATCCCCGCCTACCGCTTACCGACATTCACCGCCATCTCGATGGCAACATCCGCGCGCAGACCATTCTCGACCTCGGTCGCCAATTCAATCTCGCCCTGCCGGCCAACGATTTGGAGAGCCTGCGCCCGCACGTGCAGATCACCCACGCCGAACCGGATCTGGTCAGCTTCCTGCAGAAACTGGACTGGGGCGTGGCGGTGCTGGGCGATCTGGACGCCTGCCGCCGGGTGGCCTACGAAAACGTCGAAGACGCCGCCAACGCCGGCCTGCACTACGCCGAGCTGCGTTTCTCCCCTTACTACATGGCGATGAAGCACCAGCTGCCGGTCGCCGGCGTGGTGGAAGCGGTGATCGACGGGATCCGTTCGGGCTGCCGCGATCGCGACATCGACATTCGCCTGATCGGCATCATGAGCCGCACCTTTGGCGAGGCCGCCTGTCTGCAGGAATTGGAAGGGTTGCTGGCGCACCGCGACGGCATTACCGCGCTGGATTTGGCGGGCGATGAGCTGGGCTTCCCCGGCAGCCTGTTCCTCAACCACTTCAACCGCGCGCGCGATGCCGGCCTGCGCATCACCGTGCATGCGGGCGAAGCCGCCGGCCCGGAAAGCATCTGGCAGGCGATCCGCGAGCTGGGCGCCGAGCGTATCGGCCACGGGGTGAAAGCGGTCGAAGATCCGGCACTGATGGACTTCCTGGCGGAACACGGCATCGGCATCGAGTCCTGCCTGACCTCCAACATCCAGACCAGCACCGTGCCTTCGCTGGCGCAGCATCCGCTGGCCACCTTCCTGCGCCACGGCGTGCTGGCATCGATCAACACCGACGATCCGGCGGTTCAGGGCATCGAGATCGAGCACGAATACCGCGTCGCCGCGCCGCAGGCCGGGCTGACGCCGGAGGAAATCCGCACCGCGCAGGAAAACGGCCTGAAGCTGGCCTTCCTCAGCGAGCAGGAAAAACAGGCGCTGCGCGCCAAAGTGCAAGGTTAAATTCCCCCAAGGCGCCACACGGCGCCTTCTTCTCATCCCCCGTTTTCTTCTGCCTGCTCGTCTTTATCGCTGTTTTCACCCATAACTCTGCCGCACTAGAGGAATTTCTTATGTCTGACAAACTACGCCGCATCGTGCTGACCGGCGGCCCGGGTTCGGGCAAAAGCACGCTCATCGAGGTTCTTCATCGCCGTGGCTACCCGCATTCGCAGGAGGCGGGCCGGGCGATTATTCAGGAGCAGGTGAGTATTGGCGGCAATGCGCTGCCGTGGGGCGATCGCCAGGCCTTCGCCGAGCGGATGCTGGATTGGGAACTGCGCTCATGGCGGGAAGCGACGGGCGCAACATGCTGGTTCTTCGATCGCGGCCTGCCGGATATCGCCGGTTACCTGACGCTGTGCGGGTTGCCGATCCCCGCCCCCTTAACCGCGGCGATCGGCGCTTTTCGCTATGCCGATACGGTGTTCATCGCCCCGCCGTGGCGAGCGATCTACGCGCAGGACAGCGAGAGAAAACAATCTTTCGCCGAAGCCGAGCAGACCTATCGAGCGATGCTGGCCGTCTACCGCCGATCGGGCTATCGGCTGCAGGAACTGCCGCGCGCCTCACCCGAGGAGCGCGCCGACTTTCTGCTCGACGCGCTGGGCTGCCGTTAGCGGCCTGCGTTCTATTTGGCCGCCAGCGCCTCCGCCTCGGCCCGTTGTTTGGCGGTTTTACGCGCATAGCGCTGCGCCAGCACCGCGCACACCATCAGCTGCACCTGGTGGAAAATCATCAGCGGCAGCACCATGGCGCCCACCGCCGCGGCCGGGAACAGCACGTTGGCCATCGGGATGCCGTTCGCCAGGCTCTTTTTCGAACCGCAGAAGACGATGGTGATTTCATCGGCGGTGTTGAAGCCCAGCCAGCGCGCCGCGTAGGTGTTGATCACCAACACCACCGTCAGCAGCACCAGCGACATCACCAGGATGGTCAGCAGCGACCAGCCGTCGATGCGATGCCAAATCCCTTCCACCACCGCCGCGCTGAACGCGGTATATACCACCAGCAGGATCGACGAACGGTCGGTCAGGTTGATCAGCTTGCGATGGCGATCGACCCACTTGCCGATCAGCGGCCGCGCCAGGTGACCGACCACGAACGGCACCATCAGCTGCAGAATGATTGAACCGATGGCGTGCAGCACGTCGGTATTGCCGCCCTGGGTATGCATCAACGCCCCCACCAGCAGCGGTGACAGGAACACGCCGAGAATGCTCGACGCCGAGGCGCTGCAGATCGCCGCCGCCACGTTGCCGCCCGCCGCCGAGGTAAAGGCGATGGCCGATTGCACCGTGGCCGGCAGCGCGCACAGATAGAGGAAGCCGAGATAGACCGTCGGCGTCATGATGCCCGGCACCAGCAGATTCATCGCCAGCCCAAGCAGCGGGAACAGCGCAAAGGTGCTGAGGAACACCAGCAGATGCAGCTTCCAGTGGCTCATGCCGGCGACGATCGCCTCGCGCGACAGCTTGGCGCCGTGCATAAAGAACAGCAGCGCGATGGCGGCGGTGGTCAGGTGTTCAAAGAAGGTTTTCCAGATGCCTTCGCAAGGGAACAGCGAGGCGACGATCACCACCAAAATCAGAACCAGCAAAAATTTATCAATGCGCAAACGCTGCAACCAGGACATGAAACGGATTTCCTTGCACGTAAAGTCGTAAAAAGGCCCGACGTTGCGCCGGGCCACAGAGAAATGGACGGGCTCAGACCACCGGCAGCGCCTGCTGCAGCCGGGCCGATTCCAGCCCCAGTTCGATCAATGCCATCACCGCGATGGCGTCGGCGGCCGGCACCGGGTTTTCGCCGATGCCGGCGATCGCGTCGCGCACCGCGGCGTAATAGGCCGGGTAGTTGCCGGGAATGTTGAGCAGCGGTTGCTCCGCCAGCAGATCGCCACGTGACAGCGTCACCACGCCGTCGCGCATGTCATAGCCCCAGTCGGCCTGAGGCAGGCGCTCGCCGGCCTTCAGCCGGTCTTCCTGCGGGTCCAGGCCGTATTTGATATAGCTGCCGCGGGTGCCGTGCACCACGTAGCGCGGGCTCTCCGCCGCCGCCAGCATGCTGGCGTGCAGCACCACGCGGCGATTGCCATAGCTCAGCAGCGCGTGGAAATAATCCACCGCCTGCGCGCCCGGCCGCAATTCCCCCAGATCGACGAACAGCCGGTCGGGCTTGCCGAATAACTGCAGCGCCTGATCGAGCAAATGCGGCCCTAAATCGTACCAGATGCCGCTGCCGACGCCGCCCTGTTCACGCCAGCGCTGGCGCACCTGCGGCCGGTAGCGATCGAAATGCGACTCGAAATACACCACCTCGCCCAGCGCGCCCTCATTCAGCAGCGCTTTCAAGGTAAGGAAGTCGCTGTCCCAGCGGCGGTTGTGGAACACCGACAGCAGTAAACCGCTCTGCTGCGCCTGCTGTTGCAGCGCCTGCGCTTGTGACAATGTCACGGTAAACGGTTTATCCACCACCACATGCTTGCCGGCGGCCAGCGCCTGCTGCGCCAGCGGGAAGTGGGTGTCGTTGGGAGTGGGAATCACGATCAGATCGAGGGTGGGATCGGCGAACAGCGCCTGCGCATCGCCCACCACCGCCATCGACGGCCAGTCGGCGTGCACTTTGCCGGCATCGCTGCTGGCGACGGCAGCCAGCTCCAACCCCGGCGTACCGGCGATCAGCGGCGCATGAAAGGTTTTGCCGGCGTAACCGTAACCGACCAGCCCGACACGAATTTTCTCAGCCATGGGATTTCCTCTTGCAGGCTCACGACAGACCTTTCGATTTGACACCATGCGGCCGGATGGAACAAGAAGTAAATGAGATGTTAATTTGAAGCGGGCTTAATACGGCGTCGAGTAGCCAAACGTGCTGCCACCCGCCGCGATGCCGAGCTATCCGGTTGATTGAGATGACGAAGCCGGTATTACCCGCTAAGCTATGCCGCCTGTGATCCCCGTTTCAATCAGGAAGCCTTTATGTCTCAAGCTGAATACTCTCGTATCGGCGGTTGGTTGCTGGCCCCGATGGCCTATCTGATCGTCACCCTGCTCAGCGCCAGTCTGATGCTGCTCCTGTACGCCATGGCGATCTTCATGCCCGAATCGCGCGACTATCTGCTGACCAACGCCCAGGCGTTTACCCTGCAATGGTACTTTTCGGTGCTGACCACGCTCTTGATGTGGTGCTTCACCCTGTGGCTGCTGTGGCTGTTTTGCCAGCGCTCGCAGCGCTTTCCCAAACTGTTCTTGCTGTGGCTGCTGATCACGGTGCTCCTGGCGGTGAAAGCCTTCGCCTTCGCGCCGGTGCCGGATGAAGTGGCGGTGCGCAGCCTCGGCTGGCCGCTGCTGATGGCGGCGCTGCTGGTGCCTTACATCAAGCGCTCGCAGCGGGTCAAAGGCACCTTTACCGAACGTTAAGGGCGGTTGCAGCACGTTTTATCGGGTGTTTTGTGTAAATTTTCGCCAAAAAAGGCAATACCCCTGCGATTCATATGTTGTCGTCCGGCCGCCGATTCCCGATAATAGGCGGCTTTTATTTTTTTAGGCATCGCAATGACCGAATACCTGCTCCTGTTTGTCGGCACCGTACTGGTGAACAACTTCGTTCTGGTGAAGTTTCTTGGCCTGTGCCCGTTCCTCGGCGTTTCCAAGAAGCTGGAAAGCGCCATCGGCATGGGAATGGCCACCACCTTCGTCATGACGCTGGCCTCCGTCAGCGCCTGGGTGATCAACACCTTTATTCTGGTTCCGCTGGATCTGGTGTACCTGCGCACGCTCTCCTTCATTCTGGTGATCGCCGTCGTCGTGCAGTTCACCGAGATGGTGGTGCGCAAGACCAGCCCGGCGCTCTACCGCCTGCTGGGCATCTTCCTGCCGCTGATCACCACCAACTGCGCGGTGCTGGGCGTGGCGTTGCTTAACGTTAACCTCGGCTACAACTTCCTGCAGTCCGCCGTGTACGGCTTCAGCGCCGCCGCCGGTTTCTCGCTGGTCATGGTGCTGTTTGCCGCCATTCGCGAACGTCTGGCGGTCGCCGACGTGCCGGCGCCGTTTCGCGGCTCCTCGATCGCACTGATCACCGCCGGGCTGATGTCGCTGGCCTTTATGGGCTTTACCGGGCTGGTGAAATTCTAATGACTGCGTTGTGGATAGCTATCGCGGCTTTAAGCGCGCTCGGGCTGCTGTTCGGACTGGTGCTGGGCTACGCCGCGCGCCGTTTTGAGGTGGAGGAGGATCCGGTCGCCGAGCAGGTCGACGCGATCCTGCCGCAGAGCCAGTGCGGCCAGTGCGGCTACCCCGGTTGCCGCCCCTACGCCGAGGCGGTGGCCAACGGCGAGATGATCAACAAATGCGCGCCGGGTGGCGAACAGGTGATGTTGAAACTGGCGGAGCTGCTCAACGTCGAGCCGCAGCCGCTGGGCAGCGAAGCCGCCGCCGAGCCGGAGCGTAAAGTGGCCTATATCGACGAGGCCAACTGCATCGGCTGCACCAAGTGCATTCAGGCCTGCCCGGTGGACGCCATCGTCGGTGCCACCCGCGCCATGCACACCGTCATCACCGACCTCTGCACCGGCTGCGACTTGTGCGTCGCCCCTTGCCCTACCGACTGTATTGAAATGAGACCGGTCGCCACCACCACCGCCAACTGGAAGTGGGACATGAAGACGATCCCGGTGCAAGTGATCCACGTGGAGCAACATGCTTAATCTGTTCGCCGCCTTTAAAAAAGACCGGATCTGGGATTTCAACGGCGGGATCCATCCGCCGGAAATGAAAACGCAGTCCAGCGGTGCGCCGCTGCGTGTCGCTCCCCTGCCCAAGACCTTTATCATTCCGCTGCAGCAGCATCTGGGGCCGGAAGGCGAGCTGTGCGTCAATGCCGGCGATCGGGTGTTGAAAGGCCAGCCGCTGACCGTCGGCCGCGGCCGCACCGTGCCGGTTCACGCCCCCACGTCGGGCACCGTCAGCGCCATCACGCCGCACATCACCGCGCACCCTTCCGGGCTGACGGAGCTGTGCGTGATTATCGAGGCGGACGGCGAAGACCGCTGGTGCGAGCGCGATCCGGTGGCTGACTACCGCCAAGCGCCCGCCGCGGATCTGATTCAACGTATTCATCAGGCCGGCATCGCCGGTCTGGGCGGCGCCGGTTTCCCAACCGCCAGCAAGCTGCAGGGCGGCATGAGCGGCGTGGAAACGCTGATCCTCAACGCCGCCGAGTGCGAACCTTACATCACCGCCGACGATCGCCTGATGCAGGAACATGCCGATCAGATCGTTGAAGGCACGCAGATCCTGCAACATATTCTGCAACCCAAGGTCACGCTGATCGGCATTGAAGACAACAAACCGGAGGCGATCGCGGCGCTGAAGCAGGCGTTGCGCGGCCAGTCCGGCATTGCGCTACGCATTATCCCCACCAAATACCCGTCCGGCGGCGCCAAACAGCTGACCAAGATCCTGACCGGCAAGGAAGTGCCGCACGGCAAGCACTCCTCCGCCATCGGCGTATTGATGCAAAACGTCGGCACCGCCTTCGCCATCAAGCGAGCGATCGTCGACGGTGAACCGCTGATTGAGCGCGTAGTGACCCTGACCGGCGACGCGATCGAGCGCCCAGGCAACCTGTGGGCGCGCATCGGCACGCCGGTGCAGCACCTGCTTGACTTCGCCGGTTTCCGCCCGCAGGCGCAGCAGATGGTGGTCATGGGCGGCCCGCTGATGGGCTTCACCCTGCCTGCGCTGAACGTGCCGATCGTCAAGATCAGCAACTGCATTCTGGCGCCGACGGTCGATGAAATGACACCGCAGGAGCCGGAGCAGTCCTGCATCCGCTGCGGCCTGTGCGTAGACGCTTGCCCTGCCGGGCTGCTGCCGCAGCAGCTGTACTGGTTCAGCCGTGGGCAGGAGCACGACAAGGCGCGCAACCATAACCTGTTCGACTGCATTGAATGCGGCGCCTGCGCGTTCGTCTGCCCCAGCAACATCCCGCTGGTGCAGTACTACCGTCAGGAAAAGGCCGAGATCAAGGCTATCGATCTGGAAGCGGCGCGCGCCGCCGAGGCCAAGGCGCGTTACGAAGCCAAGCTGGCCCGCCTGGAGCGCGAGAAGCTGGCGCGCGAAGAGCGGCACAAAAAAGCCGCCGTCAAACTGACCGACGACGATCAGGGTGCGGTGCAGGCCGCGTTGGCGCGCGTGCGCAGCAAAAATGCCGAAGCGGCGGTCACGCCGGTCGACGGCCAGCAGCCGGATAACAGCGAAATGATCGCCGCCCGCGAAGCGCGTAAAGCGCAGGCGCGTGAACGCCGCGCCCAGTTGGCGGCCGAGGCGGAAAAAGAGGCGCCACCGGCGGCCTCCGGCGACGACGCGCGCAAAGCCGCCGTGGCCGCGGCGCTGGCCCGCGTGAAAGCGCGCAAGGAAGCGCCGGCCGCAGACAACGCCGCCCCGGCGGCAACAGAGGACGATCCGCGTAAAGCGGCCGTTGCTGCCGCCCTGGCGCGCGTCAAAGCCAAAAAGGCAGAGCAGCAGGCAGATACCCCAGCCGCAGCGGAACCGGCTCCGGCAAGCGCCGAAGAAGATCCGCGCAAGGCGGCGGTTGCTGCCGCTCTGGCGCGTGTCAAAGCCAAGAAAGCGGCGCAGCAGGCAGATGCCCCTGCACCGGCGGAAACGGCGCCGGCAGCCGCCGAAGAAGACCCGCGCAAGGCGGCGGTCGCGGCAGCTATCGCCCGCGCCAAAGCCAAGAAAGCGGCGCAGCAGGCGGACGCCCCTGCAGCGGCCGAAACGGCGCCGGTAACCGCCGAGGAAGATCCGCGCAAGGCGGCGGTCGCGGCGGCTATCGCCCGCGCCAAAGCCAAAAAAGCCGCCAGGGAATCGCTGGCGGCGGAAACGGAAGACAAATGATGACAGCGGCGCCTGGCTGACGCCGGCGCCGTTTAATCGATAGAGATCAGGTAGGTGTAATCCACATCAATCTGGCGCAGTTTGGATTCCGGATTCCACTCTTTGGTTTGAATGATCTCCATTTCCATACTGCCGCGCACTTCATCCTTCAGCCCCGGCATCACATGCGACATCAGGTAGCCGAAAAACTGCAAACACTCTTTCGCCGAACCCTTATGGTTGATGGAGATAAACTCGCGGCTCGGCAGATGGAAAGTGTCGATTTGATAGTTGGAAAGAATATCTTTTTTGTGTTCAGGATCGACCGCCATCACCAGCGTGGATGAGAGCTCGTCGCCCTCCCCGGCATGAGGGGAGTAGATGCTGTAAATCCGCCGACAGTCGACGTGCAGCCCCTTGAAGAAGTCGTTGAAAATCTCGTCCTTCATCGCCATGCAGGAAGAGTACTCCAGCTCCTGTTCGGAGGCGAAATCCAGCCGGCGCGTGAAACCGACCAACTGCATGTCGGGCAGCGTCAGCCGCTTCACTTCCGGGTAATAACCGGCGCCGTAGCTGGCTTCGAAGTTAAAGCGCGGCATCAGGTTTTTCACGTCCCAGTGCGTCATCGAACGGTAGCGATTGGGCGTGGTGCCGAAGCGCTGCTTGAACATGCGGGTAAAGGTCTGCTGAGAGTCGAAGCCCAGCTCATCGGAAATGTCGATGATGGAGCGACGAGTAATGCGCAGCGCCACCGCGGCGCGCGTCAGGATGCGCGAACGGATGTAGGTGGCGAGTTGAATGCCGGTAATACGCTTGAATTTACGCTGCAGATGCCACTTGGAATAGCCCGAAATACGCGCGACTTCATCCAGGTTTGGCCGTTTCTCCAGATGTATCTCCACCCACTCAATTAGCTCTTCAATAAAAAAAATGTCTTCATTTGTCATTATTATGGGTTCACTGACTCAATAATGTTCGCGATAGTAACCTACACGGATTATGTGAAAGTTGTTATTTTGTGCGGAAATCTGGTGAAAAATGATATTTCATTCATACGGTTAACCCATTTATTGCGGTCGATGGCGGCACAAGTTCCACTGACAATTCCTCACGTTAGCCCATTTTCCGGCCAAAAAAAAATCAAATCGCGCCGTCCCGATCGCCAGATGTGCGGAAAGCTGAATACCCCTATTATTAAGGCGTATTACCCTCGCATCGAATCAGGTAGAATGCTCGGCTATCATTTTTGCCGCGCCTTCAGAACGGCGCATCGAAACTGCCGCAGGCGCGGCGCAGAAGGTATCGTTACTCTATGAAGTTCAGGCCGGTATCACCCACAGCCGCCAAAGGCTTACACATCGCCAGCTCGCCGTTCACCCACAACCAGCAAAGCACCAGCCGCATCATGCTGTGGGTGATGTTGGCGTGCATTCCCGGCATCGCGGCGCAGATTTGGTTCTTCGGCTACGGCGTATTGATCCAGGTGGCGCTGGCGGCGATCGTCGCGCTGGCCGCAGAAGGCGCGATCCTCAGGCTGCGCAAGCTGCCGGTGCGCAGCCGGCTGGCGGATAACTCCGCTTTGCTGACCGCGCTGCTGCTCGGCATCAGCCTGCCGCCGCTGGCCCCGTGGTGGATGATCGTTATCGGTACCTTCTTCGCCATCGTCATCGCCAAGCAGCTGTACGGCGGCCTCGGGCAGAACCCGTTCAACCCGGCGATGGTCGGTTACGTGGTGCTGCTGATCTCCTTCCCGGTACAGATGACCAGCTGGCTGCCGCCGGATGAGCTGCGCGCCACCGCGCTGTCGCTCCACGACACGCTGCTGGCCATTTTCAGCGGCCATACCTCGCAAGGCGCGACGCTGCACGAATTGCAGATGGGCGTGGACGGCATCAGTCAGGCCACGCCGCTCGACGGCTTCAAAACCGGCCTGCGCAGCGGCCACAGCGTGGAACAGGTGTTACAGCAGCCGCTGTTCGGCGGCGCGCTGGCCGGCATCGGCTGGCAATGGGTCAACCTCGGCTTCCTGGCCGGCGGCCTGTTTATGCTGGCGCGGCGCCTGATCCATTGGCAAATCCCTTTCAGCATGTTGGCCGCCATCGCCTTCTGCTCCGGCCTTGCCTGGTGGATCGATCCGGCGCATCAGGCTTCGCCGCTGATCCACCTGTTCTCCGGCGCCAGCATGCTGGGCGCGTTCTTTATCGCCACCGATCCGGTCAGCGCCTCCACCACGCCGAAGGGCCGCCTGATCTACGGCGCGCTGATCGGCGTGCTGGCCTGGCTGATCCGCGTCTATGGCGGCTACCCCGACGGCGTGGCTTTCGCCGTGCTGTTGGCCAATATCACCGTCCCGTTAATCGACCACTACACGCAGCCGCGCGTGTACGGCCATCGCTAAGGAGCCGCCATGCTGAATTCCATGAGAAAGCACGGCACCACGCTGGCGGTGTTCGCGGCGGTCACCACCGGCCTGACCGCCGTGGTCTATACCTTGACGAAAGGCACCATCGCCCATCAGGCGGCGCTGCAGCAAAAAGCGCTGCTCGATCAGGTGGTGCCGCCGGAAAACTACGGCAACATTATGCAGAACGAATGCTTCCTGGTCAGCGATCCGGCGCTGGGCGATGGCGCGCCGCACCGCTTGTACCTGGCGCGCAAAAACGGGCAACCGACCGCCGCCGCGCTGGAAACCACCGCGCCGGACGGCTACTCTGGTGCCATCAAGCTGCTGGTCGGCGCCGACTTCAACGGCACGGTGCTCGGCACCCGCGTGATTGAACACCACGAAACACCGGGGCTGGGGGACAAAATCGAACTGCGCATTTCCGACTGGATTTCCTTCTTCAGCGGCAAGAAAATCGAAGGCCCGGACGATAAGCGCTGGGCGGTGAAGAAAGACGGCGGTATGTTCGATCAGTTCACCGGCGCCACCATTACACCGCGTGCGGTGGTCAATGCAGTGCGCCGCACGGCGTTGTATATGGAAACGCTGCCGCCTAAACTTGAAAGCTTACCTGCGTGTGGAGCCGCCGAATGAGTGAAGCCAAAGAATTGATCGTCCAGGGGTTGTGGAAGAACAACTCCGCCCTGGTGCAGCTGCTGGGCATGTGCCCGCTGCTGGCGGTGACCTCCACCGTCACCAACGCGCTCGGCCTGGGGTTGGCCACCACCCTGGTTTTGGTCTTGACCAACGCCTCGATTTCCGCGGTGCGCCGCTGGGTGCCGAGCGAAGTGCGTATTCCGATCTACGTGATGATCATCGCCGCGGTGGTGAGCATCGTGCAGATGCTGATCAACGCCTATGCCTTCGGTTTGTATCAGTCGCTCGGGATCTTTATTCCGTTGATCGTGACCAACTGCATCGTGGTCGGCCGTGCCGAAGCGGTGGCGGCGCGAAAACCGGTCGGCCTCTCGGCGCTGGACGGTCTGGCAATCGGCCTCGGCGCCACCGGCGTGATGGTGACGCTGGGCTCGATGCGAGAACTGTTGGGCAATGGCACGCTGTTCGATGGCGCCGACCAGCTGCTGGGCAGCTGGGCCAAGTCGCTGCGCATCGAAGTGGTGCATTTCGACAGCCCCTTCCTGCTGGCCATGTTGCCGCCGGGCGCCTTTATCGGCCTGGGGCTGCTGCTGGCGGTCAAGTATCTGATCGACGAAAAAATGAAGGCGCGCAAAGCCCGCGCCGTGGCGGTGGAACCGCTGCTGGAACAAGGACGTGCTGAGAAGGCCTGATGAACAAGCAGAAGCGACTGGAAATTCTGACCCGGCTGCGCGACAACAACCCGCACCCGACCACCGAGCTGGTGTACACTACGCCGTTTGAACTGCTGATCGCGGTATTGCTGTCCGCACAGGCCACCGACGTCAGCGTCAACAAGGCGACCGCCAAGCTTTATCCGGTCGCCAACACCCCCGCCGCCATGCTGGCGCTGGGGGTTGATGGCGTCAAGGAGTACATCAAGACCATTGGCCTGTTCAACAGCAAGGCCGAAAACGTGATCAAAACCTGCCGCATGCTGCTGGAGCTGCACGGCGGCGAAGTGCCGGAAGATCGCGCCGCGCTGGAAGCGCTGCCGGGCGTCGGCCGCAAGACCGCCAACGTGGTGCTCAATACCGCCTTCGGCTGGGCGACCATCGCCGTGGACACCCACATCTTCCGGGTGTGCAACCGCACTCACTTCGCGCCAGGCAAGAACGTCGATCAGGTGGAAGAGAAGCTGTTGAAGGTGGTGCCCGCCGAATTCAAGGTCGATTGCCACCACTGGCTGATCCTGCACGGCCGCTATACCTGCATCGCGCGCAAACCGCGCTGTGGCTCCTGCATTATCGAAGACCTGTGCGAGTATAAAGAAAAGGTTTATCCGGAATCCTGAGTCTATTGGGTGCGGCAAACCGCACCCGTCGCCACCTCTCCCCCCGCCAGCGCCTCTTTTTTATCGGAAATGTGATATCGCGCAGCAGTAACCCCGGCAATTTCGAGGTTTTCAGTGAAAAACTCAGTGCCGTGTTATTTTCAAGCGAAAAATTAGTCGAAAATTGCGGTGAACGTCACGCTTTCAGGATCACAAGGCGTTCACAAATGCCAGTACCGTTTTCCCAAATTTCTATAATTTTACAAAACGCGCCATATACACAACATTCCAACGGATTAATAACCTCACCTACACGGATGCGCTAAAAAATAGCAATTCAGCAGAATATATCCCTGTTTAAAATTCGTATAGCTTTTAATCAAAACAAAAAATCGGCAAACCATTAAAACCCGAAAGTTAATACTGCATAACATTTGCAACATCGCGGCATAATCCTGTGGGCGTTAAATGTAACCGAATATGACAAACTGCTTGCCTCGTTGACAAAGATAGTGAACATTAACCGCCGTCCCCATCCTATAACAACGCAAAAGGATGCCGTTCCGCATCAACTTTTGTACTTTCCCGTCCTCCAAAGACGGGCTGCGAAAAAACAGAGGTACCAGTGTCAACAGCAAACAACCAACATCCGGAGAGCGTTAGCCTTAACGCGTTCAAACAACCGAAAGCGTTCTATCTGATCTTCTCGATCGAACTGTGGGAGCGTTTCGGCTACTACGGCCTGCAGGGCATCATGGCGGTTTATCTGGTCAAGATGCTCGGCATGAGCGAAGCCGACTCCATCACCCTGTTCTCTTCCTTCAGCGCCCTGGTATACGGTTTCGTCGCCATCGGCGGCTGGCTGGGCGACAAAGTGCTGGGCGCCAAACGCGTGATCGTGCTCGGCGCGCTGGTGCTGGCCGCCGGTTACGCCATGGTGGCTTACTCCGGCCACGACATCTTCTGGGTCTACATGGGCATGGCGACCATCGCCGTGGGCAGCGGTCTGTTCAAGGCCAACCCGTCCTCTCTGTTGTCCACCTGCTATGAGAAAGACGATCCGCGTCTCGACGGTGCCTTCACCATGTATTACATGTCGGTGAACATCGGCTCCTTCTTCTCTATGCTGGCCACTCCGTGGCTGGCGGCGAAATACGGCTGGAGCGTGGCGTTCTCGCTGAGCGTGGTCGGCATGCTGATCACCCTGGTCAACTTTATGATGTGCCGCAAGTGGGTGAAGGAAAACGGTTCCAAGCCTGACTTCAAGCCGCTGCATCTGCCGAAACTGCTGATGGTGCTGGTCGGCATCGTGGCGTTGATCGCCGTGTCCAGCTGGCTGCTGCACAACCAGGTGATCGCGCGCTGGGCGCTGGCCCTGGTTTCCGCCGGCATCGTTCTGGTGTTCGCCAAGGAAACCTTCGCCCTGCACGGCGCCGCTCGCCGCAAGATGATCGTCGCCTTCCTGCTGATGCTGGAAGCGGTGGTGTTCTTCGTGCTGTACAGCCAGATGCCAACCTCGCTGAACTTCTTCGCCATCCACAACGTGGAACACAGCATCTTCGGCGTCGCCTTCGAGCCGGAGCAGTATCAGGCGCTGAACCCATTCTGGATCATGCTCGCCAGCCCGATTCTGGCGGCGCTGTATAACAAAATGGGCGATCGCCTGCCGATGCCGCACAAGTTCGCTTTCGGCATGATCCTCTGCTCCTGCGCCTTCCTGGTGCTGCCGTGGGGCGCCAGCTTCGCCAACGAACAGGGCATCGTGTCGGTCAACTGGCTGATCCTGAGCTACGCGCTGCAGAGCATCGGCGAGCTGATGATTTCCGGCCTGGGTCTGGCGATGGTGGCGCAGCTGGTGCCGCAGCGCCTGATGGGCTTCATCATGGGCTCCTGGTTCCTGACCACCGCTGCCGCCGCGCTGATCGCCGGTAAGGTTGCCGGTCTGACCGCCGTCCCGAGCGACATCAACGACGCGCACGCTTCGCTGGCCATCTACAGCCATGTGTTTATGCAGATCGGTATCGTCACCGCCGTCATCGCTATCCTGATGATGCTGACCGCGCCGAAGCTGTATCGCATGACGCTGGACACTACCGAAGACGCCAATCAGAAAGCGCAGGAAGCCACCGCGGCTCGCTGATCGCCGGCAGATTGAGCGTAAATAAAAACACCGGGTTAACGCCCCGGTGTTTTTTTATGCCTGCAAGAAAAAGGCTTACGCTGACTTGAGTTTGCCGCTCAGGTTGGCCCACATGAACTCGCTCACCAATGCGCTGTGGAATGCCGCCTGTTGCTTGTCGGCGGCGGCGCTGTGCCCGCCTTCGGTATTCTCGTAGAAATAAGCCTGCTGATACCCCATCGCCTGCATGCGCGCCGCCATTTTGCGGGCGTGGGCCGGGTTGACCCGATCGTCGCTGGTCGCGGTATAGAACAGCACCGGCGGATAGGCCGTTTTCGCCTGAATGTTGTGGTACGGCGAGAAGGTTTTGATATAAGCCCACTGCTCCGGCTTGCTCGGGTCACCGTATTCGGCGATCCACGACGCGCCGGCGGAAAGCTGGGTATAGCGCTGCATGTCCAGCAGCGGCACTTCGCAGACGATGCAGCCGAACAGCTGTGGATACTGCGTCAGCATATTGCCCACCAACAGGCCGCCGTTGCTGCCGCCGCGCGCCCCCAGATGCGGCGCCGAGGTCACCTTGCGTGCGATGAGATCTTCGGCCACGGCGGCGAAATCCTCGTAGGCGCGATGGCGATTCTGCTTGAGCGCCGCCTGGTGCCAGGCCGGGCCGTATTCGCCGCCGCCGCGGATGTTGGCCACCACGTACACCCCGCCGCGCTCCAGCCAGGCCGGCGCCTTGCCGCCGAGATAGCCCGGCAGCAGCGGCACTTCAAACCCGCCGTAGCCATACAGCAGCGTCGGCGTGCTGCCGCCCGATTTGAGATCTTTGGCGGCAATCTGGAAATACGGCACGCGGGTACCGTCCTTGGAACGCGCAAAATGCTGGCTCACCTGGTAG
Organism: Serratia sp. MF1(2023); assembly: GCF_030954545.1. Lineage (NCBI taxonomy): Bacteria > Pseudomonadati > Pseudomonadota > Gammaproteobacteria > Enterobacterales > Yersiniaceae > Serratia > Serratia sp. MF1(2023). The sequence continues at coordinate 114,003 of NZ_JAVHUX010000019.1, read as the reverse complement.
CCTGACGCGTCAAAATCCTGCGGCGCCTGTTTCAGCAGCGTCGCCTCACCGCCGTCGAGATTGCCCATGTACAGCGAGGTCGGCTGCAGGAACCCGCTGACGGTCAGGAAATAGGCGTTGCTCTCTTCGTCGATGCCGCCGGCGGAAAGGGTGCTGATGGCGCCGGGGTTGCCCAGCGGGCGACGTTGCCAGCTGCCGCCCTTCGGCGTCAGCACTTCCAGCCGGTTGACCACGTTATCCATGATGCTGAGGATCAGATGATCGCGGGTGCCGCTGTAGCCGCTCAGCGCCTGCTCCGCCGTTGGGGTAAACAGCGGCTGCAGCTCGCGCTTGCCCGCCAGATAGTCATCGAAGTTGGCCGCCAGCAGCGCGCCGGACAGATAACGCTTGCCGCCCACCTCCCAGTCGCTGCTCGGTTTAATCAGCAGCCATTCACGGTGCGTATCCAGCTCGGCGTCGGCCGGGATGTCGATTTTGATCTGCCGGCCGTCCTTAGCCAGCAAGAAGTAGTCGCGGCGATAGAAATCCAGGCTGCGGCCGACGAAATCGCGCTCAAAGCCCGGCGTGCGATCGTGATAGGCGAAGACCGCCATGTCCTCAGGCTGCGCTTCGTACAGCGTTTCGGCGGCGCTCAGCGGCGTGCCGCGCCGCCAGCGTTTGGCGATGCGCGCGTAACCGGACTGGGTCATCGAGCCGGGGCCGAAATCGGTGGCGATGAACAGCGTGTCCCGATCGACCCAGGAAACCCGGCTTTTCGCCACCGGCACGTTGAAGCCGTCCTTGACGAAGCGTTTGGCCACCAGATCGAATTCGCGGATTTCGGTGGCGTCACCGCCGTCCGGCGACAGCTGCATCAGGCAATAGCGGTATTCCGGCGCCAGCGGCTGCGAGCCCTGATAAACCCAATCCTTGCCCTCCGCCTTGCCCAACGCATCGATATCCAGCACCGTTTCCCAGGCCGGTTTGGCCTTGCGGTACTCGTCCAGCGTGGTGCGCCGCAGCAGGCCGCGCGGGTTGGCCTGGTCCTGCCAGAAGTTGTAATAATACTCGCCGCGCTTGCTCACCCACGGGATCTGGGTGTCTTTATTGAGGATATCCAGCACCTCGCGCTCAATGCGCTGAAAGTCTTCGCCCTGGCCGAAACGCGCCACGGTGCGCTGATTTTCCTGCTGCACCCATTGCAGCGCTTTTTTACCCTGCAGCTCTTCCAGCCACAGGAATTCATCGCCGGCGGCCGCGCCGCCCTCCGCCGCCATCGCCAGGCGGATACTGTTGGGTAATGAAGTCATCGCGAATACGGCTCCTGCGGTTTGCGCACTGAGTTTAATAAACTGACGTCGATTGGTGACCGGCAAAATCAAGCTCCTTTTGAGTCGGCTGCAACGCCGCCCCGTCGTGGGCGACAGCCTGTGAAATAAGCGTCATTTTCAACAAGGTAGGCGTTTGGCGGCGCGGAGTCAAAGCCCACGGCCGCCGCGTTGAGTCAGGATTGAGGGTAGTGGATCAGATCGTGGATACGCACCGTTTGTGAACTGGCGTTGCGATAAGCGTGCGGCCGATCGGCCTGAAAGCGCATCGCCTCGCCGGCGGCCAGGCTGTGCCATTCGCCGTCTATCGCCAACTCCAACCGGCCGCTGATCACGATCACATGCTCGATCACGCCCGGCTCATGGGGCGACGACTCGCTGAGCGCGCCCGGCGCAAGATCGATGACGAACATATCGAAACCCAGTTGGCGATCGTAGGGAAACAGCGGCACCACGCGCATGTCGGCGTTGTCCTGATCGTACACCGGCAGATCGCCGTAGCGGTGCAGCGTCGCCTGCTGCTGCGCGGGGGAGGCTTCGAGAAAAGCGGAGAACGCCACGTTGAAACCGGTGGCGATCTTCCACAGCGTCGCCACCGTCGGGCTGGATTCGCCGCGTTCGATCTGCCCGAGCATCGCCTTGCTGACGCCGGTGTATTCCGCCGCCTGAGTCAGGCTCCAACCGCGCTGTGCGCGCAGCGTGCGAAGGGTGTGTGCCAAATGGCCGGCAAGTTCCTGCATCCAGTTCTCCTCTGCGTGTCGAGCCCGATTATACCCGCTTGTGCGCTATAGCGCACGGTGCTATGCTGATTTCTCAACGTGCGTTATAACGCACAATCACCGATTGGAGCCACTCATGCGCCCAGCCCTCTCCCTGCGCCATCTGACCCTGCCCGCCATCATGGCCGGCTTTGTCGCCGTTCTGGTGGGTTACACCAGCTCCGCCGCGATCATTTTCCAGGCCGCCGCCGCTGCGGGCGCCACGCCGGCGCAGATCGGCGGCTGGCTGAGCGCGCTGGGGATCGCGATGGGCGTCACCTCGCTCGGACTCTCGCTTTACTACCGTACCCCGATCCTCACCGCCTGGTCGACGCCCGGTGCGGCGCTGCTGGTCACCAGCCTGCCCGGCACGCCGATCAACGAGGCGATCGGCGTGTTTATCTTCGCTTCCGGTCTGATCCTGCTGTGCGGCGTCACCGGGCTGTTCGCCCGCCTGATGGACTACATTCCGCAGGCGATTTCCGCCGCGATGCTGGCGGGGATCCTGCTGCGTTTCGGCCTGGACGCCTTCGCTTCGCTGCAGCTCAATTTCCCTCTGAGCGCCGGCATGGGGCTGGCCTATCTGCTCAGCCGCCGTTATCAACCGCGCTACGCCATCGTGCTGACGCTGGCGGCCGGGCTGGCGATCGCCGCGCTGCAGGGCAATATCCAGCTGACGCAGCATGCGCCGGCGTTCGCCATGCCGGAATTTATCACGCCGCACTTCAGCTGGCCGACGCTGCTGGGCATCGGCGTACCCTTCTTCGTGGTGACCATGGCTTCGCAGAATGCGCCCGGCATCGCCACGCTGCAGGCGGCGGGCTACCGCGTGCCTACGTCACCGCTGATCGCCTGGACGGCGCTGACCGCGTTGCTGCTGGCGCCGTTCGGCGGCTTCTCGGTGTGCATCGCCGCGATCACCGCCGCCATCTGCATGGGGTCGGACGTGCATCCCGATCCGCAGCGACGCTATATGGGCGCGGTGGCCGCCGGCGGTTTCTACCTGCTGGCCGGGCTGTTCGGCGGCGCCATCGGCCTGCTGTTCAGCGCGTTGCCGGTCGCCCTGATCCACACCATCGCCGGGCTGGCGCTGCTCGGCACCATCGGCGGCAGCCTGCAACGCGCCCTGCATGATGAAAAGCAGCGCGACGCGGCGCTGATCGCCTTCCTCATCACCGCCTCCGGCGTCACGCTGCTCGGCATCGGTTCGGCCTTCTGGGGCATTGTCGGCGGCGCCATCGCCCACCTGCTGCTGTCGCTGCCGCGGCGAGGAACGGCAGCATAAAATGCCAACCGCACGCCGTGCATTGACAAGCACGGCGGTGACGCCTTCACTGGATGGGCACACTGCGATTTCCGCACGAGGCCCACATGAAAGAAAAGGAACAATGGCCCCAGGTCGATCGCTATATCGTAGACAGCCTGGTAGAACAAGACGATGCCCTGTTGCAGGCGCTGGCGACCAACGCCGCCGCCGGGCTGCCGGCGCATGATGTGGCACCGAATCAGGGCAAACTGCTGCAGCTGTTCGCCCGCATGGTTAACGCCAAACGCATTTTGGAAATCGGCACGTTGGGCGGCTACAGCACTATCTGGCTGGCGCGCGCGCTACCGGCGGATGGCAAATTGATCATGCTGGAAGCGGATGAAAGCCACGCCGCCGTCGCCCGCCGGAATATCACGCGCGCCGGTCTCGACGGCCTGGTTGAGCTGCGCGTCGGCCCCGCCATGACTCACCTGCCGACGCTGCACACCCTGGCCCCCTTTGATCTCATCTTCATCGACGCCGACAAACCCAGCAACCCCGATTACCTGCGTTGGGCGCTTAAACTCGCGCGCCCGGGCACGGTGATTATCGGTGACAACGTGGTGCGCGATGGCGCAGTCACCGACGCCGCCAGTACGGACGCCCGTGTACAAGGCGTGCGCGAGTTCTTCACGATGATGGCGCAGGAACCCCGTTTGACCGCCACCGCCTTGCAAACCGTGGGCAGCAAGGGCTGGGACGGATTTTCTCTGGCTATCGTCAATTTTTAAGTGACAATGTCACCAAGGAAGCCTATGACTGAGAAAGCCGCGCTGTTAGCTCAGCGCTTGATACGCAATGTCGAACGGGTAGATAAGCAACACGATCGGCGGCCGCCGCTGTATGACAGCGTCGGCGCTCGCCTCGGCACCGGCACCGCCGCCGACAAGCTGGGCGCCTCCTTCGATTGCGTGGCGCCGGGCATGCGTTCCTGCCCCTACCATTTTCACTACGCTCAGGAGGAAATGTTCATCATTCTGGAAGGCAGCGGTACGCTGCGGGTGGCCGGAGAAATGCTGCCGATCGTCAGCGGGGATGTCATCTTCATTCCGCCGGGCCCGGAATACCCGCACCAGATCATCAATACCTCCGATGCGCCGCTGAAGTACCTGTCCGTCAGCACGCGCGAGCAGCCGGAGCTGGTAATGTACCCGGATTCCGGCAAATACCAGGCGATGGCGCGCAGCGCAGACGGCGAGCAGGTACGCTACCTGCAGCGCCCTTCAACCTCGCTCGATTACTGGCAGGATGAACCCTGAATCGCCGTCCGGGAGCGGGAGATCCAATGCGCGCGCCGCCAGCTCGGCCACGCGGAAGTCGATATCCGCCGCCTGCCCGTCTTCCATAAACCAGGCGGCAGAGAGCCCCGACCAGGCCAGGATCCATTGCAGCAAGCGCCGGCGCTCCAGCCCGGCCAAGCAACAGACCTGTTCCACGCGCCGCTGGAAAATGGCCGGGTCGGTGGCGATGCCGTAGTTGGGATTACAGAAGATATTGGCGTAATCGAAGCCCCGTTCGCCGTACAAACGCTTGGGATCGATCGCCAGCCAGCCGCGTTCGCCGAAGTCCAGCACGTTGTCATGGTGGATATCGCCGTGCAGCACGCTTTCTTCTCGCGGGCTGCTCAGCAGCTCCGCCGCCGTCGTGGCGCTGAGACGCAGCATGCCGCCGTGCGCCTGCGCCGCCGGCCACAGCGAGCTGAACCACTCCTGCAGCAGGATCAGCTCGGGCAACGGCGCGGCACGCGGCGCATGCAACGCGGCGATCGCCCGACAAAGGATCTGCGTGGCCTGCTCATCGTCGCCGTCACGCACCAGCTGCGCCAGCGAACCTTCACCCTGCGCGCGCTCCAGCAGAATACCGTCATCGTGCCACGCCAGCACCTGCGCGGCGCCTTCCCCGCGCCACCAGCACATCAGCTGGCCGCCGAAGCGCTCTTCCTGCTCGCGGGCGATCTTCAACATAGCCGCCTCGCCCCGGAAACGCACCGGCATCAGCAGGCTGCTGTGGGTTTCGAAGGCTTTGCCGTCCTGTTCCAGTTGCCAGCGTTGCAGGTAGGGAGTAAAAAGCGGGTTCATCGTCTCATGCGTCCTTGTGGCCGATCTGCGCCGCACTGTCACATTCTGGTGAGAGAGGGCGTATAAAATAAAGAAGGATGATACTCTCAAATATCATCGGTGCGCGGCGTCTGGCCGCCGTTTCCTCAGTATCCTAACCAAGTTTGTCGATTTTATTAACCGGTCTTGCGCGGGGTTTGATCATGACATCATTAAAACGCACGAATTATCCGCAGTTGCCTACGCCGGGCGGCCCCTATGTGCATGCGGTGCGCCACGGCGATCGCCTGTACGTGTCGGGATTGACGGCCTTCGCCACCGACGCGCAAGGCTTGAGCGCGCCGGAGCAAACGCAGGAGATCCTCGAGCAGTTAGCCACTATCGCCGCCAGCGAAGGCGTTAATCTTAAAGCGTTGATTAAAATCAGCGTGTTCCTGACCGACATCGCCGATCTGGCGGGCGTGCGCCCGGTGCTGTTTGACTATTTCGATGGCGCGCTGCCGGCCTGTTCACTGATGGCGGTCAGCGCGTTGTTTTCACCGCAGGTGTGCGTAGAGATAGAAGCGGTGATGGCGTTGCAATAATGCGCGGCTAGAGCGCGCCCTCATCCGGCACGCAGGGGCCGATCTTGAACCAGGCTTTGGCGATCCGCCCCTGTTCCACTTCGTAAATGGCGATGACATCCATTTTGCCGCGCCCCTGCGGGAAGTTGCGCGTCACCACTTCCTGATCGACCACCATGTTCCCCACCGCCATGCGTTTTATCCGTTCACCGTACAGACTCGGCTCCTGGAAACGCACCAGATGCCGTTCGCGGATCGCCGCCTTGCCGCTGGCCAGCAGCGTGTCGGGATGCTCGTAATACTGCGCGTCGTCCGCCCAGCAGGCCATGAAGGCGTCGATGTCGCGGGCGTTATAGGCGTCAAGCTGTTGCTGAACCACATCCTGCGGGCGTGCCGTTTTATCGTTCATCACATCCTCCTGCTGAAGTTAACCGCCGCATGTATCGAACCCATCACGTTAACCGCCCGGTGCTGCAGCTTGATGACACGGCGAATTTTGAATAAAAACCCAAAAATAGCGAATAAATAACCTACCACGCCCAATGGACAATTCAAGCGTCCGGCATAAATTTTCTGCCCCGCGCCAGCGGCGGGGAAAACCGCATGGCACCGCGCGTTAATCTTTGCGGCGGTTAGGGAAATTCTGCTAATTTAGCGTGAACAGCCTGATGATAACGAAACGCTATGCAGCAAAAACCGGTGTTGGACGAAGCCAGACAGTTAAAGCGACTCAACGCTGCCACGCGGCGTCAATCCCATATGTATAAATGGATCGCGCTGATTGCGGCGCTGGATGCGCTGCTGGTGTTTTGGTATGACCGGGATATGCGCAACGTCACCTTCTCGGGAGCGGTTGCGCTGGTGTGCGGCTATCTGTGGATCCGCGATCGCAACAAGGCCCGGGGTTACCGGCGCGAGTTCGACCGCAAATTCGGCAAGCGCAGCGGCGATTAAGGCTGCATCGCTTCCAGCACTTTGGCGCTGTCGACGATCTGCACGAACTTCACGATTTTGCCGCCGCGCAGCGTATAAATATGCGCAAAAGAGGCGCTGAAGGATTTGCCGGTGGCCCGGTAGGTGCCGTGATAAAAACCTTGCGCGATCACATTGTCGCCGGCGTCGTAAAAGTGGTCGACGTCGGCGCGGTAACCTTGCCATTCGCTGCCCAGGCGCTGATGCACGTTCTTGATGATATTTTCCGGGCCGATATAGGTACCGGCGTAGGGGAAACCGGCAGCTTCGGTCCACTCGGCATCGGGGGCCAGCGCCGCCAGCAGATTACGGCCGTTTTCTTCGGAGCTGCCTTCATAGGTTGCGCGCACTATTTCAAGAGGGGTTGGCATATCTCTTCTCCCATGGCTGATGAGGATATTCCGGCCATCTCCGCGGACACAGGCTCTCACCAAGCGGAGACGGCGGAATACGGCTATTCTAGGTTGCTTGTTTCGCTGCAAAAACCGCAGTTATGACAATAGTGGGTTGCACTTTAGTAAACAATAGCCGTTTTTCTGTCATTCTCCCGGCATCCGGCGCGGCTATGCTGATTGACCGATTTCCCCCAACAGGAGCTGAACGTGTCTTTACCCTCGCTGATGCAAGAGCTGTTACAACCTTTTTCCCCCTATCAGGCACTGGCGCAAACGCTGCTGCCGCTCACCCTCGAGTCGGACGATGGTTCGCATGACGTGGCGCATCTGCACCGGGTCTGGAAGAACTGCCGCCGGATCAGCAAGCTGGAAGGCGGCGACCGGCGCATTCTCTGTGCGGCGGTGCTGCTGCACGACGCCGTCGCGGTGGAAAAGAATTCGCCGCAGCGCCATCTGGCCTCACGCATGGCGGCGGAGCAAGCCACGCTGACGCTGACCCGGCTGGAATGGGCGCCGGCGGATATCGCGGCGGTGGCTCACGCCATCGAAGCGCACAGTTTTTCCGCCGGCATCCCACCGCAAACGCTGGAGGCGAAGATCCTGCAGGATGCCGACCGCCTCGACGCCATCGGCCTGATCGGCGTGGCGCGCTGCTTCTATATCGGCGGCCGCATGCGCAGCGCGCTGTACGACGCCGCCGACCCGCGGGCCGAACATCGCCAATACGACGACAAGCGTTTCAGCCTGGATCACTTCGAAACCAAGCTGTTCAAACTGCAAGACGGCTTCCAGACCGCCGCCGGGCGGCACATGGCCGAACTGCGCACCGAACGCATGCGGCGCTTTGTCGACGATCTGCTGGAAGAGGTGTAATGCCGGCTTACCGCGCATTTCGTTATGCCCATAACATTTTCGGTCACATAACGCCGCTAAACTGTAGGTCAACTTCACCGAACGGGCGGCACAGATGAAAAAGTTGACGTTGAAAGAGATGACGGAAAGCGAACAGCGGGAAGTGAAAACCGAACTGGACAAGGCGCGCAAGAGCCACGGCAGGCCGCTGACCAACGCCGAACAGCACAAGGTCAAGGATGAAGTGGTGGCGCGCATCATGGCCGTCAGAGCGAAGCTCGCCAAGGCGGAGCGTGCAGAACGCAAGGCCAACCGCTATCGGCCGAGCGGCGACACCTTCAGTTGGTCCGCCACCATCGGCTCCCGCCCGCCGCGCTGAACCAGCCAAACTCTCCCCGCCGCTGCGGGGATTTTTATTTATTAGCCAAACTCATCCTCGCTACCGAATCATGAATAACAATGTTATCAATCTGTTGTAAATTGACAGCCTGATGAAGAATATTCATTATCACCCCACTTCCCCTTTTCACGAGACCGCCATGGCCTACCCACGCAACGCCGACTTTCTGATAACACCTGCGTTGCCCGTTGGCGATTTGGCGGCGGTTAAATCGAAGAAACAGACGCTCATTTGACCGGGGCGAGCTGTCCCGTCAGATGAGCTGACTGGATGGCGCGCAACGCCCCGCCTTCAATTTTCTCATCTGGCTTCTCTGTCGGTCACACAGAAGGAATATTTTATGGCCTCATTTTCGGGTATTTGGGTGGCGATGGTTACCCCTTTCAATCACGATGCCGTCGATTTGCCGGCGGTGAAACGCCTGGCGCGGCACCTGCTCGACGCCGGCATCGATGGCCTGGTGGTCTGCGGCTCCACCGGTGAAGCCGCCGCGCTGAGCAAAGAAGAACAGCTGGCGGTGCTCGACGCCGTGCTGGAAGTGGCGCCCGCACACCAGGTCGTGATGGGCCTTTCCGGCAATAACATGGCCGCCACGCTGCAGATGCAGCAGGCCATTCAGCTGCGCGACATCGCCGGCGTGCTGATCCCGGCACCTTACTACATTCGCCCTTCGCAATGCGGCCTGATCGATTATTTCACCCAGTTGGCCGACGCCTCCAGCGTGCCGGTGATCCTGTACAACATTCCGCAGCGCACCGGCATCGCCATGGAGCTGGCCACATTGCGCCGGCTCGCGCGCCATCCGCGCATCACCGCCATCAAGGACTGCGGCGGCAATCCTGACGCCACCATGGCGCTGATCGCCGACGGCGAAATCGATGTGATGACCGGGGAAGACAATCTGATCCTCACCACGCTGTGCCTCGGCGGCACCGGTGCCATCTCCGCCGCCGCGCATGTTCACCCGGAACGTTTCGTGCAGCTGGTGCAGCAGGTCGCCGCCGGCGATTTGGCCGCGGCGCGCAGCAACTTCTATGAGCTGCTGCCGATGATCCACCAGATGTTCAGCTTCCCGAATCCGGCGCCGGTCAAGACGGTGCTGGCTCAGCAGGGGCTGATCGCCAACGAGCTGCGCTCGCCGATGCAGGTAGCGCCGCAGGCGTTGCAACAGCAGATCGCCGCAACGCTGACGCAGCTGCAGCCCGCCGAGGCGATCATCGGTTAAATTTGTTAGCTAAGCCGCTGTAATTTTGGCGCTATGGGACTACGATGAGAGGTTAAGCATGCCCGTCATTCGTCATCAACAAGGAGCTTCCGATGAAACTGTTCTATAAAGCCGGCGCCTGTTCGCTGTCCCCGCATATCGTGCTGCGTGAGGCAGGGCTGGATTTTACGGCGGAGAAGGTCGATCTGGCGCAGAAGAAGACCGAGAGCGGCGCCGATTACCTCGCCATCAACCCCAAGGGACAGGTACCGGCGCTGCTGCTGGATGACGGCAGCCTGCTGACAGAAGGCGTGGCGATCGTGCAATACCTGGCGGACCGCGTGCCCGATCGCAACCTGATCCCGGCGGCGGGCACCCTGTCGCGCTACCACGCGATCGAATGGCTGAACTACATCGCCACCGAACTGCACAAAGGGTTCAGCCCGCTGTTCAACCCGAAAACGCCCGAGGAATACCAAACCATCGCGCGCGCCAAGCTGGAGCAGCAGTTCAGCTATCTGGATTCGGTGCTGACGAAGCAGCACTTCCTGTTGGGAAGCCGTTTCAGCGTAGCCGACGCCTACCTGTTCACCGTGTTGCGTTGGGCGTTCGCCCTGCAGTTCGACGTGCGCAAGCACGCCCATCTGGCGGCCTGGTTCGATCGCGTTGCGGCGCGCCCGGCGGTAGATGCGGCGCTGAACGCCGAAGGATTGAAGTAAAGTTTCAGCCCCGGCGGCTGTCGCCGGGGCTCGATGCACTTACAGCTTTACCGCTTTGAATTCGCTGAGCGGCTGCACGATCCGATCCTGCGCCGCCACCACCTGCAGTTCGTATTCGCCCATCTCCTGCGTGGTCAGCATCACCTCATACACGGCGGCGGTCACGTGCTCCAGCGCTTTGTCCAGCGCCTCGCCCTTCAGCAGATCCACCAGCAGCAGACCGCTGGTCAAATCACCGACGCCAACCGGTTGACGCGCGCCGAAGTCCACCAGCGGCCGGCTGATGTGCCAGGCCTCGTCCGCCGTCACCAGCAGCATTTCGAAGCAGTCGGCGTGATAGCCGGCGCGGGCCAGGTGCTTGACCAGCACCAGCCGCGGCCCCTTGGCGATCAGCACGCGGGCGGCCTGCACCGCGTCGGCCACGTTGGCGACGGCCATCTGGCTCAGCATCTCCAACTCCAGCAGGTTCGGCGCCACCATGTCGCTGCACGGCAGCGCCTGGCGGCAGTGAAACTCGGCCACGCCCGGCGCCACGATGCAGCCCTTTTCAGGATGCCCCATCACCGGATCGCAGAAATACCAGGCGTTCGGGTTCGCCTGCTTAACCTGACGCACGATCTCCAGAATATGGTCGCCCTGCTCCGGCGAACCGATATAACCGCTCAGCACGGCATCACAGCGTTGCAGCTGCTCGATATTGGCAATACCCTGCGCGATCTCGGTCAGGTGGCTGGCCGGCATGACGCAGCCGGTCCACTGGCCGTATTGCGTATGGTTGGAGAACTGCACCGTGTTCAGCGGCCAGACATTGACGCCCATGCGGCGCATCGGGAATTCAGCCGCACTGTTGCCGGCGTGACCAAACACCACGTGCGACTGGATAGAAAGAATGTTTTTCATCGACAGAACTCGTTCGGAATACCGCAGCCGGGCGGCTGCGCAAAAATAAAGGGGCCACCAGGGCCCCTTACCGTCATTATTCGTTACTGCCAATCCACCAGGCAGTAGTGTTTCTTGCCGCGGCGCAGCAGCGTGTAGCGGCCGAACAGACGGTCCGCATCGCTGAAGCGGTATTCGGCATCCGATTGTTTCTCGCCGTTGATGGTCACCGCGTTGGAGCCGATCATGGTGCGCGCCTGGCCGCGTGACGGCACCAGTTCGGCATTCACCAGCGCCTGCTGCAGATCGGCGTCGCGCTCCAGTTTAATGGTCGGCATGCCGTCCTGTGCCAGCTGGGCGAAGTCCGCTTCGGTCATGTCGTGCAGCGCGCCGGAGAACAGGCTCTGAGTGATGCGCTTGGCGGCCGCTAGGCCTTCCGCACCGTGCACCATGCCGGTCACTTCTTCCGCCAGCACGTACTGGGCGCGCGGCGCCTTGCCGCTGTTCTTGTCTTCTTCCTCCAGCGCGTTGATGTCTTCCAGGCTCATGAAGGTGAAGAACTTCAGGAAACGGTAAACGTCGGCGTCGGCGGTGTTGATCCAGAACTGGTAGAACTTGTACGGGCTGGTTTTTTCCGGCGCCAGCCAGACCGCGCCGCCTTCGGTTTTACCGAACTTGGTGCCGTCTGCTTTGGTGATCAACGGCACGGTCAGGCCGAACACCTGCTTCTGGTGCTGACGACGCGTCAGATCGATGCCTGAGGTGATGTTGCCCCACTGATCGGAACCGCCGATCTGCAGCTCCACCTGGTGGCGGTTATATAGCTCGGAGAAATCGTAGCCCTGCAGCAGGTTATAAGAGAACTCGGTGAAGGAGATGCCGGAGTCGTCGCGATTCAGGCGCTGCTTGACCGCTTCCTTGTTGATCATCTGGTTGACGGAAAAGTGCTTGCCGATGTCACGCAGGAAGGTCAGCACGTTCATGCCGCCGAACCAGTCGTAGTTGTTGGCCGCGATAGCGCTGTTGCTGCCGCAGTCGAAATCGAGGAACGGGGAAACCTGCTTGCGGATCTTCTCGACCCACTCGTTCACCGTATCGGTGGTGTTCAGCTTGCGCTCCGCCGCTTTGAAGCTCGGATCGCCGATGAGGCCAGTGGCGCCGCCCACCAGTGCTACCGGCTTGTGGCCGGCCAGCTGGAAGCGCTTCAGGCACAACAGAGGAACCAGATGGCCCAAATGCAAGCTGTCAGCGGTCGGATCGAAACCGCAATACAGTGCAATTGGCCCTTGCGCCAGTCGCTCCGCTAACGCTTCCTCATCCGTAACCTGGGCAACGAGGCCCCGCTCTTGCAGTTGTTTAATCAAGTTGCTGCTTGCCATCAATGACTCCATGTATAAACGAATGCACCTTTGCCGGTACACGGCCTTTCGCCCAGTGGCGAAATAAAAATTCAGGGTAGCGCATAGAATAAAGCGCCGGCGGCGTCAGCACCAGCGCTTAGAGGGGATTTTCCGTCTTCAGGGTGCCAGTCGGTCAATTTTCCAGTCATTCCCGTCCCGCTGATACAGGAAACGGTCATGCAGGCGATGGGCGCCGCCCTGCCAGAACTCGACGGAGTCAAATTTCACGCGGAATCCGCCCCAGAAACTCGGCAATGGCACCTCGCCCTGCTGGAACTTCTGCTTCAGCTCAAGGAATTTGCTTTCCAGCACGCCGCGCGCGGAAATGCGCGACGACTGCTGCGACACCCAGGCGCCGATCTGGCTGTCTTTCGGCCGGCTGTTGAAATACTTCAGCACTTCGAGGGTCGACAGGCGCTCCGCCTGCCCGAGGAAAATCACCTGGCGATCGAGCATGTGCCAGGGGAACAGCAGGCTGATATGCGGGTTGTGCGCCAGCTGCTGCGCCTTGCGGCTGCCGAGGTTGGTGTAGAACACCAGCCCCTGCTCATCGAAATGCTTCAGCAGCACGATGCGTTGATAAGGCTGGCCGTGTTCGTCGACGGTCGCGACGCACATGGCGGTGGGATCGGCCAGGCGCGCGTCGCAGGCCTGTTTCAACCAACGCTCGAACAGTTCGAGCGGGTTGGCGGTCAGATCGTTGCGGCGCAGGCCGCCTCGGGTGTATTCACGGCGCAGGTCCGCAACATCAAACTCACTCTTTTCAATCATCTGGGTTATCGACCAACTGAAAAAATCCGTCGTTACATTCTGCGCCTGCGGCGTCAGGAACTCAATCGCTCCGACGCCGCCGTCGACCTTCACTCCGTCAACACGCAGTCGCTCATGACTACCTTGCCGTTGCGCTCAAGATAGGCGTTACTGTCTTTCGACCAAAAAGTGTATTTGCCGTCGCTGTATTTGGCGCCGGTCAACGCCAGCACCTGCTTGAGATGCAGCTGTTCGCCGTCCATCAGCAGGCTGACTTCGCTCGCCTTGCCGTCAAGCGCCACCGTCAGCGGCGTGGTGCCGCACTGGTAGTGCATCGTCTGGCTGCTTTGCGGCAGGATGTAGCTGCAGCCGGACAGCGCCAGCGCGCCGGCGACGAAAATGACTTTTTTCATGCTGTTGCTCCTTAGAAAAATCCTTCACAGGCTATCCTAACAGAGCTAACGGGCCCCCAATGGCAAAACCGGATAAATCCCACCCAACACCGTTTCACGGCTGGCGCCGGTCACCGAAGGCAGATTGCCGGCCTGGCCGGACAACGTGCGGAAGGCCAGCCAGGCAAAGGCCAGCGCCTCCATGTCGTCGCCGCTGACGCCAAAATCGTCGGTCAGCCCGACCTCCGTGCCCGGCAGCAGCGCCGACAGGCGCGCCATCAGCAGCGTGTTGCGCGCCCCGCCGCCGCAGACCAACAGGCGCTCGCACCCGCCGGCCAGCAATACCTGCTCGCTGATGCTGACAGCGGTCAGCTCCGTGAGCGTGGCCTGCACGTCGACCGGCGCAATCGCCGGCAATCCGGCCAGCTGCCGCTCCAGCCAGGCGATATTGAAATACTCGCGGCCGGTGCTTTTCGGCGCCGGCAGCGCGAAGTACGGATCCGCCAGCATCTGCTGCAACAGCGGCAAGCAGACTCGCCCCTGCATCGCCCAGCCGCCGTCCTGATCGTAAGGCTGCGCGCGGTGGCGCCATACCCAGGCGTCCATCAGCATGTTGCCCGGCCCGGTATCGAAACCGCGCACCGGCGTACCGGGCAACAGCAGAGAAAGGTTGGCGATGCCGCCGACGTTCAGCACCATGCGCCGCTCGACGGGATGCCCCAGCAGCGCCTGATGAAACGCCGGCACCAGCGGCGCGCCCTGCCCGCCGTAGGCCATGTCGCGCCGGCGGAAATCGCCGACGGTGGTGATATCGGTCAGCGCGGCGATGCGGTTGTTATCACCGAGCTGCATCGAGAAACGCGCGTCACCCTCCGGTTCGTGCCACACCGTCTGGCCGTGGCACCCGATGGCGGTGATCTGCTCAGCGCCGATGCCGGTTTGCTTCAGCAGGCCGAGCACCGCCTCGCCGAACAACGTGCCCAGTTGCGCGTCCAGCCGGCCGACGGCGGCCAACGTGGTTTGCTGCCCCTGGCACATGCCCAGGATCTCTTTTTTCAACGCCATCGGCATCGGATGGCTATAGCTGGCCTGCTGCGCCACCATGCGATCGTCGATCGCGGCCAATACCACATCGATTCCGTCCAGACTGGTGCCGGACATGACGCCTATATAGCGGCCTGACTTCATAGCAACATCCTCTAACCCGCGCGGTAAGCAAAATTCATCCTGACAAATAAACCAGAATTGCCGGATTAACGCCATGAATTATGATGCTTTTTTTACGGTTCGTGAGCCAGATACCCCCCGACGCCGCTGTGGCACGGGTTATGTGTTAAACCGTGCCATAACAGGCGACGGAATGTCGCCAAGGCTGTCATAAAGGTAAACCGCGGTTTATTATTGGTTGAACAGAGAAAAGTTAAGCTGCATGCAGCGATGAAGCATGGCGGTGTGTCAACTTTCAGCCATACTTTGTCTATCGTTTTCACTGAATCTTGCCTGGGGAGCATTACCAGGTTATGGACTACTACCATCAGGAGTTTTGTATGATCAAGCGTCTTCTCGTCGTTGCCGTCGCCGCCGTTACGCTGGCCGGCTGTGCCAATGAATCCATGTCCGGTGATGTCTACTCGTCCTCGCAGGCCAAGCAGGTGCAGAACGTCACCTACGGGACGCTGGTTTCCGTGCGTCCGGTTAAAATTCAGGGCGGCGAAGGCTCCAACGCCATGGGGATGATCGGCGGCGCGGTGATTGGCGGGCTGTTGGGCAACACCGTTGGCGGCGGCACCGGTCGTACGCTGGCTACCGCGGCGGGCGCTATCGCCGGCGGCGCGGCAGGTAACAGCATCGGTGAAGTGGCCGGCCGTACCTCCGGCTACGAGCTGGAGATCAAAACCGACCAGAAAGAAAACATCGTGGTGGTGCAGAAAGCGGGCGACACCAAGTTCAGCCCTGGCCAGCGCGTGCGCATGGCGCGCATGGGCGACACCATCACCGTTTCCCCGCTGTAAGCCAGCCGGCGACAAGCGGCAAACCGGAGGCAATCGCCTCCGGTTTTATTTCTGATGCTGTGAAACTGTAATCGTAGAAAATAAGAATATTATTATTTGTTCTGCAGTTCGGTGATATTTTGTTCTAACTTGCCAATCAGCCCTACCAACAGATGCACTTCGTCGGCGGTAATGCCGCTTAAAATCTCACTGCGCGTAGACGTGATCACACTGTCCACTTCCCTGATGATCGGATCGGCCGCTTCGGTCAGCTTGATGCGCTTCGCGCGGCGATCGTTGGCACAGGTGTGACGCGTGATCAGCCCTTTCTCCTCCAGTTGGTCCAGCGTACGGACCAGTGACGGTTGCTCGATACCGATCGCCTTGGCCAGCTGGATTTGCGACTGCTCCGGCGGCAAGCGATTGATATTGTGCAACGTGACCCAATGCGTTTGGGTCAGCTCCAACGGCTTGAGCCGATGATCGATGAGCGCGCGCCACACACGAACTAATCGTGCTAAATCTGAACCTAATGTTGACTCCACTTCCCCCTCCTTATAATTAGCATGCTAACATTACCTCCCAGAGCTTAGACTATTTTGGGTAACTCACATTAAAAACACAAATGTATATAATGTATATTGTGGAAATAGCCACTATTTTTAGCCGCTATTGTTTAATCGTTATGCAAATATTCAACATATTCACCCTTAGGGATTGTTAATGTGAATACATCATGGTTACACACCTCATCTCCCTTGCCCGATTTGGTCCTGGGAGCATCGCTTTATTTTCCACCTATATTTAAAGCTTTTTTACTAGGACTGCTCTTATGGCTGCTGATTCATCAGCTGCTGAGAGACTGGATGTATTCCGGTGAAATCTGGCATCCCATGTTGATGGACCTGTCCATTTTCGTTCTGACCGTCAGCGGTTCCTTATGGATTTTAGCGAGTTGGTAACCCATGCAGCATAAAACATTAAAATACTTCTCTACGGTGATCGTCTGCGCCATTGCCGTCTGCGCCGGTTGGTGGCTCTGGAATTATTATATGCAATCCCCATGGACCCGTGATGGAAAAGTGCGCGCCGAACTCGTCAATATCACCCCTGAAGTCTCTGGAAGATTAGAGAAAATAAGCGCGAATGACAATCAGTTCGTACCTGCGGGAAGTCTGATTTTTACCCTCGACCCGGTGCCCTACCAGATTGCGCTGGACAATGCCGAGGCCGCGGTGGCAAAAGCGCAATCCGATCTGGCCAAAGCGGACCACGAGGCTGCCCGCCGCCGCGGTTTACCGCGTAACGTTATTTCCGCTGAAGATTTGGACGAGTCAAATTTAGCCGCGCAGGCAATGAAGGCCGCCTATAAAGCCGCCCTGGCCAATCTGGAACAGGCCAAATGGAATTTGAGCAAAACCAAAATTTACGCGCCAACCGACGGTTATATCACCAACCTGCAGGCGCGGGTCGGGAACTACGCCAACGCCGGTACGCCGCTGGTGGCGTTGGTGGATGTGCATTCGTTTTATGTGCTCGGTTATTTCGAAGAAACCAAGCTGAAGCATATAAAAGAAGGCAATAAAGCGGACATCGTTTTATATAACGGCAACACGCCGCTACAGGGGGAAGTAGAGAGCATCGGCCGCGCCATTTACGATCAGAGCGTTGACAGCAGCAACGATCTATTAATGGACGTAAAGCCTAATGTTCCTTGGGTGCGTTTGGCTCAGCGCGTGCCGGTACGGATAAAATTGCTCAACGTGCCCGCCGATTTGACGCTGGTCGCCGGCACCACCTGCACCATTTCGATTCATCAGCGGAACTAAAGTGTGAACCTGCCTTTTTTGGAGTGGAGCCGCACCCCCTGGGGTAAGGCGACCGGCGGCCAATGGCGCTATGCGCTGCGCAACTCTCTGGCGATGTGTCTGGCGCTATGGGTAGCCTTCGTGCTCGAACTCGACGAACCCTATTGGGCGCTTACCTCCGCCGCGGTGGTGAGCTTCCCCACCATCGGCGGCGTGATCAGCAAAAGCATCGGCCGCATCTTCGGCAGCCTGGTAGGCGCCGCCGCGTCGGTGGCGATCGCCGGCCACTGCCTGAACGATCCCTGGCTGTTTACGCTGTTCATCGCCGCCTGGATCGGGCTGTGCACCTATGTCTCAAACCATTACCAAAACAACGTCTCTTACGCCTTCGCACTGGCGGGCTATACCGCCGCCATCATCGCCTTCGGCACGGTCAACGTCACCGATACCCAGCAGATCTTCGATATCGCGCAGGCGCGGGTTTGCGAAGTGATCACCGGCATTCTATGCGGCGGGTTGATGATGATGATCCTGCCCAGCACCTCGGACGGCGAAGCCCTGCTGACCTCGCTGCGGCGCATGCAGCTGCGCCTGCTGGAGCATGCCGCCATGCTGTGGCAGCCGGAGATCACCGCGCAGATGCGCACCTCGCACGAAGGGGTCATCGGCCAGATCCTGACCATGAACCTGCTGCGCATTCAGGCATTCTGGAGCCACTACCGGCTGCGGCGGCAAAATAACCTGCTCAACTATCTGCTGCACCAACAGCTGCGCATGACCAGCGTTATCTCCAGCCTGCGTCGCATGCTGCTGAACTGGCCGGATCGCCCCGCCAATCTGATGCCGGTGCTGACGCAACTGCTGGACGAGTTGCGCGATCCCGCCACCGACAAATACCGTTTGGCGCGCCTGCTTCAGCAGATCGCCCCGCAAGAGGCTACGGACTACCGCCATCGCGCCTTCTGGCTGCGGCTGCGCGATTTCTGTTGGCTTTACCTGCGCTGCAACCGCTGGCTGCGGCGGTTGGAAAGCGCCACGGCGGTCAGCGATCTCCAACCGCCGCGCGTCACTTCGCTGGCGCGCCATACCGACAGCTACGAAGCCGCCTACAACGGCCTGCGCACCTTTTTGTGCATCGTGATCGGCTGCGCCTACTGGATCAACACGCAGTGGGACGCCGGCAGCGCGGCGCTGACGCTCACCGCCATCAGCTGCGTGCTCTACTCTTCCACGCCTTCGCCGATCAACAGCGTCAGCACCTTGCTCAAGGCGATGCTGCTGCTCTCGGTCGCCTGCTTCGTGGTGAAATTCGGTTTGATGATCCAGATTGACGACTTCTGGGTGTTCTGCGCCTTCCTGTTCCCGATCCTGGTGACCATGCAGATGCTCAAGCTGCAGAATCCACCTTATGCCGCGCTCTGGGGGCAGTTGATCGTCTTTATGGGCTCGTTCCTGACCGTCAGCAATCCGCCGAGCTATGACTACCAGTCCTTTATCAATGACAACATCGCTAAAATCGTCGGCGTGCTCCTGGCCGGGCTGGCGTTTCAGATCCTGCGCCCCAGCTCGGACAAACGCAAAAGCCGCCGCATTATCCGCGCGCTGCGACGCGACTTTATCGATCAGTTGAGCAAACGGCCGCAGCAGAGCGAAAGCCAGTTCGAATCGCTGATCTACCATCGCATCAGCCAGCTTAATCAAAGTCAGGATCAGGACGCTCGCACCTGGCTGCTGCGCTGGGGCGTGGTGCTGCTCAACTGCAGCCATATCGTCTGGCAACTGCGCGACTGGCAAACCCGTTCCGATCCGCTCTCGGCGGTGCGCAACGTCTGTATCCACTGCCTGCGCGGCATCATGACGGAGAAAGGCGTGCAGCACAGTTCGCTGGACGCCACGCTGCAGGAGTTGCTGCGCATGAGCAACGCGCTGGCGCACCACCCGGAACAGGCGGCGCGCGATCTGGCCGGCCTGATCTGGCGGCTCTACTGCTCGCTGCAGCAGTTGCAACAGGCGATGGGCCAGCCCACCGCCGTACCGGCCGTTAGCGGCGGATAATCATTTGATCACACCGCAGGCGAAGCGTTCTCCGCCGCCGCCGAGCGGTTGTGGATGATCCGAATGGTTGTCGCCGCCGGCGTGCACCATCAGCGCTTTACCCTCAATGTCGCTGATTTTTTTCAGCCGCGGCGCCAACACCGGATAGTTCGCCATGCCGTCGGCGGTCACATAGATGGCCGGAAGGTCACCCAGGTGCCCGTCGGCATACGGCCCGAGGTGTTTTCCGGTCTTTTGCGGGTCGAAATGTCCGCCGGCCGCCAGCGCCGCCACCGCTTTGCCGTCCTTCATGCCCGGCTCGCAGCTGCCTTTCTCATGCACGTGGAAGCCGTGTACCCCGGCCGGCAATGCTTTCAGGCTCGGCGTGAAAAGCAGGCCATACGGCGTTTCGCTGATGGCCACCTTGCCGATGTCCTGACCGATCCCCTGCCCGGTCACCAGGTGCATCTCGACGTCGGTTGTCGCCGCCTGAGCCGCACCACACGCCATCAGGCCGAGCGCTGCATACCAATAACGTTTCATCAATCAGTCTCCTTAATGACTATATCGAGCTATCAGTATAGGAGAGCCTGCGCCGGCACTGTTAACCAACGCACAATCTCGCTAATTTGATTCGCGGGCCTAATATTTAACACTAATAATAATTCTACCGATGTTGGTCCTCTGACCAGCTGTCGTTCGGCTAACGTTGTTTCCCTGTTTCCACCGCCGACGCGTGTGAGTTCACTTACAGGCCCGCGGCATACTTCATAAGGAACTGATATGGGCATCTTTAGCTATAAGGATCTGGACGAAAAGGCGTCGAAAGCGCTATTTTCCGACGCCTTGGCCATCTCTACCTACGCTTACCACAATATCGATAACGGCTTCGATGAAGGCTATCACCAGACCGGTTTCGGGCTGGGCCTGCCGCTGACGCTGGTCACTGCGCTCATCGGCAGCACCCAATCGCAGGGCGGCCTGCCCGGCATTCCCTGGAATCCCGATTCCGAACAGGCCGCGCAGCAGGCGGTGAATAACGCCGGCTGGTCGGTGATCAGCGCCGCGCAGCTGGGTTACGCTGGCAAAACCGATGCACGCGGCACCTACTACGGCGAGACCGCCGGTTACACCACCGCTCAGGCCGAGGTGCTGGGCAAATATGACAGCGAAGGCAATCTCACCGCCATTGGCATCTCATTTCGCGGCACCAGCGGCCCGCGCGAGTCGTTGATCGGCGATACCATCGGCGATGTGATTAACGATCTGCTGGCCGGCTTCGGGCCGAAAGGCTACGCCGACGGCTACACGCTGAAGGCCTTCGGCCAGCTGCTGGGCGACGTGGCGAAGTTCGCGCAGGCGCACGGGCTGAGCGGAGAAGACGTGGTGGTCAGCGGCCACAGCCTCGGCGGGCTGGCGGTCAACAGCATGGCGGCGCAGAGCGACGCCAACTGGGGCGGCTTTTACGCGCAGTCCAACTATGTCGCCTTCGCCTCGCCGACCCAGTACGAGGCCGGCGGCAAGGTGATCAACATCGGCTACGAGAACGATCCGGTGTTCCGCGCGCTCGACGGCACCACGCTGACCGGGGCGTCGTTAGGCGTACACGATGCGCCCCATGCCTCCGCCACCAACAATATCGTCAACTTCAACGACCACTACGCGTCGGACGCCTGGAACCTGCTGCCGTTTTCCATTCTCAACATTCCGACCTGGCTGTCGCACCTGCCGTTCTTCTATCAGGACGGTCTGATGCGGGTGCTGAACTCCGAGTTTTATTCGCTGACCGACAAAGACTCGACCATCATCGTCTCCAACCTGTCGAACGTGACGCGCGGCAATACCTGGGTGGAAGACCTGAACCGCAACGCGGAAACGCACAGCGGGCCGACGTTTATCATCGGCAGCGACGGCAATGATCTGATCAAGGGCGGCAAAGGCAACGACTATCTCGAGGGGCGCGACGGCGACGATATCTTCCGCGATGCAGGCGGCTATAACCTGATCGCCGGCGGCAAAGGCCACAATATCTTCGATACCCAACAGGCGTTGAAAAACACCGAGGTCGCCTACGACGGCAACACGCTTTACCTGCGCGACGCCAAAGGCGGCATTACGCTGGCGGACGACATCAGCACCCTGCGCAGCAAAGAAACCTCGTGGCTTATCTTCAACAAACAGGTGGACCATCAGGTGACCGCCGCCGGATTGAAATCGGACTCTGGCCTCAAAGCCTATGCCGCCGCCACCGCCGGCGGCGACGGCGATGACGTCCTGCAGGCTCGCAGCCACGACGCCTGGCTGTTCGGCAACGCCGGCAACGACACCCTTAACGGCCACGCCGGCGGCAACCTGACCTTCGTCGGCGGCAGCGGCGATGACATCCTGAAGGGCGTCGGCAGCGGCAATACCTTCCTGTTCAGCGGTGACTTTGGCCGCGATCAGCTGTATGGCTTCAACGCCACCGATAAGCTGGTGTTTGTCGGCACCGAAGGCGCCAGCGGGAATATCCGCGACTACGCCACGCAGCAAAACGACGATCTGGTGCTGGCCTTCGGCCACAGCCAGGTCACGCTGATCGGCGTCTCGCTCGATCACTTCAACACCGATCAGGTGGTGTTGGCCTAAAGATCGACGTAAAAAAGCCGGGTGCTTTCGCCGCCCGGCTTTGCTCTTTTTTACTCCGCCTTAAGGCACGTCATACCCCAGCGCCGCCTTGCGAATGCGGAACCACTGCTGGCGGTTCAGCACCAGTTTCTGCGCCTTCAGCGCCGAACGCACCCGCTCAATCTTGCCGGAACCGATAATCGGCAGCGGCGACGACGGCAGGCGCATCACCCAGGCGTACACCACCTGCTCGATGGTCTCGGCGCCGATTTCTTGCGCCACCCGCTGCAGCTCGTCGCGCAGCGGCTGGAACTCGGCGTCGTTGAACAGGCGCCCGCCGCCCAGGCAGGACCAGGCCATCGGCTTGATGCGCAGTTGCTGGCACTGGTCGAGCGTGCCGTCGAGAATAGCCGGTTGGTGAATCGGCGAGATCTCCACCTGATTGGTCGCCAGCGAGAACGGCAGGCGCGACTGCAGCAGCTGGAACTGCGCGGGCGTAAAGTTGGAGACGCCGAAATGGCGCACCTTGCCGCTTTTGTGCAGCGCAACAAAGGCTTCGGCCACGTCGTCGGCGTCCATCAACGGATCCGGCCGGTGGATCAGCAGCAGATCGAGGTAGTCGGTATGCAGATGGCGCAGCGACTGTTCCGCGCTCTGTACGATATGGTCGCGGTCGGTGATGTAGTGGCCGATCGGGTTACCGGGCTTGGCGGTGGTGGCGATGCCGCATTTGCTCACCAGCTCCAGCGACTGGCGCAGCGCCGGCTTCAGGCGCAGCGCGTCGCCGAACGCCTGTTCGCAGGCATAGCCGCCATAGATATCGGCGTGATCGGCGGTGGTGACGCCCAGTTCGACATGCTGTTCGATGAACGTCAGCAGCTGCTGCGGCGACATGCCCCACTCCATCAACCGCCAGTAACCGCAAATCATGCGGGAAAATTCAGGCCCCTGCGGCGCGAGACTAATACGTTCTACCATTGCGAAAACCTCATGACATTAGTTGTCAGTCAGCATACACAAGCCGGTGAGGCACAGGGAAGCGGTAAGCCACACGAACGTGCGGCAGATCAGGAAAGGTTAAAACAGCGACGGCTGCTCCGGCAGCGGCTCGTCGGGCGCTTTATTGGCGCGCTGCAGGCGCAGGAAGCGCTGACGGCACAGGCGCAGCACCTCGCGCTTTTGCGCGTCGCTCATGTTCATCCAGCCAAAACGCTCCTCGCGGCTGCGCAGGCAGCCACGGCAGAATCCGCGATCGTCGGCCTGGCAAATGCCGCGACACGGGCTGGGAATGTCGAAAAACTCAAGCTGCTGCGCCACGGGGCTCCTCCTGCGTTCTCTTGCTAATTGAAGACGCCATCGCCGCCGCTGGCAAGTCCCTTTTCGCCATTGCGGCGAAAATAGTCGCGCAAATAGCGCAGCGCCTGGCGGCTTTTCTCCGGCACGTTGCGCTCGAGCGTCAGCGCATGCAGCCGCAGCGGCGCCGGCCGCCACTCAGGCAACAGCAGCAACAGCTCGCCGCGCTGAAGCTCGTCGCCAATTTCATACAGCGGCTGAACGGAAATGCCCAGCCCGGCGCGGGTAAAGGCGCGCATCACGTTCATGCTCTCGCTGACGATCTGCCCTTCCGCCAGCCGCAGCTTAACCTGCTGGCCGGACTGGTGCAGCAAGTCCAGATGGGCCCCGCTGTAGCCGCTGGAGATCCAGCGGTGCTGCACCAAATCCTGCGGCTTTTCCGGCACCCCATGCTGGCTGAGATAACGCGGCGCGGCGCACAGCACCATCGGCCACGCCGTCAGCGGATGCGCGATCATATTGGCGTCCGCCAGTTGACGGTTGGCCCGCAGCGCGATGTCGACCCGCTGCTCTATCATATCGACGATGCGATCGTCCGCCAGCACCCGCAGCGTCAGCTTGGGGTGCGCCTGCAACAGCGGCGCCAGCGCCTCCGCAAGCGATCGGCCGCCGATGCCGACCGGGGTGGCGATGCGCAGCTCGCCCACCAGCGTATCCCGCAATTCCGCCAGCCGCTGCTCCGCCTGCTGCGCCTGTTGCAGCATCGCCTCGCAGCCGGGGTAAAACGCCGCCCCGGCCTCGGTCAGCGCCAGACGGCGGGTGGAGCGATGCAGCAACGGCACCCCAAGCGCCTTCTCCAGCGAGCGCATGTGCTGGCTGACCGCCGACGGCGTCATGCCCAGCCGCCGCGCCGCGCCGGCCAGCGATCCCTCCGCCACCACGGTGGCGAATACCGCCATTCGATTGAGTTTATCCACGATTATGAAGTTTTACTTAATCAAGAAAGCATGAATATGGCACTAATCACGGCTATTGTTAAGGACTAGAGTAAACACCACGCAGCAGGCACATCGGCCTGCGTCACGATACTGAACCTATCCCCGAAGGAGCATGCAGATGAAAGTAGCCATTATTGGAGCAACCGGTTTTGTTGGCCGCCGCGTGGTGGATGAAGCGCTGGCTCGCGGTATTCAGGTGACGGCAATCGCCCGCCAGAAAAAAGATTTGCCGGAGCACGCCAACCTGACCGTCGCGCTGGGCGACGTTGCCGATACCGCCTGGCTGGCGGGGCAATTGCGCGGTCAGGATGCGGCGATCAGCGCCTACAACCCCGGCTGGGGCGAAGACAACCTGTATGAGAAAACCCTCCGCGGCGCCCAACAGATCCTCACCGCGGTCGAACAGGCCGGCGTCAAGCGCCTGCTGGTGGTCGGCGGCGCCGGCAGCCTGGAAGTGGCGCCCGGCGTTGAACTGGTGGATACGCCGCAGTTCCCGGAAAATATCCGCCCCGGCGCGCAGGCGGTGCGCGATCTGCGCAACAAACTGCGCAATGAATCGGCGCTCGACTGGACCTATCTCTCGCCGGCCGCCCTGCTGGAGCCGGGCAAACGCACCGGCCAGTTCCGCCTCGGCACCACGCAACTGCTGATGAACGGCGAAGCGCCGGCCAGCATTTCGGTAGAAGACCTGGCGGTCGCTATCGTTGATGAAATTGAAAAACCTCAGTTTATTCGCGCGCAATTCACCGCCGCCTACTAAACCGCCCCACAGCCAGGCCGCCCGGCCTGGCGTTTTCCGCGCATGTTCCGCCGCCAATATTCTGAGTTTCTAAGGTTTCCTTAAGTTTCATCCGGTAGATTTCAAAGCATTATCTACTTTCAGGATCCCGATTCGGCAATGTGGTTACGTCAACGCTTACGGTGCAACAGCCTCGGTTTTACCCTCGCCACCGCCCTGTTCTTCACTCTGTTTCAAAACGCGTTATTCCTGCATCGCGCCTGGTCGTATATCACCTTCGATAGCGTCCACAGCGTGATTTTCGCTGCCAGCATGCCGGTGGTGATCTTCTGTGCGCTGAATATCATCTTCAGCGTGTTGACCGTGCCCTACCTGCGCAAGCCGCTGATCATCTTTTTCTTGCTCGGCAGCGCCGCAGCCAACTATTTCATGTTCAGCTATGGTGTGGTGATCGACGGCAACATGATGCAAAACGCCTTCGAAACCAACCCTCAGGAGGCGACGGCGCTGCTAACGCCGCGCATGGGATTGTGGCTGGCGCTGCTCGGCATTCTGCCGGCGGTAGCGGTCTGCTTCACCCAGATTCGCCAGACTCGCCCCTGGTGGTACATGGTTGGACTGCGCGCCGCCAACGTCATGCTGTCGCTGGCGGTGATCCTGATCGTCGCCGCGCTGTTCTACAAAGACTATGCTTCGCTGATCCGCAACAATAAAAGCGTGGTGAAGATGTTGACCCCTTCCAACTTCGTCGCCGGCACCATCAAGTTTACCGAACAGCGTTACTTCACCCGCAATCTGCCGCTGGTCAAGATCGGCGAGGACGCGCGCAAAGGGCCGCTGATCGCCGGGCAGGCCAAGAAAACGCTGGTGATCCTGGTGGTGGGCGAAACCGCCCGCGCCGAAAACTTCTCCCTCGGCGGCTATCAACGCGAAACCAACCCGCGCCTGAAGCAGGACGATGTGATCTACTTCAAGAACGCCAGTTCCTGCGGCACCGAAACGGCGATCTCCGTGCCCTGCATGTTCTCCAACATGCCGCGCAAGGAGTACGACGCGACTCAGGCAACGCATCAGGAAGGCATGCTCGACGTGCTGGCGCATGCCGGCGTCAGCGTGCTGTGGCGCGATAACGACGGCGGCTGCAAAGGCGCCTGCGACCGGGTGCCGCACATCGACATGACCAAGCTGAAACTGCCGCAGGACTGCGACGGCGAGGTTTGCATGGACAACGCGCTGCTGTACAAGCTGAACGACTATATCAATGGCCTGAAAGACGACGGCGTGATCGTGCTGCACCAGATGGGCAGCCACGGCCCGGCTTACTACCGCCGCAGCACGCCAGAATTCCAGACATTTTCGCCGACCTGCAACAGCAATCAGATCCAGGATTGCAGCCATGAACAGCTGGTGAACACCTATGACAACTCCATCCTGTATACCGACGCGATGCTCGATGCCACCATCAAGCTGCTGCGGCAGTATGACGACCGGTTCAATACCGCGCTGGTCTATTTGTCCGATCACGGCGAATCGCTGGGGGAAAACGGCATGTATCTGCACGGCACGCCCTATGTCTTCGCGCCGAGCCAGCAGACGCACGTGCCTTTTCTGATGTGGATGTCGGCCGACTATCAGCGCAACTTCGGCGTCGATCGCCAGTGCCTGAACGCGCTGGCGGAAAAGGACGACGTGTCGCAGGACAACCTGTTCCACACCCTATTGGGCATGCTGAACGTACAGAGCCGCGAGTATCAATCCCGGCTGGATATCCTGCAGCCTTGCCGCAACGCGGCGTAAGGGCTTAACTTCCGCGTGCCGCTGGGGCACAATAGTTTGCAGACAACCGGCGTTTTGTGCGCCGGTTTTTTTATTCCCATTGACCTAGACCAATCGGTCTATTATGCTCGGCACCATGATGACCAAATCAACGCATTGCAACGTGGACACACGTGAACATCTGCTCGCCACCGGCGAAACCCTCAGCCTGCGCCTGGGCTTTACCGGCATGGGGCTGAGCGAACTGCTGGCCACTGCGGGCGTGCCGAAAGGCTCGTTCTACCACTATTTTCGCTCGAAGGAAGCCTTCGGCGAAGCGATGCTGCAACGCTATTTCGCCCATTATGATGCAGAAATGCAGGCGCTGTTTGCCGACAGACGCGGCGATGCCCGCCACCAGCTGCTCGGCTATTACGCTCAGGCCATCAGCTACCACTGCCGCAGCGAATGCCACAACGCCTGCCTGGCGGTGAAGCTTTCCGCCGAGGTGAGCGATCTGTCGGAACCGATGCGTCATGCGCTGGAAACGGGCACCGCTCGCGTGATCGGCCACCTGCAGGAGGCCATCGAGCGCGGTATCGCCGAGGGCTCGCTGTCGGTGGCCATGAGCCCCGCGGCGACCGCAGAAACGCTGTATTCACTGTGGCTCGGTGCCTCGCTGCGCGCCAAGATCCGCCACTCGCTGGCGCCGTTAACCAGCGCGCTGGAAAGCATCGAGTTGCTGCTGCGCCCGCCGCAAGCGTAACGGTAACAATTTCTTTTTATTGAAAATGCAGTTCGTGGTTTTTTATCGCCCACCACTAGACGACCGGTCTATTAAATACAGGATGCACTATGAAGACTGAAAAATTGCTCTCTCCGCTGAAGGTTGGCGCCATCACCCTGCCCAACCGCGTGTTTATGGCTCCGCTGACGCGTTTGCGCAGCATCGAGCCGGGCGACATTCCTACGCCGCTGATGGCGGAATATTATGCACAGCGCGCCAGCGCCGGCCTGATCGTGACCGAAGCGACCCAGGTTTCCTTCCAGGCGAAAGGCTACGCCGGCGCGCCGGGGTTACATACGCCGGAGCAGATCGCCGCATGGAAAAACATCACGCAGGCAGTGCATGACAACAACGGCCATATTGCCGTGCAGCTGTGGCACGTAGGCCGCATCTCCCACGCCAGCCTGCAGCCGGGCGGGCAAGCACCGGTCGCCCCTTCGGCAATCAACGCCGAAACCCGCACCACCGTGCGTGATGAAACCGGCGCCTGGGTGCGCGTGCCGACCTCCACGCCGCGTGCGCTCGAAACCAGCGAGATCCCGGGCATCGTCAACGATTTCCGCCAGGCAACCGCCAATGCGCGGGAAGCCGGCTTCGACTTCATCGAACTGCATGCGGCGCACGGCTATTTGCTGCATCAATTCATGTCACCGGCCTCCAACCAACGTACCGATCAATACGGCGGCAGCATCGAGAATCGCACTCGCCTGACGCTGGAAGTGGTCGACGCCACCATCGCCGAATGGGGTTCCGAACACATCGGCATCCGCATCTCGCCGCTGGGGCCGTTCAACGGGCTGGACAACGGTGAAGATCAGGAAGAAGCGGCGCTGTATCTGGTGGAAGAGCTGAATAAGCGCAACATCGCTTACCTGCACATCTCCGAACCGGACTGGGCCGGCGGCAAACCGTATTCCGACGCCTTCCGCGACTCGGTGCGCGCCCACTTTAACGGGGTGATCGTCGGCGCCGGCGCCTACACCGCCGAGAAAGCCGAAGCGTTGATCGAAAAAGGCTTCATCGACGCGGTGGCCTTCGGCCGCAGCTACATCGCCAACCCGGATCTGGTAGAGCGTTTCCGTCAGCACGCTCCGCTGAACGAACCTAAGCCGGAAACCTTCTACGGCGGCGGCGCCGAAGGCTATACCGACTATCCGTTTCTGGCGAAGTAACCCTTCCTGACCCCAACGGCCACGCAATCGCATGGCCGTTTTTTTGTGCGCCGCGCGCAAAAAGGCCCGCACGAGGCGGGCCGGTGTTCCCTGGTGTTGTTCTCTATTGCCGTTCAATTTTTACACGATTGCCGCTGGAATAGATAATTGATTGTGCAGATCAATTACTCTGTATCGATCGGTACGCTCGATCAATATTTAGACACCGTTGACGGAAAACTAATACGTGACATCGTCACTCACTCGTCACGTTGAATTCCCTTGCGGGACAAGGCTATACTCGCTTGTGCTTCAATCCACCCGCCGTCTGCCACGGCACAGTCAATCCAGAGGAATTATGCGCTTACTCCATACCATGATCCGCGTCGGTGACCTGCAACGCGCCATCGACTTCTACACCAAGGTATTAGGCATGCGCCTGCTGCGCACCAGCGAAAACCCCGAGTACAAATACTCGCTGGCTTTCGTCGGCTATACGGAAGAGAGCGAAGGCGCAGTTATCGAACTGACCTATAACTGGGGCACCGACAGCTACGACATGGGCACCGCCTTCGGCCACCTGGCGCTGGGCGTGGACGACGTTGCCGTCACCTGCGACAGCATCCGCCGCGCAGGCGGCAAGGTCACCCGCGAAGCCGGCCCGGTGAAAGGCGGCACCACGGTCATTGCCTTCGTTGAGGATCCGGACGGTTACAAAATCGAGCTGATCGAAAACAAACACGCCGGCCAGGGCCTCGGCCACTAAGCCTCCCCTTCAGGGCGCACCGGCGCCCTGCTGATTCTCCGCGCGATAGCGCCTGCAACCGGGCGCAAAATTTGCCATAATGCGCGCTGCATTCGATGAAGATAAGAAACTGATGGCCGAAAAAAGTGATCTTAACGCCCTGAGTGGTCGTTTTCGTGGGTTTTATCCCGTAGTAATAGATGTTGAAACCGCCGGCTTTAACGCCAATACCGATGCGCTGCTGGAGATCGCCGCCGTCACGCTGAAAATGGATGAGGACGGCTGGCTGCAGCGGGACGAGACCCTGCACTTCCACGTGGAGCCTTTCGAGGGCGCCAACCTGCAGCCGGAAGCGCTGGCGTTTAACGGCATCGATCCGCACAACCCGCTGCGCGGCGCGGTCAGCGAATATGACGCGCTGCACGCCATTTTCAAAGCGGTGCGCAAAGGGCTCAAGGATCGCGGTTGCAACCGGGCCATTATCGTGGCGCACAACGCCAACTTCGATCACAGCTTCCTGATGGCCGCGGCCGAACGCGCCGGCCTGAAGCGCAACCCGTTCCATCCGTTCGCTACCTTCGACACCGCCGCGCTGAGCGGCCTGGTGCTGGGCCAAACGGTGTTGGCGAAGGCCTGTATCGCGGCCGGTATGCCGTTCGACAGCAGCCAGGCGCACTCTGCGCTGTACGACACCGAGCAAACCGCCCTGCTGTTTTGCGAGCTGGTTAACCGCTGGAAACGTCTCGGCGGTTGGCCGCTGCCCGCCGGCGATCTCGCCGAATAAGCCCAACAAAAAAGGCGGCCCAGTTTGCACTGGCGCCGCCCGTTACGCGATAACCGCAAGCCCGTCGATTAAGACTGCTGGTCTTCCTGCGCTTTATACTTTTCTGCCGTTTCTTTGATCAGCTGCTGCAGTTCGCCGCGCTGATACATTTCGATAATGATATCGCAACCGCCGACCAGCTCACCGTCTACCCACAGCTGCGGGAACGTCGGCCAGTTGGCGTATTTTGGCAGCTCGGCGCGGATGTCCGGGTTCTGCAGAATGTCCACGTAAGCGAAACGCTCGCCGCAGGCGGACAGCGCTTGCACAGCCTGTGCGGAGAAGCCGCAGCTCGGCAGCTTTGGCGAACCTTTCATGTACAGCAGAATCGGGTTTTCAGCGATCTGGTGCTGAATTTTTTCAAGTGTCGTCGTCATTTATTGCTTCCTCAAGCCACATTTCATGGCTACAACATGCATCACGCGGGCTATTGTAGCGGCTGGAACAGTCGCAAGAAAACGCCATCTTTTGCAAGGATATTCGCCCGCCGCCGATCGCGTTTCACCGGCCACGTCATTCCGGTCAAAACATACGTTGAGAATAACATTTTTAATCCGACCATTTCACTAATATATTGCGCGGCGCTGACGGCGCGGATTAATTATATCCATAGCCCCCTGCCGGCGCTTTTTCATACACCAACGGGCTGATTTTGAACCAAAAAAAATGTCATTAACGTTTTCTCACAATATGGATTATTATTTATGAGTTCTTCGCTGTTTTATATGGCGAAATTCGGGAATACTGTAACTCTTTCGATATCCGTTTCGGGGCCAAGGTTGGTGACGTCGACATGCGTTTAATTCTTACGCTCTTTGCGCTGCTGTTTACGCAGCTCTTCTTCAATTTGGCGCACGCTGCGCCACAGGCGCGTGTTGCCGCCGAGCAGCGTAAAAGCCATGCTAATGAAGCGCGGCCCGATGACCGCAGAAAAAAGAAAGCGGACAAAACCGCTAAAAAAGCCAAAGTGACGGCCCCCGCGAAAAAAACCAAGACCGCCAAGGCGAAAAGCGAGAAAAGCGCGAAAAAGATCGCCAGCGCCAAACCCAAGGCCAAAGCGCAGAAAACCGCCAAGATTAAAGTCACCCCGCCGAAAAAGGGCTACAAAAAAGGCTACGGCCGCCACCGCGAAGCCGGTATGGCCACCGCCAAGCTGGCGCGTGATGAAAAACCGTTGAAACTCAGCCCGGCGCACAAAAAACGCTATCAGCATGCCAAGCAGACCGCGATGGCCAAGCTGATGGGCCAGATGGGCAAACCTTACCGCTGGGGCGGCAGCTCGCCGCGCACCGGTTTCGACTGCAGCGGCCTTATCTATTACGCCTATAAAGACGTGGTAAAAATCAAGATGCCGCGCACCGCCAACGAGATGTACCACCTGCGCGACGCGGCGCCGATCAAGAAAAGCGAACTGGAAAGTGGCGATCTGGTATTCTTCCGCATCAACAACCGCGGCGTGGCGGATCATGTCGGCGTTTATCTCGGCAACGGCAAATTCATCCAGTCGCCGCGCACCGGCGAAGAGATCCGCATCAGCCAGCTCGACAACGACTATTGGCAAAACCACTACATCGGCGCGCGCCGCGTAGTAACGCCGAAAACCATTCGTTAATTCCCTGCTCTGCGCGGTTGCGGCACCGGTCGCAACCGCCTGCTCAAGCTATCACCCCTAACACCACCTCACGCGCATTTCTCGCTTTTCTTCCTGTTTTTTATGATGAAAATTGTTAAGATTGAAAGACCACAATAAAAAACGGCCCATTCAGCTCCCGCTCCGGCGGAAAAAGAGTGGCGCTGTAAAGGAGGAAGCAATGTCGTTTGAATTACCTGCATTACCGTATGAGAAAAACGCGCTCGAGCCGCACATCTCCGCCGAGACCCTGGAATACCACTACGGCAAACACCACAACACCTACGTGGTTAACCTGAACAACCTGGTGAAAGGCAGTGAGTTCGAGGGCAAATCGCTCGAAGAGATCATCAAGACCTCAAACGGCGGCGTCTTCAACAACGCCGCGCAGGTGTGGAACCACACCTTCTACTGGCACTGCCTGTCGCCACAGGGCGGCGGTGAACCGCAGGGCGAACTGGCGGCGGCGATCGTCAAATCCTTCGGTTCTTTCGCTGCGTTCAAAGAGCAGTTTACCGATGCCGCAGTGAAAAACTTCGGCGCCGGTTGGACCTGGCTGGTGAAAAAACCGGACGGCGCGCTGGCGATCGTCAACACCTCCAACGCGGCCACCCCGCTGACCGGTGAAGACAAACCGCTGCTGACCGTTGACGTGTGGGAACACGCGTATTACATCGATTACCGCAATGCGCGTCCAAAATACCTGGAAAACTTCTGGGCGTTGGTCAACTGGACCTTCGCAGCGGAAAACCTGGCGTAAGCGCAGGTTCTGAGGTGATGAGGCGCAGCCAGGCTGCGCCTTTTTTATAACCGGGGGTAAATCAGTTCAACGCGGCAACGAAGCTGAAAGCGATAATGACCGCCAAGGCGCAGACGGTGGTGAACAGCGACATCTTCAATTCGGTATCCATGACAACTCCTTTAAAATGGGCTTTCCTAAGGATAAAAGGCGCACAATTAGTACGTCAAATCATTTTCCCACAGTTCGCCGATAAAATCTTGTTATCATTTCCCGGTTTATAATCTCGATTACCTCTTCCACTTTTGTTCAATATGCGACAAAATTCGCAGTTCACAACTGCGTACCGGCATCCATGCCCCTCCTGATTAAGCGCTGAAGACTTCAACACACTAAAAACTCAGTTTTCGCTTCTCTGGAGAAGGATCTACGTAGGCAAACGATTAACATCACACTTACATGCTGTAAACATGTGAGTTCAGGAGTCATTCCTTACATGGCAACGATTAAAGATGTGGCCAAACGCGCGGGCGTTTCCACCACCACCGTTTCGCACGTCATCAATAAGACTCGTTTCGTCGCCGAAGAGACCAAAGCGGCCGTGTGGGCCGCCATCAAAGAGCTGCACTACTCGCC
Source organism: Serratia sp. MF1(2023) (assembly GCF_030954545.1). Taxonomy (NCBI): domain Bacteria; kingdom Pseudomonadati; phylum Pseudomonadota; class Gammaproteobacteria; order Enterobacterales; family Yersiniaceae; genus Serratia; species Serratia sp. MF1(2023). The sequence continues at coordinate 80,313 of NZ_JAVHUX010000019.1, read as the reverse complement.
GAGCGCCGTGGCGCGCAGCCTGAAAGTCAATCACACCAAGTCGATCGGCCTGCTGGCCACCTCGAGCGAAGCGCCCTACTTTGCCGAAGTGATCGAGGCGGTGGAAAACAGCTGCTACAGCAAAGGCTACACCCTGATCCTGTGCAACTCGCACAACAATCTGGACAAGCAACGCGCCTACCTGGCGATGCTGGCGCAAAAGCGCGTCGACGGCCTGTTGGTCATGTGCTCCGAGTACCCGGATCAACTGCTGGGCATGCTGGAAGACTACCGCAACATCCCGATGGTGGTGATGGACTGGGGCGCCGCGCGCGGCGACTTCACCGACACCATCATCGATAACGCGTTCGAAGGCGGCTATCTGGCCGGCCGTTACCTGATCGAGCGCGGCCACCGCGATATCGGCGCCATTCCGGGCCAGCTGTCGCGCAACACCGGCGGCGGCCGTCATCAGGGCTTTATGAAGGCGCTGCAGGAAGCGCATATCGACATTCGCGAAGAGTGGATCGTCCAGGGTGACTTCGAGCCGGAGTCCGGCTACAAGGCGATGCACCAAATCCTGTCGCAAAAACAGCGGCCGACCGCGGTATTCTGCGGCGGCGACATCATGGCGATGGGCGCCATCTGCGCGGCCGACGAGCTGGGGCTGCGGGTGCCACAGGATATTTCCGTGATCGGCTACGACAACGTGCGCAACGCCCGCTACTTCACCCCGGCGCTGACCACCATTCACCAGCCGAAAGAGCGTCTGGGCGAAATGGCCTTCACCATGCTGCTGGATCGCATTATCAGCAAACGCGAAGAGTCGCAGGTGATCGAAGTGCATCCGAAGCTGATCGAACGCCGCTCGGTCGCCGACGGCCCATTCATCGACTACCGCCGCTAATCCCCCGCGCCGGAAGCCTGCGCGGCTTCCGGTTCCACCTCGCTCAGCCACTCCTGATTCAGCGTCTCCCCATCGCCCAGATACGCCAGCAGCCAGCTCATCGCCGGTGACGGTTTATCCTGCTGCCAGGTCAGGCAGCAAGGGCTGGCGGGAAACGGCTGCTGCAGCTGCAACGCCGTCAGCTCACCGCGCTGCACCCGCGGCAGCGCCCGATGCGCCGGCATCATGCCGACGCACAGCCCGGCGCACAGACAGTCGAGCGCCGAAGTCCAATCCGGCACCACCAGCCGCCGCTGGTTATCCAGCGTCCAGGTGACGCGCTTGGGCAGATTGCGCGAGGTGTCCTCCAGGCAAAGCGAAGGGTACGGCCGCAGCTGATCGTCATTCAGCGGCCCCGTCAACTGCGCGAGAGGATGTTGCGGGCTCACCACGCACAGCCAGTTCATATAACCCATGTCGCGGAAGGCGAAGCCGCCGCCGACCGGCACCGCGCGCGTGGCGCCGATCGCCATGTCCGCCCTGCCGTCCACCAAGGCATCCCACACGCCGTTGAACACTTCGGGTTGCAGCATCAATTCGACGTCGGGGAAATGACGGTAGAAATCCAGCACCAGTTGGCGGCTGCGCTGCGGTTTGACGATGATGTCGACCGCAATATTCAGCTGGCCGCGCCACCCGTTGGCCACCTGCTGACAGTGGCGGCGGGTGTCGAGCATTTTTTTGATAACAACTCGCGCATCTTTGATAAACAGCGCACCGGCGGGCGTCAACTCCACATCGCGATGACGCCGCTCGAACAAGGGCACCGCCAGCCATTGCTCCAGCTGCCGTACGGTATAGCTGACCGCCGACGGCACCCGGTGCAGCTCCTGCGCCGCCGCGCTGAAACTGCCGGTGCGCGCCACCGCATCGACCACTTCAAGAGAATATTCAGACCACATCGCCTTGCCTTCAATTTTTTTAACAGCACTTTGCAAATATTACCGTTTCACAAGCAGAGATCCAGCCGGATACACTGGCCGGCGCTAAAAACCTGCGACATTAAAATATTAACGAGAAATACCATGCGAAATTCCTTTGGCTTTATGTTCTACCTCGCCGGCCTGAGCATGCTGGGTTATCTGGCGACCGATATGTACCTGCCCGCCTTCGGCGCCATGCGGGAGGAACTGCAAATTTCCGCCGGCGCGGTGAGCGCCAGCCTAAGCATCTTCCTGGCCGGCTTCGCCTTCGCGCAGCTGTTGTGGGGGCCGCTCTCCGACCGTCTGGGCCGCAAACCGGTATTATTGATCGGGCTGACGCTGTTCGCCCTCGGCTGCCTGGGCATGCTGTGGGTGGAAAACGCCGTGCAGCTCTGGATCCTGCGCTTTATTCAGGCCGTCGGCGTCTGCGCCGCCGCCGCCATCTGGCAAGCGCTGGTGGTTGACCGTTACCGCGAAGGCCAGGCCAACCGCGTGTTCGCCACCATTATGCCGCTGGTAGCGCTGTCGCCGGCGCTGGCACCGCTGCTCGGCGCCTGGTTGCTGAACCACGCCAGCTGGCGCGCGATCTTCGCCGCACTGTTGGCCATCACCGCGCTGCTGCTGCTGCCGACGCTGCTGCTCAAAGAGCGCGCCAAAACGCAACCCAGCGCCGATGCGCCAAAAAACGGCGTCAGCTTTTGGCAACTGTTGAGATCCCCGGTGTTCAGCGGCAACGTCGCCATGTACGCCGCCTGCTCGGCCGGCTTCTTCGCCTGGCTGACCGGCTCGCCGTTCATCCTCGGTGACATGGGCTACAGCCCGAGCGATATCGGCCTGAGCTATGTGCCGCAAACGCTGGCCTTCCTGCTGGGTGGCTACGGCTGCCGCGCCGCGCTTAAGCGCATCAACGGCAAAACCCTGCTGCCTTGGCTGCTGGTAGCTTATGGTGTCAGCATGGTGGCGCTGTATCTGGTGGCCACCCTGACCGATCCGACGCTCACCACGCTGCTGATCCCATTCTGCGTGATGGCGCTGGTCAACGGCGCCGGCTACCCGATCATGGTGGCGAATGCGCTGATGCCGTTCCCGGAAAGCAGCGGCAAGGCCGCCGCGCTGCAAAATACGCTGCAGTTGGGGCTGTGCTTTGTGGCGAGCATGCTGGTGTCGGCATTTATTGCCCAGCCGCTGTTGGCGACGGTGACGGTGATGGTGTCTACGGTAATCCTGGCCGCGCTGGGGTATTTCCTGCAGCGGGGAAAAGCGGCCGATGCGCAGCAAAAGCCGCAGCGGGAACATGCTAACTCAGCGTCATAATTGCCAAGTTTAATAATCACTTAAAGAATATGCGTGCCGAGTGCGATTTACAGTTGAGTCAACGCCTCGGCACGCCTATACTCAAAAACAACCTTGTAAAGTAACACCTTATAATCTCTATATCTCAATTAGCGCTTGTGTACGCGCTTTGCGTCACACTCTTTTTTTAAGGATGCGTTTATCCCGCGCCGTTCGCGCCGGGTCGCTTCTTTAAATTTCCTCTGTTCATAGTCGGATATCAGACGCCGCGGGCCTATTTTCCGCCGGTAAACGTATGCACCCGCAGAAATTGTCTAAGCTGTTTCCTAACGGGTCATCAGTCAGAAGAAGGTGATGGAGAAGCTATGAGTTCATCGTGTATAGAAGATCTGAGCATCCAGGACAATCAGTGGTACCGTATCGCGCACGAAATGCTCGGCCTGGCCGGCATTGAAATCAACGGTTCGCGCCCCTTCGATATTCAGGTTAAAAACCCCGATTTCTTTAAACGCGTCTTGCAGCAAGGGTCGCTGGGCCTGGGCGAAAGCTATATGGACGGCTGGTGGGAATGCGAGCGGCTGGATATGTTCTTCCAGCGCGTGGTCAGCGCCGGGCTGGAGAAGAAACTCCCCCACCACCTGAAAGATACCCTGCGTATCGCCGCCGCGCGCCTGACCAATCTGCAATCGAAAAAGCGCGCCTGGATCGTCGGCAAAGAACATTACGATCTCGGCAACGATCTGTTTACCCTGATGCTCGATCCTTACATGCAATATTCCTGCGGCTACTGGAAAGACGCCACCACGCTGGAGGAGGCACAGGAAGCCAAGCTGCGGATGATCTGCGAGAAACTGCAGCTGCAACCGGGCATGCGCTTGCTGGACATCGGCTGCGGCTGGGGCGGCCTCTCCGCCTATGCGGCGAAAAATTACGGCGTATCGGTGGTCGGCGTGACCATCTCCGCAGAACAACAGAAGCTGGCTCAGGCGCGCTGCGCCGGGCTGGATGTGCAGATCCTGCTGCAGGATTACCGCGATCTGCATCAGCAGTTCGATCGCATCGTCTCGGTCGGCATGTTCGAGCACGTCGGGCCGAAAAACTACCGCACCTATTTCAATGTGGTAGAACGCAATCTGGCACCGCACGGTCTGTTCCTGCTGCACACCATCGGCTCCAACAAAACCGACATGAACGTCGATCCGTGGATCAACAAGTACATTTTCCCGAACGGCTGCCTGCCTTCAGTGAGCCATATCGCCGAAGCCAGCGAGGGCCATTTCGTGATGGAAGACTGGCACAACATCGGCGCCGACTACGATCGCACGCTGATGGCCTGGTTCGAGCGCTTCAAACAAGCGTGGCCGCAGCTTGCCCCGCGCTATTCCGAACGCTTCGAGCGGATGTTCAGCTATTACCTGAACGCCTGCGCCGGCGCGTTCCGGGCGCGCGATCTGCAGCTGTGGCAGGTGGTGTTCAGCCCGAAAGGCGTTGAAGGCGGCATCCGCGTCGCCCGCTAAGCGCTTGCCCGACAAAAAAGGCCCCGGCAGCAATATCGCCGGGGCCTTTTTTTGCTCGTTCGACGCGTACGGCTTAGCCGCAGTAGACGCGGATGATTTTATCGTCGCTGTCGCCAAGGAAGTTCAGGCGGCGCAGGTTGAAATCCATGGTGACGGCAGAGTTGTACGGAATGGCGCGCACCTTGGCGTCGATCCGCACGCCTTCCAGCGAGGTCATCGGTTTGCCGACGAAGTTTTGATACTGCGAAGCGCCGCAGGTATCATCCGCATCGGCCATTTGCGCGCCCGCGCCCTGCTCAGGCGAACTGCTGCAGGCGCTCAGCGCCAGCAACGCGGTTAACATCAACGTTTTCCCATAAAACTTCACGCGTTTCTCCTCTCTGCTTATGATTCGATTCCGGCGGCAACGCCCGAATCGCTGTCAGTCTTTGTGCGCCGGCGCCATCGCCGCCGCCAGCGCCGCTTCCCGATTGGCCAGCACGCGCTCGACGGTGTCCACCACCGCCTGCGTTTGCGGATCGATCTCGATGTTCACCTTGTCACCCAGGCGTTTCTTACCCAGCGTGGTGCGATCCAGTGTTTCCGGGATCAGGTGCACGCAGAAACGGTTATTCACCACTTCGCCGATGGTCAGGCTAATGCCGTCGATGCCGATGAAGCCTTTGTGCAGCACATATTTCATCAATTCGGCATTCGGCATGCGCAGCCATACCTGCCGGTTATTTTCCGAGGTATAAATCTTGGCCACTTCCGCCGTGCAGATAATATGGCCGGACATCAAATGGCCGCCAATTTCGTCATTGAACTTCGCCGCGCGCTCGATATTGACGATGTCGCCCAGCGCCAGATCGCCGAGGTTGGTCAGGCGCAGCGTTTCCTTAATCAAATCGAAGCTGACGCGGTTGCCTTCCACCGCGGTGACGGTCAGGCAGCAGCCGTTATGGGCCACCGACGCGCCCAGCTCCAGCCCCGGCAGCAGCTCGGCAGGCATTTCGATCACGTGGGTGCGGAAATTGGGTTTCTCATCAATGGCGACCAGCGGCGCGGTGCCTTGTACGATACCGGTGAACATATGTGCCTCTTTTACTAAATAGGTTAAAACGCTATCGGCAGTTTGCCCCAGTTGGCGCTGAAAACCAAATCCGCGACGGCAAAAAACGAATGGCTGCGCATTTAATAACTATTTATCTGCGGCGTTTGCTTAACGACGCCGAGCAGGTACAATCTTTTTGACAAAATTCCGCTATTTTAATTGTTGTCCTCTCGCGGCAGCCCTCCCTCCCACATATATAAATAGAAAAGGTGTATGCGTGCAGAAGTACTTAATTGAAGCGCGTAGTTTATTGGCTCTCGCTATCCCGGTCATCATCGCGCAAATATCGCAAACCGCCATGGGCGTGGTGGATACCATCATGGCCGGCGCTTACAGCGCCACCGACATGGCGGCGGTTGCGGTCGGCACTTCAATCTGGCTGCCGGCCATCCTGTTCGGCCACGGCCTGCTGCTGGCGCTGACCCCGGTTATCGCCCAGCTCAACGGCGCCGGGCGTCGCGATCGCATCGCTCACCAGGTGCGCCAGGGTTTTTGGCTGGCTTCCGGCGTGTCCGTGCTGCTGATCGTCGTGCTGTATAACTGCAAGTTCGTCATCGACATGATGCACAACATCGATCCGCAGCTGGCGGATAAAGCCGTCGGTTATCTGCACGCCATCATGTGGGGGGCGCCGGGTTACCTGTTCTTCCAGGTGATGCGCAACCAGTGCGAGGGGCTGTCCAAAACCAAGCCCGGCATGGTGATCGGCTTCCTCGGCCTGCTGGTGAATATCCCGATCAACTACATCTTCATCTACGGCAAATTCGGCATGCCGGAGCTGGGCGGCGTCGGCTGCGGCGTCGCCACCGGCAGCGTCTACTGGATCATGTTCCTGATGATGCGCGGCTACGTGAAGCGCGCGCCGTCGCAGCGTGACATCAAACGCCAAACCGGCGATCTCGGCGGCCCAGACTGGGCGGCGCTGAAGCGCCTGATCGGCATCGGCATGCCGGTAGCGCTGGCGCTGTTCTTCGAAGTCACGCTGTTCGCCGTGGTGGCGCTGCTGGTGTCGCCACTGGGGATCGTCGCGGTCGCCGGCCACCAGATCGCGCTTAACTTCAGCGCGCTGATGTTCGTACTGCCGCTGTCGCTGGGCGTCGGCGCCACCATCCGCGTCGGTTATCGTCTGGGGGAAGGCTCGGTCGAAGGCGCGCGCGTCGCTGCTTACTCCGCCATCGGCGTCGGCATCACCATGGCCGTCTGCACCGCGCTGTTTACCGCCGCCTTCCGCGAACCGATCGCCCTACTGTACAACGACAGCCCGGCGGTGGTGGCGATGGCCTCGCAGCTGATGCTGCTGGCGGCGCTGTACCAGATATCGGATTCTGTCCAGGTGATCGGCAGCGGCGTGCTGCGTGGTTATAAAGATACCCGCGCGATCTTCTTCATCACCTTCATTGCTTATTGGGTGTTGGGCCTGCCGAGCGGCTATCTGCTGGCGTTAACCGACGCGGTGGTGTCGGCGATGGGGCCGAGCGGTTTCTGGATCGGCTTTATCATCGGCCTGACCTTCGCCGCCATCATGATGGCGCTGCGCATGCGCTGGCTGCAGAAACAGCCGACCACCGTCATCCTGCAGCGATCCACGCGCTGAATCCGCAGCCCGGCCGGTTTCATCCCCGGCCGGGCTGCGGTTTGCGGAAAAAAACGCCGGACTGCGCACAACCTCAGCAATCGCGTGAAATACCAAATAAAATTGCGCTTTTCCCCTTGCCAGCACGCGGGTAGCTCGTTAATATTCGTCCCCGCTGTCAGCCATGACAGACAGGAAAAGATGCGTCCGTAGCTCAGTTGGTTAGAGCACCACCTTGACATGGTGGGGGTCGGTGGTTCGAGTCCACTCGGACGCACCATATTGCTGATTCACCTCCCCCTGTCGCGTTATACTTCCCGTTATTTCGTCTCTGCCCGACCGCCTGCTCGTTATGTCGATCGCGCCGTGCTACCGTCATCAGGAACGCCACATGACCACTTTTACCGCCAAAACCGCCTTTTTACCGCTCGACAATGGCCTTGCCCGCCGTGAAGGCGTGATGAGCGACGGTTCGCCGGCGGCGGAAGTGCGTTTCGAGGCCGGCGCCTTCGGCCAGTTGCAAAAGCCCCCGCACGCGCTGCAAACCCGAGTGATATCCGGTGAATTCGAGTTCACTCTCGGCGGCGATACGCGAGTGGTGCGGGCCGGCGAGAGCCTGATATTGCCGGCCAACGTCGCCAGCGGCTGCTTCTGCCTGAGCGCCGGCGTGCTGCTGGAAATCCCCCTAACGCGGTAAGCCATATTTACAGAAAGGTTATTTGCGCAACAAGCGGCCCACAACGCGTTGCATTTGCGCCACATTTGGCCCCGTTTTGCTATATCCGCCGCACCGCCGCGGTTTTTTATTTTGTTTCCCGCCGCTTAGCCTTTATAATGCGCAACGTCTATCAGTTGAATGGTTTCAGCCCTTGATCTGCGAAAACGCAATAACAACACGATGTGATCTTACCCCGTTGCGCAGCATCCCCGCGCCCCCGCGCGGGCTGAATTTTTCCGCCCCACTTCAACTGTCGTCACCTATCCTTAACTATGTTTTTCACCACCAGGCACGGCCCAAATTCCCTACCGGCGTAAACCGCGCCGGTCAAATTCGTTTTTTTATCCATCACAACTTGTAGAAAACTCCGCCATGAAAAAGACCAAAATTGTTTGTACCATCGGTCCAAAAACCGAATCGGAAGAAATGCTGACCAACCTGCTCAATGCGGGCATGAACGTGATGCGTCTCAACTTCTCTCACGGCGACTATGAAGAGCACGGCAACCGCATCAAGAACATGCGCGCCGTGATGGCGAAAACCGGCATCAACGCCGGCATCCTGCTGGATACCAAAGGCCCGGAAATTCGCACCATGAAACTGGAAGGCGGCAAAGACGCCTCGCTGGTCGCCGGCCAAACCTTCACTTTCACCACTGACCAGAGCGTGATCGGCAACAGCGAACGCGTGGCGGTCACCTACGCCGGCTTCGCTGCCGACCTGAAAATCGGCAATACCGTGCTGGTTGACGACGGCCTGATCGGCATGGAAGTCACCAACGTGACCGAGAACGAAGTCGTTTGTAAAGTGCTGAACAACGGCGACCTGGGCGAGAACAAGGGCGTCAACCTGCCGGGCGTATCCATCCAGCTGCCTGCGCTGGCCGAAAAAGACAAACGCGACCTGATCTTCGGCTGCGAGCAAGGCGTCGACTTCGTGGCGGCGTCCTTCATCCGTAAACGCTCAGACGTGCTGGAGATCCGCGAACACCTGAAAGCCCACGGCGGCGAGCAAATCCAGATCATCTCCAAGATCGAAAACCAGGAAGGCCTGAACAACTTCGACGAGATCCTCGAAGCGTCCGACGGCATCATGGTTGCCCGTGGCGACTTGGGCGTGGAGATCCCGGTCGAAGAAGTGATCTTCGCCCAGAAGATGATGATCGAGAAATGCAACCGCGCGCGTAAAGTGGTGATCACCGCCACCCAGATGCTCGACTCCATGATCAAGAACCCGCGCCCTACCCGCGCGGAAGCCGGCGACGTTGCCAACGCCATCCTGGACGGCACCGATGCCGTCATGCTGTCCGGCGAGAGCGCCAAGGGCAAATACCCGCTGGAAGCGGTCAACATCATGGCGACCATCTGCGAGCGTACCGATCGCGTGATGCCAAGCCGCATCGACGCCCTGAACGATCGCCGCAAGCTGCGCATCACCGAAGCGGTGTGCCGCGGTGCGGTTGAAACCGCCGAGAAACTGGACGCGCCGCTGATCGTGGTCGCCACCAGCGGCGGCAAGTCAGCGAAATCCGTGCGTAAATACTTCCCGAACGCGGTGATCCTGGCGCTGACCACCAATGAAACCACCGCGCACCAGCTGGTGCTGAGCAAGGGTGTCATCCCGCAGATGGTCAAGGAAATCGCCTCTACCGACGACTTCTACCGCATCGGTAAAGAAGCCGCCCTGGCCAGCGGCCTGGCACAGAAAGGCGACGTCGTGGTGATGGTTTCCGGCGCGCTGGTGCCGAGCGGCACCACCAACACTGCCTCGGTACACGTGCTGTAATATAAAACGTGACATAATTGCCTTGATCAAAACGCCGCTTTGCGGCGTTTTTTTTATCGGCAGTAAACTATTTTTCTCAAAACGCAACCGCGATCCGCTCATTATTTAGCTAATAAAGAATCGGAGTAGTCCCATGGAAGCCGGCTGTTTTCCCTCGTTTTTTTAACTAATTTGTAAAACCAGATGCAAGTTTGAGCGAACGATCAAAATAAAGCACCTCAACACTAAAAAATTATTCTCTTTCGAAAAAAGTTTGTGTAATACTTGTAACGCTACATGGAGATTAACTCAATCTAGAGGGTGTTATAATGAATCGTACTAAACTGGTACTGGGCGCGGTAATCCTGGGTTCCACTCTGCTGGCTGGCTGCTCTAGCAACGCTAAAATCGATCAACTGTCTTCTGACGTTCAGACTCTGAACGCTAAAGTTGATCAGCTGAGCAACGACGTGAACGCAATGCGTTCTGACGTTCAAGCTGCTAAAGACGACGCAGCACGCGCTAACCAGCGTCTGGACAACCAAGCTCACGCTTACAAAAAGTAAGATAGCTTTGGTTATTGAAAACGGCGCACATTGTGCGCCGTTTTTTTTTGCCTGTCCCTTGGACTGGTTTTTCCTGCACCGCAGGCAAAAAAAGAGGCTCAGCACGCTGAACCCCTCTTCGACCACACAATCCTGCAAACTTAGTTCACGGAACTGATTGGCGCTGCCTTGAATGGGCTCTTATTCGCCTCAGGCGTCGCTGCAGGCGTCAAACTCACCGCCGACGGGCTCTCCCCTACGTTGACCAGCACCGGCATGCCAGAACGGCGTACAACCGCGCTATCGAACACGGCGCGATCGGTCTGAGCATCCGCAGCGAAGGCTTTCTCCGCTTTTGACAACGCAATCGGCATGGTCTGCGGATCGTCGCTTTCTACCCGCGACAGCGGCTGATGCACTTCCACATAGCGTTTGCCGTCCGGCTCAACCGAAATCTTCACCGGATCGTTGATCACCTGCACCCGCGTACCGCGCGGCACCTGATTGAACAGCGCTTCGATATCCGTCGGACGCAGACGAATGCAGCCGGAGCTGACGCGCATGCCGATACCGAAGTTGGCGTTGGTGCCGTGGATCAGGTATTCACCGCGCCCCATCGCCAGACGCAGGGCGAACAACCCCATCGGGTTCTCAGGGCCGGCCGGCACCACCGCTGGCAGCGTCACGCCCTGGGACTGATAGCGTTTGCGGATATTGGCGGTTGGCGTCCAGGTCGGGTTAGGGATCTTCTGGCTGACGGAGGTCACCTCCAGCGGCGTGTGCATCCCGGTCTGGCCGATACCGATCGGATAGACGATCACTTTGTTCTCGCCTTTCGGGTAGTAGTAAAGACGCAGCTCGGCCAGGTTGACGATGATCCCTTCACGCTTGGTGTCAGGCAGCAGCATTTGGGTCGGAATGGTCAGCACCGTACCCGGCTTGGGCAGGAACGGGTCAGTGCCGGAGTTGGCTTCCAGCATGCCCAGCAGGCCGATCTTGTAGTCGGCGGCGATCGCCTCCAGCGGACGGCCGTCGTTTGGCACGGTATAAGTGGTGTTTTCACCGATCAGACGGCTGTCCGGCGGCGGCAGCGGGTACTCGGTCGCACTGGCGGCCTGAGTGCCGGCCAATACGGTGGCGAAGACCATGCCCATTAAACTCAACGCACGTTTCATTATCATCCCTATATTTTTTTATGACGGTTCGCCCCCAAGGCTAACGAGCGCCTGGCGGTGGGTAAATCAGACAATACCTGATTAATACTAGCAACGCTGGTATCAAAGGCAATAAGTCCTCTAAAAATCAACACGTTATAACGTAATCGCCGCCGCTGATTGTCAACGAAACGTCAATAGGTAAGCTGCTGAAATATCACTGAATTGGGAGCATTGCCCAGGGGAAAACTGCGGATTGTAAAGACTCATTGACAAAGCGAAGGTATCAATGAGCCTTGAGGATACGGGCGTTATGGGTCAGGCCAGCTGCGCCGCTTTGCTGCGAATGGCGCGGATCATCGCCTCCAACCCCTGTGAACGCGAAGGCGTCAGATGTTGGCTGAGCGCCAACTCGCTGAAAAACGGCCGCACATCGAGATCGACGATCTGCTGTGGCGTCAATTGACGATAAAGAATAAACACCACCGCCAGCAGCCCTTTGACGATCGCCGCGTCGCTGTCGCCGTGAAACTCGACCTGCCCCTGCTCATCACGGCGCATCACGATCCATACCTGGCTCTGACAGCCGGAGATCAGGTTGCCGGCCTGCCGCTCGGCCTCGTCCAGCGGCGGCAATTTGGCGCCGAGTTCAATCACGTACAGGTATTTCTCCTCCCAGTTCAAACAGCGGGAGAAATTACGCACCAATTTATCTTTGTCCGGCAAATTCGCCATGGGGATCCTTTTGTACCGCCGGGGATGCGCCCCGGCCTAGCCTAATAGCTGATGAATGCGTTGCAGCCCGGCCACCAGCCGGTCCACCTCTTCGCGGGTATTATATAACGCCAGCGAAGCGCGGCACATGCTCGGCACCTGATAAAACGCCATCAGCGGCATTGCGCAGTGATGGCCGGTGCGAATGGCGATGCCGTACTGGTCGAGGAAGCTGCCGACATCATAGGCATGGTGCTCCCCCAGGTTGAAGGCGATCACCCCGGCGCGATGGGCCGGACCATAAACTTTCAGCGTCGGCACCTGCCTGAGCGCCTCCAGCGCGTAGTGCATCAGCGACTGTTCATAATCGTGGATCGCATTCAGGCCCAGGGCTTCAACGTAATCGAACGCCGCCCCCAGCCCCATGATGCCGGCGGTGTTCGGCGAACCGGCTTCAAAGCGCCACGGCGGATCGGCGAAGGTGGTGCCCGCCGTCAGGCTGACCTGGCGGATCATCGAGCCGCCCCCTTCCCACGGCGGCATCTGCTGTAACAACGCCTGGCGGCCGTACAGCATGCCGATGCCGGAAGGGCCGTACAGCTTATGGCCGGAAAATACGTAAAAATCGCAGTCCAGCGCCTGAACATCGACGCGCTGGTGCATCACCGCCTGCGCGCCGTCCACCAGCACCGTCAGCTCCGGCGCCAGGGCTCTGGCGCGGGCGATGATGTCGCGCACCGGGTTGACGGTGCCCAGCACGTTGGAGACCTCGGTCAGCGCCAGCAGTTTGCAGGACGAGTCGACCAGCTCCGGCAGCAGCGCCAGATCCAGCGTACCGTCCGGCTGCAGCGGCCACACCCGCAGCTGCAGCCCGCGCTCCTGCGCCAGCATCTGCCACGGCACGATATTGGCGTGGTGCTCCATCTCGGTGATGAGAATCGCATCGCCCGGCTGCAGCAGGTGGCGGCCAAAGCTGTTGGCCACCAAATTGATGCCTTCGGTGGTGCCCTTGACGAACACCATCTCTTCCGCCGAGGCGGCGTTGATAAAGCGCGCCGCCTGTTCCCGCACCGCTTCCATCTGCTGGGTCGCCTCGGCGCTCAGGGTGTGGATGCCGCGATGCACCGCCGCATAACCGTGGCGGTAGAACTCCAGCTCGCGGTCGATCACCACCTGCGGTTTCTGCGCGCTGGCGGCGCTGTCGAGATAGGCCAGCGGTTGGCCATTCACCTCACGCGCCAGCAGCGGGAAATCGCCGCGCACGCGTTCAATCGGATAACTCATTCAGCCTCCCCCGGCAGGCGCTGGGCGATACGCGCCAGCACCCGTTCCCGGATGGTGTCATTGGCGATGCCTTCGGTGAGCTCGGCGGCGAAGGCGAAAATGATCATCTGCTGCGCCGCGTGTTTGTCGATGCCGCGCGACTGCAGATAGAACAGCTGCTCTTCATCGATGCGCCCCACGGTGGCGCCGTGGCTGCATTTGACGTCGTCGGCGTAGATCTCCAGCTGCGGCTTGGTATCCACCTCCGCCACCTTGCCCAACAGCAGGTTATGGTTAGTCATCTGGCCGTCGGTTTTAATCGCGTGCTTGGCCACTTTGATCATGCCGTTGAACACCGCCTTGCCGCGATCGCTGACCACGGTTTTATGCAGCTGGCGGCTTTCGCAATAGCCCTTGTTGTGCTCCAGATAGGTGCGGGTATCGCAGATCTCTTTGCCTACCGGCAGCACCAGGCTGTTGATCACCAGATTTGCGCCTTCGCCGTTCAGCTGCGCGCTGGTGTTGTGGCGCGTCAGGCCGGCGCCCAGCAGGAAGCTGTCGCTTTTCACCCGCGCGTCGCGACCGATGACCAGATCGTTGTGGGCAAAGTGATAGCTCGGCTGGCTCTCAAACGCCAGCTTGCAGTGCAACAGCCCGGCGTTGTCCGCCACGTTGGCGGTCAGGCGCGCGCCGGTGAAGTGCGCGGCCTCGCCCAGGCTGACGTAGTGTTCAATCACTTCCGCCTCGGCCCCGCGCCCGATCTCCAGATGGTGACGATGATGCACGGTGTTCACTTCCCCGGTGGCGCCGCGTCCGCTGCTGATGTGCAGCAGGTACAGCGGGCGGGCTGGGACCTTGCCGGCCGGCAAGCGAATCAGGCTGGTTTCCTGCGCCAGGCTTTCGGTCAGGTGCAGGAAAATTTCCGGCTGGATCGGCTCCGGCAGCGCCTGCGGCGTGCCGTAGGCGGTCAATTCAAACTGGTAGTCGCCCAAATCGCCATCGCTCAGCGCGGCGCTGTAGCGGCCGTCGATAAACACCAGCCGACAGGCATCGATGCCGAGCGCCAGCGCCTCCAGCTGCTCAGCGCTCACCGGCGCGGGCTGCGGTTCGAGGAACTGCTGCTCCAGCAGGCTCTCCAGCGGCGTGTATTTCCAGTTTTCATGCTTGCGCGTTGGCCAGCCGAGGCGCAGCGCCTGCTGCCAGTGCGCCAGCGCATGCGGCGAACGCTCGCCGCCGCGGCCTTCGAACAGGCGATACAGCTGCTGCAGCGCGTTTGAATTACTGTTGGTCGGTAAGCCAGCCATAGCCCTGCTCCTCCAACTGTTTCACCAGCGAGAAATCGCCGGATTTGACGATGCGCCCCTGGGACAGCACGTGTACGTAATCCGGCTGGATGTAGTCCAGAATGCGCTGATAGTGGGTGACGATGATAAACGCGCGCTTGCCGTCCCGCAGCGAGTTGACGCCGTTGGCGACGATCTTCAGCGCGTCGATGTCCAGGCCCGAGTCGGTTTCATCGAGAATGCACAGATCCGGCTCCAGCGCCGCCATCTGCAGAATGTCGTTGCGCTTTTTCTCGCCGCCGGAGAAGCCGACGTTGACCGAACGGGTCAGCAGATCGGCCGGCATATCCAGCAGCGCGATTTTCTCTTCGATGAAATCGGCGAAGTCAAAGCGATCCAGCGGCTCCTGCTCGCGGTATTTGCGCACCGCGTTGACCGACGTCTGCAGGAAGAAGTGGTTGCTGACACCGGGGATCTCCACCGGGTACTGGAAGGCCAGGAACACGCCTTCGCCGGCGCGATCTTCCGGATCCAGCTCCAGCAGATCCTTGCCTTTGAAAGTGACTTCCCCTTCGGTCACTTCGTACTCTTCACGCCCGGCCAGCGTGGCGGACAGCGTGCTCTTGCCCGAGCCGTTCGGCCCCATGATGGCGTGCACTTCGCCCGGTTTGATCTCCAGATCCAATCCCTTGAGGATCTCGTTGCCTTCCACGCTGACTTTCAAATTCTTGATGCTTAACATGCTGTGTCCTCAGATAGCGCCGGCGGCGCTAAAAATGCGGCGATTAACCCACGCTGTGTTCCAGGCTGATGGCCAGAAGTTTCTGCGCCTCGACGGCGAACTCCAGCGGCAGCTCGGAGAAAACGTCCTTGCAGAAGCCGTTGACGATCATCGAAATGGCGTCATCCTCGCTGATGCCGCGCTGCAGACAGTAGAACAGCTGGTCGTCGCCGATCTTCGAGGTGGTGGCTTCGTGCTCCAGCTGAGCGCTGTTGTTGCGCGCTTCAACGTAAGGGAACGTGTGGGCACCGCTGTCCGGCCCGATCAGCATCGAGTCGCACTGGGTAAAGTTACGGGCGTTTTCCGCCCCCGGCAGGATTTTCACCAGGCCGCGATAGGTGTTCTCGCTGTGGCCAGCGGAGATGCCTTTGGCGATGATGGTCGACTTGGTGTTTTTGCCGATGTGGATCATCTTGGTGCCGGTATCGGCCTGCTGATGGCCGCTGGTCAGCGCCACCGAGAAGAATTCGCCGATCGAATTGTCGCCCTGCAAAATCACGCTCGGGTATTTCCAGGTGATGGCCGAGCCGGTTTCCGACTGGGTCCAGGACATTTTCGAGCCGGCGCCTTCGCACAGCGCGCGCTTGGTGACGAAGTTGAGGATACCGCCCTTGCTCTCGCCGCCGGAGAACCAGTTCTGCACCGTCGAGTATTTCACTTCGGCGTCTTTATGCAGGATCACCTCCACCACCGCCGCGTGCAGCTGATAGCTGTCGCGCACCGGGGCGGAACAGCCCTCGATATAGCTGACGTAGCTACCTTCGTCGGCGATCAGGATGGTGCGCTCGAACTGGCCGGTTTTGGCGGCGTTGATGCGGAAGTAGGTCGACAGTTCCATCGGGCAGCGTACGCCCTTCGGCACATAAACGAAGGTGCCGTCGGAAGCCACCGCGGCGTTCAGCGCGGCGAAGAAGTTATCGTTGGACGGCACCACGCGCCCCAGGTACTGACGCACCAGATCCGGGTATTCCTGGATCGCTTCGCCGAACGAGCAGAAAATCACCCCGCTCTCCGCCAGTTTTTCACGGTAAGTGGTAGCGACAGAGACCGAGTCGAAGATGGCGTCCACCGCCACCTCGCTGCCCTCGCGCACCGGCACGCCGAGCTGGTTGAACGCCAGCTCCACTTCGCTGGTCAGGTAATCTTTTTCCGTCGCCGCGCCCGGTTGCTGCTCGGCGCCGGGTTGCGAACCGCAGGCGTCGTCGCAGCTGCCGCAGGACGGCGCCGAATAGTAACTGTAGTCCTGGTAGTTCAGGCGATCGTAATTGGCCTTCAACCAGTGCGGCTCTTCCATCTGCAGCCAGGCGCGGTAGGCCTCGAGGCGGAATTCCAGCATCCACTCGGGTTCGTTGCGCTTGGCCGAGATGGCGCGCACCACCTCTTCGTTGATGCCTTTGGCCAACTCATCGGTTGCCAGCTGGGTGAAGAAACCTTCTTTGTAGCGACCTTCGCTGACCCAAGCCTGCACTTCATTAGGCATTTCTACATTGCTTCGTGTCATGTTGATTGCATCGCTCAAACGCCAAAGCTCTCGCCGCACCCGCAGGCATGCTGAGCTTTAGGGTTGTTAAATTTGAATATCTGATTCAGCCCTTCGCGGACGTAATCTACCGTGGTGCCATCGATGAACGGCATGGCCTTCAGCGGCACATAGAGTTTGGCGCCGTCGCGCTCAAACAGCAGATCGTCATCGGCGGGTTCGCGGGTCAGATCCAGCACATAGGCAAAGCCGGCGCAGCCGGATTGTTTCACCCCTAGCTGCAGCCCTTTCACCTGCGGATCCTGCTGCATCAGTTTGGTTATTTGTTGTACGGCGCTGTCGCTGAGCGAAATGCCTTGCCAGACATTTTCATCCAGAGAAAAAGTGCCGACATTTTCCGTTTGCATAGGGTCTACCTCACACTCGTGTTTGGCCACAGCCAATCTGGGTTGCTTATATGTTAGTGATAACGATTATCACTTCAACCGTTTGTTTTGCGGGGGTATCCGCCGCGAGCGCGGTTTTTCGCTGCGGCGCGCGGCAAGCCAACGGGACACCCGTGGCGGCTTGCGGCGTCTGGCGGCAAGGCGTGCATGCTATCCCTATGAATTTGTTCTCTATCCTGCATCACCGTACCGCACTCCCCGGTGGCCCGTCAGCGTTACAGCGCCGCGGGGCGTTGCCGATCTAAACATTCATAGAAAATACCTATTTCTGCATTCTGTCTGTCGTAAATGTGCGTTTATCGGCATTTCGTGGCGCGGCTCAAGCGCGCACCCTCAGGTTAAAGTTTAGTCGCTCAGGATTAAATTGGGTCGTCGGCGGCCTTTTACACCCCCGCGCGATGAAAAAACGCCGCGCCGGGGATTGATCGGCAACGCGGCAGTTTATATGATAATGATTATCATTCAATTGTAATTTGAGCGCGAAGCCAATGACTCTTTCGATCAACGCATGGTTGCTGGGCAAGATTGATGACTACAAATTCAGCGTGCGCGACGCCACGGTGGACTTTTACATGGCCGAAGCGGCGCTGCGGCGCCCGGAATGCAATATCGACCACCTGAAGCGGTATAACAGCGTCAGCCTCACCATGGCCAATCTGTGTCTGGAGAACGGCGACGACGACAGCTACCTGCATGCGCTCAGCAAGCTGCACAACCGGCTGATCGTCGAGATCAACAACCCACAGCGCTGCCAGCTTTTTCGGGTGCAAAGCTACCACTTCGCTCGCCACACGCTGACGCTGATTTGCCAAAAATATGCAATGGAAGGCACCTGGGAGAAGGCAAACGCGTTTCAGAAGGACTTCGTCAAACGCGTGCCGTTTCAGCTGTAAGGCGCAAGGCTCCGCAGGCCGATCGCCTGCGGAAACCGGCGGGAATCAGTCGATGACCGCCGTGGTCAGACGCGAAGTGCAGCACAGCCGATCGCGCGCGTCGAAGATCTCGATTTGCCACACCTGATGACGGCGGCCAACGTGCAGTGCGCGGCACACCCCGCGCACCTGGCCATCGAACACCGCGCGCAGGTGGTTGGCGTTGATCTCCAGCCCCACCACTTTCTGCTCGCCCTCGCTGCACAGGTAACCGGCCATCGATCCCATCGATTCCGCCAGCACCACCGACGCCCCGCCGTGCAACAGCCCGAACGGCTGCCGGGTGCGGCCATCGACCGGCATGGTGGCCTCGAGGAAATCCTCGCCCAGCTGGGTAAACTCGATGCCCACATGGCTGACCATGCAGCCGTCGCCGGCGCGGTTCAGCTGCTCCAGCGATGTTTCACGTTTCCACAATTTCACTCAATCATCTCCAGAAGTGCCTGTAAGGGGTGGCGCACGCCATTGCCCTCGATGCGTTTCACCTGGCTGCGGCAGGAATAGCCGGTCGCCAGGCAGCGCTGCCGCGGCAAACGCTGCAGCGTCGGGTGCCATGATAGCTCATAAATGCCGAGCGAGTTTTGCAGGTTCTTGGCTTCATGGCCGTAAGTGCCCGCCATGCCGCAGCAGCCGACGCTGACGTTCTCCAGTTTGGCGCCGAAGCGCGCGAAGATCGCCGCCCACTGTTGGCCACTGGCCGGCAGCGCGGTGGTTTCGGTACAGTGGCCGAACAGATACCAGGGTTCGCCGGTCGCCGGCTGTTCGGCGCGATCCGCGATCCGCTGCTGCAGCCATTCGTGCACCAGCAGCACCTGGAAATCGCCGCGTTCGGCGCCGAGGATCTCGCGGTATTCGTCGCGGTAACACAGCACCAGCGCCGGATCGACGCCCACCAGCGGCATGCCGAGCTGCGCCACGCGGTTGAGGAAATCGGCGGTTTTGCGCGCGGTGCGGGCGAACCGCGTCAGGAAACCTTTCACATGCTGCGCCTTGCCGTTCGGCGAGAACGGCAGCAGCACCGGTTTATAGCCGAGCTTCTCCACCAGCCGGACAAAGTCCGCCACCACTTTGGCGTCGTAATAGCTGGTGAACGGATCCTGGACGATCAGCACGTGATCTGCGCGCTGCTCGGCGCTCAGCCCTTCCAACTGCTCCAGCGTCAGCGTGGTCGCGCGGTGGCCGGACAGCTGCTGACGCAGCGTCGGGCTGGACAGCAGCGGCAGATCGACCATGCCGATGGCGTTGCGGCTCATCTCCCGCAGCCACGGCTGGCGGAAGAAGAAGTTGAACACCTTCGGCGCGCGGGCCATCAATGGGGTATAGCTCTCCACGCCGGCGACCATGTAGTCGCTTACCGGGCGCAGATAGCGGGTGTGGTAGAGCTGCAGGAAGCGCGAACGGAATCCTGGCACGTCAATCTTGATCGGGCACTGGGTGGAGCAGGCCTTGCAGGCCAGACAACCGGACATCGCCTCTTTCACTTCGTGCGAAAAGTCGTACTCGCCCTTGCCGGCGTGCCAGCTGTTGCGGGTCTTCTCGATCAGGCCGCGCAGGCTGAGGCGCTGCTGCGGCAGCTGTTTCTCCAGCGCCAACGGATCGACGCCCTGCTCGGCCAGCAGACGCAGCCACTCGCGCACCAGCGTCGCCCGCCCTTTCGGTGAATGAATGCGGTTGCCGCTGATCTTCATCGACGGGCACATCGGGCTGCGCACGTCGAAGTTGAAGCACAGGCCGTTGCCGTTACACTCCAGCGCGCCGCGGAATGAGGTGCGCACCTCGACCGGGATCTGGCGATCGAAGGTGCCGCGTTTGACCGCGTCCACCTGCATCATTGGCGCATCCACCGCCAGCGGCGCACAGATCTTGCCCGGGTTCAGACGGTTATCCGGATCGAACGCCGCTTTGATGCGGCGCAGCTCCTCATACAGCGTTTCCCCGAAGAATTCAGGGCTGTATTCCGCGCGGAAGCCCTTGCCGTGCTCACCCCACAGCAGGCCGCCGTATTTGGCGGTCAGCGCCACCACCCGATCGGAGATCTGCTTCATCAGCACTTCCTGCTGCGGGTCGCACATATCAAGCGCCGGGCGCACGTGCAGCACCCCAGCGTCGACGTGGCCGAACATGCCATAGCTCAGGTTATGGTCGTCGAGCAGTTGGCGAAATTCGACGATATAGTCCGCCAGGTGTTGCGGCGGCACGCAGGTGTCCTCGGCGAATGGAATCGGCTTGGCGCGCCCTTTGGCGTTGCCCAGCAGCCCGACCGCCTTCTTGCGCATGTTATAAATGCGCTCGATGCCCGCCAGATCGCCACAGATCTGGTAACCGATCACGCCGCCCTGCCGCTGCGCGATCAATTCGTCCAGCCGTTGACACAGGGTTTCCATCTGGCCGTCGATCAGCGCCCGATCGTCGCCGGCGAACTCGACGATGTTCAGCCCGAGCATCTCTTTATCCGGCACATCGGCGATCAGTTCGTTCACCGAGTGCCAAACGATGTCTTCACGCGCCAGGTTCAACACCTTGGAATCGATGGTTTCCACCGACAGCGCCTTGGCTTCGACCATAAAGGGCGCATTGCGCAGCGCCGAATCGAAGGAATCGTACTTCACGTTGACCAGGCGACGCACTTTCGGCAGCGGCGTGATGTCCAGCCGCGCCTCGGTGATAAACGCCAGCGTGCCTTCGGCGCCGGTCAGGATGCGCGTCAGATCGAAGGTTTGCAGATCGTCGCTCAGCACGTGGCGCAGATCGTAACCGGTGAGGAAGCGGTTGAGCTTGGGGAATTTCTCCAGGATCAGCGAGCGCTGCTCGCGGCAGCGGTTCAGCACCGTGCGGTAGATACGCCCTTCGGCGGTCTCGTCCAGAGCAATCGTTTCCGCCAGCGCCGTCGGCATGGCGCGGGTATCGATCATCTCGCCGCCCAGCAGCACCGCCCGCAGGCCCAACACGTGATCGGAGGTTTTGCCGTACACCAGCGAACCCTGGCCGGAGGCGTCGGTATTGATCATGCCGCCCAGGGTGGCGCGGTTGCTGGTGGACAGTTCCGGCGAGAAGAAGTAGCCGAACGGCCGCAGATATTGATTCAGCTGATCCTTGATCACCCCGGCTTCGACTTTTACCCAGCCTTGTTCAACGTTGATCTCCAGAATGCGGTTCATATGGCGCGACATATCGACCACGATGCCGGTATTGAGCGACTGGCCGTTGGTGCCGGTGCCGCCGCCGCGCGGGCTGAAGGTCAGCGCATTGAATCGCTCTTCCCCGGCCAGGCGGGCGATCAGCGCCACGTCGGCGGTGGAACGGGGAAACACCACCGCATCGGGCAACAGCTGATAGATGCTGTTGTCGGTGGCCATCGTCAGCCGGTCGGCATAGCTGGTGGCGGTATCGCCGTTGAATCCGTTTTGCTTCAGTGCTTCCAAAAAGTCGAGCACCCGTTGAACGAGGCCGGGCGCCTGAGAAATCTGTGGGATCATTCGCTTTTTTGACCCTGTCCGTCTATTTTTTATGCGCTGATGTACGCTGAATCGGGCCTTTAATTCAGACCCACCCTATTTTTTAGTGACACTAAAAACTAACATACTCGTTTAGTGAAGGCATTCACATTATTACCGCCCTGCGAACGCCGCCACAGGCGGCCGTCCGGCGGTAATAAACCGACCGACAGGCACCCGATTCGCCGGTGCCAGGGATTTAATTGACCAGGATGAGAAGCCACTGATGCCACTCCCGCAATCGCGTTACGACTTACCGCGAATTATTTTCGGCGTGCTGTTTATCGCCATCATGATCGTCGCCTGTTTTTGGGTGATCCAACCGTTCATTCTCGGCTTCGCCTGGGCGGGAATGGTGGTGATCGCCACCTGGCCGCTGCTGCTCAAACTGCAAAAGCTGCTGTGGGGCCGCCGCTCGCTGGCGGTGCTGGTGATGACCCTGCTGCTGATCCTGCTGTTCATTTTGCCTATCTCTCTGCTGATCAGCAGCGTGGTGGATAACAGTGCGCCGCTGATCGCCTGGGCCAGCTCGCCGGGCAAGCTGCATATTCCCGATCTCGCCTGGCTGCAGTCCGTGCCGATGATCGGCGACAGGCTCTATACCAGCTACCATACGCTGGTTAACGCCGGCGGCGCCGCGCTGCTGGCGAAGGTGCAGCCGTACTTCGGCCAAACCGCCACCTGGTTCGTGGCGCAGGCCGCGCATATCGGCCGTCTGCTGCTGCACTGCGCGCTGATGCTGCTGTTCAGCGCCCTGTTGTATGCGCGCGGCGAGCAGGTGGCGCTGGGTATCCGCCACTTTGCGGTGCGCCTCGGCTCTGCGCGCGGCGATGCGGCGGTGCTGCTGGGCGGCCAGGCGATCCGCGCCGTCGCGCTGGGTGTGGTGGTGACGGCGCTGGTGCAGTCGGTGCTGGGCGGCATCGGTCTGGCGGTGAGCGGCATTCCGGCCGCCACTCTGCTGACGATGCTGATCTTCATCTGCTGCGTGGCGCAATTGGGGCCGCTGCTGGTGCTGGTGCCGGCCATCATCTGGCTGTACTGGCACGGCGATACCACCTGGGGCACCGTGCTGCTGGTCTGGAGCTGCGTGGTGGCTACGCTGGATAACGTGCTGCGCCCGGTGCTGATCCGCATGGGCGCCGATCTGCCGCTGCTACTGATCCTGTCCGGCGTTATCGGCGGCTTGCTGGCCTTCGGCATGATTGGCCTGTTCATCGGCCCGGTGGTGTTGGCGGTATCTTATCGCCTGCTGACCGCCTGGATGGATGAAGCGCCGGAGCCGACCACCGCGCCGGAGCAAGTCATCGAAGATTTGGAAAAACGCTGATTCCCCTCTTCCGCCCGCATCGTCGGGCGGAACTTTTCATTCCTGCCGTTATTCCTACCCCATTCGAGTAATATCTCCACCCAATATAATGCCGCCATATATTGATTACGGTACCGCGAATGAAAGGTGCAATGTAAATCCCTGTTTGTTGCAAACGGCAAAAAGAGATAACTCCCGCAAATAAAATGTGATGCCGCTATCGATTAGGATGATTCTTAATGACTAGTCGCGTTCAAAAATCTAGTATTATGGCCATCTATTGCTTCAAATCACTGATTTTAAAGCAACCTTTCTGAACAATGTAATGCCATACATGTGAATTGCTGTGTGTAGTCTTTGCCCATCTCCTACGGTGGGCTTTTTTTTATTCTTTTTTCGTCGAATTGATTATTTTACGCACCGTTATTTACATTCAGAAATAAAAAGGCCGCAGCGTTAACTGCGGCCCGGCGTTAATGCCTCAGCGATGCCGAGACATTATTTCTTTTTCGACAAATTGATCCAGGTCTGCACCACGGTGTCCGGATTAAGCGACAGGCTGTCGATGCCCTGCTCCATCAGCCACTCGGCGAAGTCTTCGTGGTCGGACGGGCCCTGGCCGCAGATGCCGACGTATTTGCCGTGGCGCTTGGCCGCCTGAATCGCCATCGACAGCAGCGCTTTCACCGCGTCGTTGCGTTCGTCGAACAGCTCCGACACCACGCCGGAGTCGCGATCCAGCCCCAGCGCCAACTGGGTCATGTCGTTGGAGCCGATGGAGAAGCCGTCGAAGTGTTCGAGGAACTGATCCGCCAACAGCGCATTGGACGGGATCTCGCACATCATGATCACTTTCAGCCCGTTTTCGCCGCGCTTCAGCCCCTGACGCGCCAGCTCGGCCACCACCGCTTCCGCCTGCGCCACGGTGCGCACGAACGGCACCATGATTTCGACGTTGGTCAGCCCCATTTCGTTACGCACGCGTTTCACCGCCTCGCACTCCAGCGCGAAGCAATCGCGGAAGCTGTCGGCCACGTAGCGGCCGGCGCCGCGGAAGCCCAGCATCGGGTTCTCTTCGTGCGGTTCATACTTGTCGCCACCCACCAGGTTGGCGTACTCGTTGGATTTGAAGTCGGACAGGCGCACGATCACGCGCTTCGGCCAGAAGGCGGCGCCCAGCGTCGCGATGCCCTCGGTCAGGCGGCCGACGTAGAACTCGACCGGATGATCGTAACCCTGCATCAGCGCGCGAATCTCGTTTTGCAGCGCCGGCGTCTGCTGATCGAACTCCAGCAGCGCACGCGGGTGCACGCCGATCATGCGGTTGATGATAAATTCCAGCCGCGCCAGGCCCACGCCTTCGTTCGGCAAACGCGCAAAGTCGAAGGCGCGATCCGGGTTACCGACGTTCATCATGATCTTCAGCGGCAGATCCGGCAGCTCGGTCACTTCGGAGCTCTGCACGCTGAAATCCAGCATATCGCTGTAAACGAAGCCGGTGTCGCCTTCCGCGCAGGACACGGTGACTTTCTGGCCGTCTTTCAGCACGTCGGTGGCGTGACCGCAGCCCACCACCGCCGGGATCCCCAGCTCACGGGCGATGATCGCCGCGTGACAGGTACGCCCGCCGCGGTTGGTGACGATCGCGGCGGCCTTCTTCATGATCGGTTCCCAGTCCGGGTCGGTCATGTCGGTGACCAGCACGTCGCCCGGCTGGATGCGATCCATTTCGCTGATGTCGTGGATCACTTTCACCGGACCGGCGCCGATGCGGTGGCCGATGGCGCGGCCTTCCACCAGCACCGGGCTGGAGCCGTTCAGCTGGTAGCGCTCCATGGTCTGTTCGTTGGAGCGCACGGTTTCCGGGCGCGCCTGCACGATCAGCAGCTTGCCGGTATGGCCGTCTTTCGCCCACTCGATATCCATCGGGCGGCCGTAATGTTTTTCGATCAGGATCGCCTGCTGCGCCAGCGCCTGCACTTCGTCATCCGTCAGCGAGAAACGGCTGCGCTGCGCTTCCGGCACGTCTTCGATGCGCACCTGCTTGCCGTGATCCTGCGACGGCGCGTACACCATGCGGATCTTTTTCGAACCCAGGTTGCGGCGCACGATCGCCGGCTTGCCGTTTTGCAGCGTCGGTTTGTGCACATAGAACTCATCCGGGTTCACTGCGCCCTGCACCACCATTTCACCCAGGCCGAAGGCGGAGGTGATAAACACCACCTGATCAAAGCCGGACTCGGTATCGATGGTGAACATCACGCCCGAAGAGGCCAAATCCGAGCGCACCATGCGCTGTACGCCCGCCGACAGCGCCACGCCGCGGTGGTCATAGCCCTGATGCACGCGATAAGAGATGGCGCGGTCGTTGAACAGCGATGCGAACACGTGCTTGATCGCCACCATTACGGCGTCGATGCCCTGCACGTTGAGGAAGGTTTCCTGCTGGCCGGCGAAGGACGCGTCCGGCATGTCTTCCGCCGTGGCGGAGGAGCGCACCGCGAAGGAAGCTTCCGGTTCGCCGTCGGCGAGCTGTTGGTAAGCCTGATGAATTTCGCGTTCGAACTCGGCGTGGAACGGCGTGTCGATCACCCATTGGCGGATCTGGGCGCCGGCCTTGGCCAGTTGTGCAACGTCGTCAACGTCGGTCTGATCCAGTAGCTGATAGATGCGCTGGTTAACACCGCTTTGTTCGAGGAAATCGTTAAACGCCTGTGCGGTGGTGGCAAAACCGTTCGGCACGGCCACGCCCAAATCGGAAAGATTGGTGATCATTTCACCGAGGGAGGCGTTTTTACCGCCGACACGGTCAACGTCGTGCATGCCAAGCTGGTTGTACCAAAGCACATTACGCAAGTCTGGGCCATTGTTGGACATCGAGACAATCCTTATTGCTATCAGTAGGGTAAAGACGGATTTAATTCGCTTGCTTTACGGCGCCGCTAACACGGAGCCGAATCAGACTAGCACACTGATCCGGGGAAAATGGAAAGGTGAATCGATCAACCCACTGAAGAAAGTGGTTTTTAAGAGAATGTCCTAACCGGCTGATTTGCCTGGGAACCGTTCCCAATCGCACGAAAAGCTTAGTTCTCAACAAATTACGCTCTTTTTAAACTTCTGTTTTAATGACCACGCAAACGCTACCGTTTTAGGTGAAAATAGCGGCAAATTTACGTTTCGGATCGAAAAGCGTCGCCGCGCCGCGATTTTTACCGCCGGCAAAACGCGCTTTTCTTCACGCGCCGCCGCAAGGCGCTTTACCGCCCCGCCGTCACAATTTTTCCCCTCGCCCCTTTACCGGTGGATCGTCTGCGGCTCATGATATTGACAGTGATGACAGCAGTAACACCGTTTTCAGGTAAGGAGCCTCGGGTGGAAAGAAGCGTTTTTTATATTTCGGATGGTACGGCGATCACCGCCGAAGTGCTGGGACACGCGGTGCTGTCGCAGTTCCCGGTCACGGCGACCACCTATACCCTGCCGTTTGTCGAAACCGAGGCGCGCGCTCGCGCAGTTCGCCAACAAATCGATGATATCTATAATGAAACCGGCGTGCGGCCGCTGGTGTTTTACTCCATCATCTCGCCGGAAGTGCGCGATGTGATCGTGCAGAGCCAGGGCTTCTGCCAGGATATCGTGCAGGCGCTGGTCGGCCCGCTGCAGGGCGAGCTGGAAGTGGAGCCGACGCCGGTGCCGAACCGCACCCACGGTCTGACCGCCAGCAACCTCGGCAAGTACGACGCGCGCATTGCCGCCATCGACTATACGCTGGCGCACGACGACGGCATTTCGCTGCGCAACCTCGATCAGGCGCAGGTGATCCTGCTCGGCGTGTCGCGCTGCGGCAAAACCCCCACCAGCCTTTATCTGGCGATGCAGTTCGGCATCCGCGCCGCCAACTACCCGTTTATCGCCGACGATATGGACAATTTGCACCTGCCGGCCTCGCTGAAACCGTTTCAGCATAAATTATTCGGCCTGACCATCGATCCGGAACGCCTGGCGGCGATCCGCGAGGAACGGCGTGAAAACAGCCGTTACGCTTCATTGCGCCAGTGCCGTATGGAGATCGCCGAAGTCGAGGCGCTGTTCCGCAAAAATCAGATCCGCTACCTCAATACCACCAACTATTCGGTCGAAGAGATCTCCACCAAAATCCTCGACATCCTCGGCATGAGCCGCCGCATGTTCTGACCTTTTCCTCGCGGGGCCGCCGCGCCCCGCCACCTGCCGTTTATTTCAGCAGCCGCTGATTTTTTTGTGCTTTTTTTCGCGGCTTTGATCAACAGAACACAATCTCTACGGTTGAATTCAGCGCTTTTTGCGTTATTGTGATCGCCATCACTTCCCGGCACTCCTGCCGCAGAGAAGAACAGTTTCCAGGGAACAACATGCACAAAACAGATGAACTGCGGACCGCGCGCATCGACAGCCTCGTCACGCCGCAAGCGTTGGCGGACAAGCTGCCGATCTCGGCGGCCGTCGCCGACAACGTGACCGCGTCACGAAAACGCATTGAAAAAATCCTCACCGGTGAAGACCGCCGCCTGCTGGTGGTGATCGGCCCCTGCTCCATCCACGATCTCGACGCCGCCGTCGATTACGCCGGCCGGTTGAACGCCCTGCGCGAACGCTACCAGGATCGCCTGGAGATCGTGATGCGCACCTATTTCGAAAAACCGCGCACCGTCGTCGGCTGGAAAGGCCTGATCTCCGATCCGGCGCTGGACGGCACCTTCCAGGTCAACCGTGGCATCGAAATGGCGCGCCGCCTGCTGCTGGAAGTGAACCAGCTCGGCCTGCCGACCGCCACCGAATTCCTGGACATGGTGGTCGGCCAATACATCGCCGATCTGATCAGCTGGGGCGCCATCGGCGCGCGCACCACCGAAAGCCAGATCCACCGTGAAATGGCCTCGGCGCTCTCCTGCCCGGTCGGCTTCAAAAACGGCACCGACGGCAACACCCGCATCGCCATCGACGCCATTCGCGCGGCGCGCGCCGGGCACATGTTCCTGTCGCCGGACAAACATGGCCAAATGACCATCTACCAGACCAGCGGCAACCCGTACGGCCACATCATCATGCGCGGCGGCAAAACGCCGAACTATCACGCCAGCGACATCGCCGCCGCCTGCGACAGCCTGCGCGAGTTCGATCTGCCGGAACACCTGGTGATCGACTTCAGCCACGGCAACTGCCAGAAAATGCACCGCCGCCAGCTGGAAGTGGCCGACAACGTCTGCCAACAGATCCGCGCCGGCTCCGCCGCCATCACCGGCGTGATGGCGGAAAGCTTCCTGGTGGAAGGCACGCAGAAGATCGTCGCCGGCCAGCCGCTGACCTATGGCCAGTCAATCACCGATCCTTGCCTGAGCTGGTCCGACAGCGAACAGTTGCTGGCGATGCTGGCGGATGCGGTCGATAGCCGTTTCTGACGCAACGCAGGCCGGGGCCTCGCCCCGGCTTTATCCCTTCTGTCCCGCTCATCTATACTGATTGCAACGCTTTATCACCCGCCGAAACGCACCTGGAGCCACGGCATGATTCACTCTCTGTTATCCATCCCCTGCGTCACGCTGCAGGGCGAGCAAAAAACGCTGGGCGATTACCCGGCGCGCGCTTATCTGGTGGTCAACACCGCCAGCAAGTGCGGCTTCACCCCGCAATACCGCGGGCTGGAAAATTTGTGGCAATACTATCGCGAACGCGGCCTGGTGGTGCTCGGCTTCCCCTGCAACCAGTTTGGTTCTCAGGAGCCGGGCAGCCCGCTGGAGATCGCCAACTTTTGCAGCCTCAACTACGGCGTCAGTTTCCCGCTGTTCAGCAAGATAGACGTTAACGGCCCCGGCGCGCACCCGCTGTTCAATGAGTTGAAACGCCTGGCGCCCGGCATTCTGGGCAGCCGCCGCATCAAATGGAATTTCACCAAGTTCCTGCTCACCGCCGACGGCCAGCGCGTCACGCGCTTTGCGCCGATCACCAAACCCGAACGCCTGTTTGACCGCATCGAAACCCTGCTGAAATAACGCCCCTTTTTTACGGGCCGGGTACGCTCGGCCCGCCGCCGGATGTCCATTCGACAAAAAGGTTCCATCGGTAAGAAAATTTTCCTTGATGTAACCTTTCCTTCACATGATAATGATTCTCAGTTTGATATTAATTACCATTTAATGGTCTGTTTTATAAGCACAATGATAATGGATACTGCCAACACGCCTACCCCCGCCGCCGCGGCCCCGACCGAGCACAGCGCAAACGCGCCGCCCAGCTACGACAGCGCACAGCTGCTCGGCGCCGACGGCATCGCGTTCATTACCCATCAGGGCCAGCGCTATCAGCTGCGGCAGACCAAAGCCGGGAAATTGATCCTGACCAAATAACCACAGAACCCTCAAACGCCAGCCACCCCGATCTTTTGATCCAGGCAGCCAGCAAATCTATTGATATGTTTTATTACATACGGAGAGTTGCACCATGCCTCTGACATTTTCCACCCGGCTGCGTTTTTCCGCTTTGAGTCTGGCGATTGCCTGCGCTCTGCCTACGGTGGCCTTGGCACAAAACACCAGCACAACATCCTCTTCCAACGCGGCGCCGGCCAAAAAAGCCAAAGCCGCCGACGAGACCATGACCGTGGTCGCCACCGGCAACCAGCGCAGCAGCTTTGAAGCGCCGATGATGGTCACGGTCATCGAAGGCAACTCGCCGGAAAGCCAGACCGCCACCTCGGCCGCCGATATGCTGCGCCGCGTGCCGGGCATCACCGTCAACGGCACCGGGCGCAGCAACGGCCAGGACGTGACGATGCGTGGCTACGGCAAAAACGGTGTGCTGACGCTGGTCGACGGCATCCGCCAGGGGACCGATACCGGCCATATCGGCGGCACCTTCCTCGATCCGGCGCTGGTGAAACGCATTGAAATCGTGCGCGGTCCCTCCGCGTTGCTGTACGGCAGCGGCGCGCTGGGCGGCGTTATCGCCTATGAGACCGTTGATGCCGCCGATCTGCTGCTGCCGGGCCACGATAGCGGGTTCCGCGTCTACGGCACCGCCGGCACCGGCGATCACAGCCTGGGCATGGGCGCCAGCGCCTACGGCAAGACCGATAACCTCGACGGTTTGCTGTCGTTTGGCACCCGCGACGTCGGCGATCTGCGTCAGGGCAACGGCTTCGATGCGCCTAACGACGAAACCATCAGCAACGTGTTGGCCAAAGGCACCTGGAAGATCGACGACAATCAGTCGCTGAGCGGCGATCTGCGCTACTACAACAACAGCGCTCAAGAGCCGAAAAATCCGCAGACGCCGGGCAGCTCGAGCGGCAACCCGATGACCAACCGCTCGACCATCCAGCGCGATGCGGCATTGAGCTATAAACTCAAGCCAGTCGGCCAGGATTGGCTGGACGCCACCGCCAAGTTGTACACCTCGGAAGTCAAAATCAATGCACACAACGCCGGCGCGACCGACGAATTCCGCAAGCAGACCACCAACGGCGGCAAGCTGGAAAACCGCACGCGCCTGTTCGCCGACAGCTTTGCGTCACACCTGCTGACCTACGGCTCCGAGGTCTATGAACAGAAACAGCAGCCGGGCGGCGCCACCACCAGCTTCCCGCAGGCCAAGATCAACTTCGCCTCCGGCTGGCTACAGGATGAAATTACGCTGCGCGACATTCCGATCACCGTGCTGGCAGGCACGCGCTACGACGATTACAAAGGCAGCAGCCAGGGCCACGAAGACGTCAAGGCCGACAAATGGTCGTCCCGCGGAGCCCTGAGCTACTCGCCGACCGACTGGTTGATGCTGTTCGGCTCCTATTCCCAGGCCTTCCGCGCCCCGACCATGGGCGAGATGTACAACGATTCGCGCCACTTCCCCGGCAACTATTGGGTGCCCAATCCTAATCTGCGGCCGGAAACCACCAGCACCACCGAAGCCGGTTTCGGCCTGCGCTTCGACGATCTGCTGCTGACGGATGACAGCCTGCAATTCAAGGCCAGTTACTTCGATACCGACGCCAAAGACTACATCTTCATGTATGTCACTCGCACGCAGACCGCCTCAGCGAATATCTCTCGCGCCAAAATTTGGGGTTGGGACACCTCGCTGAACTATCAGACCAAGTGGTTTAACTGGGATCTGGCTTACAACCGTACACGCGGCAAGGACAAGTCTCGCAATGGCGAGCTGAACGCGAAAAGCGGCGATTGGCTGGCCGACATCAGCCCGGATACCGTTACCAGCTCGCTGGACGTGCCGCTGGGCGAAACCGGTCTGTCCGCCGGCTGGGTCGCCACCTTCGCCGAACGCGCCAAGCGAGTGCCCGCCACCTACTCGGAACAAGGCGGCTATGGCGTCAACGACTTCTATCTGAGCTACAAGGGCCGCGATCGGCTGCAGGGCATGACCACCACCGTGGTGCTGGGCAACGCCTTCGACAAGGAATATTACTCGCCGCAGGGCGTCCCGCAGGATGGCCGCAACGCCAAACTGCTGGTCAGCTACCAGTGGTAATCATTTGACTATCTGGCGGACAACCCGGTTGTCCGCCGTTCGCATTACAGCGCAGGAGAATCCCGCATGAGCAACACCCTATACGAACGCTACCAACAGGCTAAAATCGATCACCCCGGTAAATACGCCCGCGATCTGGCGGCGATCCTCGGCGTCAGCGAAGCGGAGCTGACGCACGCCCGCGTCGGCCACGACACCCGCCGCCTGCAGGCCGACGCGCGCACCCTGCTGACCGAGCTTGAGCAGGTCGGCGTCACCAAGTCCATTACCCGCAACAGCTATGCGGTGCATGAGCAGATGGGCCGTTACCGCAACCAGCACCTCAACGGCCACGCCGGGCTGATCCTCAACCCACGCGAGCTGGATCTGCGCCTGTTCCTCAACCACTGGACCAGCGTCTTCGCCATGAGCGAAACCAACAAGCGCGGCGTGCGCCACAGCATTCAGTTCTTCGACCAACAGGGCGATGCGCTGCACAAGGTCTACACCACTGAAGAGACCGATCTGCCGGCCTGGATGGCGCTGGTGGAGCGCCACCTGAGCGAAGAAAACCCGGCGCTGGCGCTGCAGCCCGCCGAGGCGGCTACCACCGATGAAACGACGCAGGATCATGCCAAAATCGACGGTGAGTGGCGCGCGATGACCGACGTTCACCAGTTCTTCCAGCTGCTGAGCCGCAACAAGCTGACGCGCCAACAGGCCTTCCGCGCCGTCGGCAACGATCTGGCCTACCAGGTGGACAATAGCGCGCTGTCGCAGTTGCTCGAAGCGGCGCAGCAACAGCAAAACGAGATCATGATCTTCGTCGGCAACCGCGGCTGCGTGCAGATCTTCACCGGCCAGATCGAACGTTTGATGCCGCAGGAAGGCTGGATCAACGTGTTCAACCGCCGCTTCACGCTGCACCTGATTGAAGACGCCATCGCCGAAAGCTGGATCACCCGCAAACCGACCAAGGACGGCATCGTCACCAGCCTGGAGCTGTTCGCCGCCGACGGCACGCAGATCGCGCAGCTGTATGGCCAGCGCACCGAAGGCCAGCCGGAACAAACCCAGTGGCGCGAGCAGGTTGCCGCGCTCGCCGCCAAGGACATCGCCGCATGAAATCTTCCTTGATCCGCCGCCTGGCGTTGATGATGTCGCTGGCGCTGCCGCTCACCGCCGCGGCGGCGCAGCGCATCGTCTCGATCGGCGGCGACGTGACGGAAATCGCCTTCGCGCTCGGCGCCGGCGACGAGGTGATCGCCCGCGACAGCACCAGTCTGCATCCGGAAGCGGTGAAAAAGCTGCCGGACGTCGGCTACATGCGCCAGCTGAACGCCGAAGGCATTTTGGCGCTGAAGCCGACGCTGGTGCTG
This sequence comes from Serratia sp. MF1(2023), assembly GCF_030954545.1. NCBI lineage: Bacteria > Pseudomonadati > Pseudomonadota > Gammaproteobacteria > Enterobacterales > Yersiniaceae > Serratia > Serratia sp. MF1(2023). Next base: position 47,228 of record NZ_JAVHUX010000019.1, on the reverse strand, counting down.
ACGACCGAGCTGGCACAGCCGGCGCTGGTGCTCAAACAGCTGGCGGACAGCGGTGTCAACGTGGTCAGCGTACCGGGTGACACCACCCTGCAGGCGGTGCCGCAGAAAATCGCTACGATCGCCGCCGCGCTGCAGCGCGTTGAGCAAGGCAAACAGCTGAGCGAGCGCTATCGACAACAGCTGGCGGCGGTGGATACCTCCCCGCTGCCGGTCAAGGTGCTGTTCGTAATGAGCCACGGCGGCATTACGCCGATGGCCGCCGGGCAACACACCGCTGCCGACGCGGTGATCGCCGCCGCCGGGCTGAAAAACGCCATGCAGGGCTTTGACCGCTACCGGCCGCTGTCGCAGGAAGGCGTCATCGCCAGCGCGCCGGATCTGTTGCTGGTCACTACCGACGGCGTGCGCACCCTCGGCGGCGAACAGCAGCTGTGGACGCTGCCGGGCCTGGCGTTGACGCCGGCAGGCAAGCAGCGCCGCGTGCTGATCGTCGATGACATGGCGCTGCTGGGCTTCGGTCTGGAAACGCCGGCGGCGCTGGCCAAGCTGCGCCACGCGGCGGAGCAAAAGTAATGCGCTGTCGCACCTCGCCTCAGCTGGCCATCATCGGTCTGCTGGTGCTGCTGACGCTGCTGGCGCTGGTCGCCGCCAACCTGGGCGCGCTGACGCTGTCGTTTCGCACCCTATGGCGCGAGCCCTTCAGCGACGCAGCCTGGCACATCTGGTTGAACATTCGCCTGCCGCGCGTGCTGCTGGCGGTGGTGATCGGCTGCGCGCTGGCGGTGTCCGGCGCCGTGATGCAAGGGCTGTTCCGCAACCCGCTGGCGGATCCGAGCCTGCTGGGCATCAGCAGCGGCGGCGCGCTGTTTGTCGCGCTGTTCATCGTGATGCCGCTGGCGTTGCCGGTGACGATCGCGCTGTACGGTCATATGCTGGCGGCGTTCCTCGGCAGCCTGCTGGTGTCATTGTTGATCTACGGCATCAGCCGCAGCGGGCACGGCAATCTGTCGCGGCTGCTGCTGGCGGGCATCGCCATCAACGCCCTGTGCATGGCGGCCATCGGCGTGCTCTCTTACGTCAGCAGCGATCAACAGCTGCGCCAGTTCTCGCTGTGGATGATGGGCAGCCTCAGCCAGTCGCAGTGGCCGACCCTGGCGGTTTCCGCCTCGCTGATCCTGCCTGCGGCGCTGCTGACGCTGCTGCAGGCGCGCCGGCTGAACCTGTTGCAGCTGGGGGACGAAGAGGCCCACTACCTCGGGGTGAACGTCCAGCGCGCCAAGCTGCAGCTGCTGTTGCTGAGCGCCCTGCTGATCGGCGCGGCGGTAGCGATGAGCGGTGTGATCGGCTTCGTCGGCCTGGTGGTGCCGCATCTGGTGCGCATGCGCCTCGGCGGCGATCACCGCTGGCTGCTGCCCTGCTCCGCGCTGGGCGGCGCCTGCCTGTTGCTGGTCAGCGATACGCTGGCGCGCACGCTGGTGGCGCCGGCCGAAATGCCGGTGGGGCTGATGACCAGCCTGATCGGCGGTCCCTATTTCTTGTGGCTGGTGATGCGCCAGCGGGAGCGAGCCGGTGGATAACGCCGCCTGCCTGACAGCCCGGGAGCTGCGTTACAGCCTCGGTACGCGCCGGTTGATCAACGACGTTTCGCTCAGCCTTGCCGGCGGTGAAATGGTGGCGATTATCGGCCCTAACGGCGCCGGCAAATCGACGCTGCTGCGCTTGCTGACCGGCTATTTGACGCCGGACTGCGGCGAATGTCGGCTGCTTGACCGCCCGCTGGAACACTGGGCGCCGCAACAGTTGGCCAAAGTCCGGGCCGTGATGCGCCAGTACAGCGATTTGGCGTTTCCGTTCAGCGTGGAAGAAGTGGTCAGCATGGGGCGTTCGCCGCACGGCAAACGCGACGAGCATCAGGCGATCCAACAGGTGATGGCGCAAACCGACTGCCTGGCGCTGGCGCAGCGCGACTACCGCCAGCTGTCCGGCGGCGAACAACAGCGGGTGCAGCTGGCGCGGGTGTTGGCGCAGCTGTGGCAACCGCAGCCGTCCCCCGCCTGGCTGTTCCTCGACGAACCGACCTCGGCGCTGGATCTGTATCACCAGCAGCACACCCTGCGCCTGCTGCGCTCGCTGACGCGCCAACAGCCGCTGGGCGTCTGCTGCGTGCTGCACGATCTCAATCTGGCCGCGCTGTACGCCGATCGGATCCTGCTGTTGCATCAGGGGCGGCTGGTGGCGAGCGGCACGCCGCAGGAAGTGTTGCAAACGGAGATCCTCACCCGCTGGTATCAGGCCGATCTCGGCGTGGTGCATCATCCCGAAGTGTCGCTGCCGCAGGTCTACCTGCGCCAATAAAAAATTTAAGGGCGCTATCAAGCGCCCTTTCTTCATCTCAGCTGGAGCAGGAAATCTCCAGGTGCTTGCCCCAGTCCGGCGGCAGCGCGGCGAGATCGTCATACTCCGGCACATCGTCGAACGGCCGCAGCAGGGCCTGATGCAATCGCTGCAAACGGCCCACGTCGTCGTTCTCCGCGTCCTCAATCGCCTGCTGCGCCAGATAGTTGCGCAGGATCAGCCGCGGATTCACCGCCTTCATCGCCCGTTGCCGCTCCGCATCGCTCACCTGCTCCTGTTGCAAACGCTGACGATACTGCTGATACCAGGCGTCGAACGCCGCGCGATCGATAAACTCGTCGCGCAGCGGCGACTGCGCCTGCAGCTGTTCGGTCTCGCTCAACAGGCGGAACGTGCGGGTATAGTCCCGCCCTTCCTGCGCCATCAGGCTCAACAGACCGGTGAGCACGTCGTTGTCCTGCGCCGTCGGCGTGAAGAAGCCGAGTTTGGCGCGCATCTGTTCGCCGTAGGCGCGCATCAGCGCCGGCTCATACGCCGCCAGCGCCTGCTGCAGCTGTTCGGTGGTCATCAGCCCCGATAGGGTCTGCGCCAGACGATGCAGGTTCCACAACGCCACCGCCGGCTGATTGTCGAAGGCGTAACGCCCCTGGTGATCGGAATGGTTGCAGATATAGCCGGGCTGGTAGTCGTCAAGGAAGCCGTAAGGGCCGTAATCGATGGTGATACCGAGAATCGACATGTTGTCGGTGTTCATCACGCCGTGCGCGAAACCGACGGTTTGCCAATGGGCGATCAGGCGCGCCGTGCGTTCGACCACGTCGGTAAACCACAACAGGTAGCGCTCGGCCTGATCCTGCAGCTGCGGCCAGTGACGGGCAATGACGAAATCCGCCAGCTGCCGTACCTGCTCCGGCTGTTTACGGTAGTAAAAGTGTTCGAAGTGGCCGAAGCGCACGTGGCTTTCCGCCACCCGCATCAGCATGGCACCGCGTTCCGGCTGCTCGCGGAATACCGGCTGCCTGCTGGTGACGATGGTCAACGCTCGGGTGGTGGGGATCCCCAAATGGTGCAGCGCCTCAGAGGCCAGAAACTCGCGGATAACCGAACGCAGCACCGCGCGGCCGTCCCCCATGCGCGAATACGGCGTCAGCCCGGCGCCCTTCAGGTGCCAGTCGCGGTGGCTGCCGTCCGCCAGAACCTGTTCGCCAAGCAAAATGCCGCGACCATCGCCCAACTGCCCGGCCCACACGCCGAACTGGTGGCCACTGTACACCTGCGCCAGCGGCTGCATGCCCGGCAGCAGCGTTTCTCCCGCCCAAATCGGGGTTTTATCCTGAGTAAACCAGCTTTCATCCAGCCCCAGCTCGCGCGCCAGCGGCTCGCTGTGGTACAGCAGGCGCGCATCCTTGAGCGGCGTCGGGTTCAGAGCGGTGTAGAAGCCGGGTAACTGTTGGTAGTAAGCGTTATCGAACTGCGGCATAGGCCCTCCGTTTCAGCGTAGTGTAGAGCCTGAACGAGCGGATTAACACCGAAGGAATGCAGGGAGAACGCATCCGCCTGGCGTCAGGACGGATGCGGGGAGTTTGGCGTTCCGCCTGGCTGAGGAAGCGCGGTTTAATGCCGGCTGATAAACGGTGTTATCAGCCCAACAACGAGGATCAATTACGGTAGCGGAATCACGGTAACCTCACTCCGCGCATGATTTACCTCATTGTGTGTAATTTTTTATATCACTTCTTAATTATTGAACTCGCTGGGCGTCGCCAGCAAAGCTTGCAGATTATCCACACCAACGCTGGGCCATAAAAAACCTTGCAGACCTAAAACACCGGCGTACCTGAGTTTATTAAAATACTCTTTTTTCTCTATTCCTCCGACGATCACGCCTTTACATAACAGATTGATATTCTTTAACAACGAGTCGATGACCACGTCATATCCCTGATGGGTAAACAGCTGCCAGTAAAAACGCTTGTCTATCTTTACGTAGTCAAACAAACCATCGTACAACGCGGTCAGCGTGGCTTTACCGGAACCGAAATCATCGAGCCACAGCGTAAACATTTCGCTTAATCGCCGCACGCTCGGGTTGTTCTTCCCGGCCGAAAGATTCGGAAAACTCTCACTCACTTCAAATGCAATAAAAGGATATTGCCCGATCCGTTGGCACAACGCCGAATCGGAAAGAATAAGCTCAACGATGGTTTCTTCGATATTGATGGTCAACTGCACGTTGTTACCGGTAAACCAAGCCGCATGTTGCTCCGCAAGTTTCAGTTGCTCATTAAATAACTCAATCCTTTGTTCAGGCGCCAATAAATTAATCCCAATTTCGGCCGGCATGGCTAAATCACCGTCGAGACTGTTGAATCTGCTCAACATTTCCACCGCCAACAGCCCGCCCTCCATTGAGTAAACAGGTTGAAAAACATAGCTACTAATAAAGTCAGCTTCGAGTTGGATGTTCATTTTAATGCCACAGGATGAATGGCTAGCGTATCATCGTATATCAATATATTTTATCGATCAATCCCTCTGGGATTAATCGGAAATATCAATGTAAATACCCATGAAATATCATTTAATTGATAGATTAAAGCTATACGACAATCGTGAAAGGCGCAAAGAAAAGCAGCCGAACTTATGCCATGGCGCCCGCCAAACGCGTTATGTGAAAAGGTATTTGGCTTAAGTAGAATGGATTGACGGCCAAATTTGACTTATCTCCTTTGTTTTATTTAAGAAAAATCTTAAATAAAGTAAAATAATCTTCCCGCCTTAACGCCGATTTTTCCTGCCGTTAACGATGACTGATTAAATTTAATAACGCATCAATTCCGCCCGTTATTCTCGGCATTGAAAACGCAAAAAAATGCCCACCTTGATTTTCAGAAAATCTGCGCTACCGCCGTGCAAAACGTCGATTTCAGCGATAAAAAAAGGGATGAGCACGCTCATCCCTTCATCACCAGGCCTTCGCTAACGGATCGTTTCACTCAGCCATTGCCGCAGTTCGGCTAATTCGGCCGCCTGCTGAGGATAGTCCGCCATCAGTCGATCACAGCAGGCGGCAACGGGCTCGCTTCGATACGGGCAGCCCACCAGCATATCCGCCAGCCGCTGCAGCGGGGCGGGATTAAGGCTGTCGGTGAACGCCTGCGCGCGAACGATAGCCCCCTTCTCCACATCGAAGAACAGGTCTACGCCGCCCCAGACAAAGCGCTCGTTAAGCAAGTGGCTGAACGCCGGCGCCTTGCCGAAATTCCATTCCCAGCTGCTTTGTTTGGCGAACTGCGCGGCAAAATCGGGCAGATCGGGGAACACGTCCGGCGAAATGATCTCCGGCTCGGCCGTTTCGCCATAATGGGCGAAGAAAGCCTGCACGATGGCGTCGCATACCTGCTCATGGCTGATGCCCGGCAAAAACTCCGCCAGATTGGCGACGCGTGAACGCACCGAGGTGATGCCCTTGGCCTGCAGCTTTTTGGGATCCGGATTGAGGTAGTTCGCCAGCCGTTCCAGGTCGGCGTTCAGCAGCAGCGTGCCGTGGTGGAAACCGCGATCCTGGGTTTCTCGATAGGCCGAGCCGGATATTTTACGCGGCCCGTCGGCGGTTTCCATCACCAGATCGTTGCGCCCCGACGCGCTAGCCGCGACGCCCAGCTGCCGCAGCGCTTGCAGAATGATGTCGGTCGAGACGCTCTTGTCGTAGCCCGGCTTGCCGGCCATAAAGGTGAAGCAGGTATTGCCCAGATCGTGAAATACCGCCCCGCCGCCGCTGCTGCGCCGCGCCAGCCGAATGCCGTCCTGCTCCATGCGCCGGGTGTTGCACTCTTTCCAGGGGTTCTGCGACTGGCCAATCACCACCGTTTCGGCATTGCGCCACAGGAAGAGAATTTTTTGCGTGGTCATTTCGCGGAAAATGCACTCTTCCACCGCCAGGTTGAACCAGGGATCGTAGGAGTCGGAGATCAGTAAACGCAGGCTGTTCATGGCAGGCACCGTCCAAAACATGAGATGCCGCCATGATACACCAAATCAATGGGTTAAGGCTAAATGCGTCGCGCCTGCCAGTACACCCGCTTCCAGTAGACGTTATCGAGCGAGGAGCGGATCACTCCACGGCTGGTCGACGCGTGGATAAATTGGTCGTTGGTATCGTAAATGCCGACGTGCAGGCCGTTCTCACCGCCGCCGGTTTTGAAAAACACCAGATCGCCCGGCATCAGCTCATCGCGTGAGACCTTGGTGCCCAGCGAGGTCTGTTCTTCGGTCGAACGCGGCAGTTGCATGTCGAAGCGATCGCGGAACGTGCGGTAAACAAAGCCGGAACAATCTACCCCGCCCCGATCCAGGCCGCCGTAACGGTATGGCGTGCCGTACCACTGGCGCAGCTGCTCATTGAGCTGGGCCACCACCACGATAGAGTCCGCCAGGCGGCCGCTGGGCGGCGGCGCATGGCTGCTGCACCCGGCGAGGATCAAACTGGCTAATAAAAACCACACACGCATCCGCATAATATCCCTTCATTGAACACGTTGCCGCATTATGCCATCCGGTACACCACCACACCGCCTGCGAGGCAAAGCCGGCACCACGTAAGGAGAGCGCTATTTGGCGTTAATTTATCTCCCGCACGGGGAAAAAGGCAAGCGCCATAAGGGAGATAATGACAGGATCGCCGGTTTTGGCCCTATTCCGGCGATTGAGTCTCGGACTTGCTGTTAATCAGCCAGACGCCGAACAGAATAAACAGCGTGCCCAACGTTTTCAGCAGCGTAGCGGACTCGTTGAACCACGGCAGGATCACCGCCGCCAGATAGACCAGCGCGTAACTGACGCTCAACAGTGGATAAGCGCGGTTTAACGGCAGGTGCCGCAGCGCAAAGAACCAACACAGCATCGACAGCGCATAACCGCAGATGCCGCCGCCCACCGCCAACAGCGGCAGCCAGTAGCCGCCGATCAGCGCCAACGAGACGTCGGCGAACGACATCAGCGGGATTTGCACCATGCCCCACTTCATCAGCAACTGCGCCAACGTCACCAGCAACACGCTGGCGGCGCCCCAGGCATAGCCCCTCATGAATGCACGCTCATCAGCAGGATCCCCAACATAATCGACGCTACGCCGCACCAGTGGCGGGCGGTCGTCGGCTCATGAAACAGCCAGCGCGCCGCCAGCGTCACCATCACGAAGTTCAGGCTGAGCATCGGGTAAGCCAGGCTGAGCGGCAGGCGTTGCAGCACATTGAGCCATACCGCCATGCCCAGCCCCAGCAGCAGCACCGCCAGCGCCAACCAGCGCAGCGTCAGCTTCAGCCGCGCCTCGTCCGCCCGTTCCCAACAGTGCGCCGCCTGTTTCTGGCACAGCTGCCCACCACAGGTGAGCAGGCTGACCACAATCACCAACAGAAAACCCATCATGGTTGCTGTTTATACCACATCAGCACCAGGCGGTTCATGCGATCCACCTTGTCTGCGGCGGGCAGTTCCTGCGGCAGCGCTTCGCCACGGGACAGCTGCAGCACCAGCGACACGTTCCCCTGCTTGCGCGCCTGCGCCAGCCACTGCGGGAAGTCGGCATCGCTGATCAGATGCCCCTTGGCGTCCGGGTACTCCAGACCATAGGCCACCTCACCTTTCTGGCTGTACATCAGCACGTCGCTGCGCTTCAGCTCCCAGGCCAGGCCGGCCGCCAGCCCGACGCTGTCGCTCAACACATAGCGGCTATCGCTCAGTTCGGCCATCGTGGCGCGGGCAAAGTTTTGCGGCAGTTTGGAATCGGTCACCTGTTGCGGGATGGCGTAACCGATCACCAGGCACAGCAGCACCGGGCAAGCCGCCGCCCAGCGCCATTGGCGGCCGTTGTCGCGTACGGAAACCAGCGCGAACAGCAGCCAGCCGCCGAAGGCGATCAGGCCGAGCACCAGTTTCGGCCACTCCTGCGGAGTAAACAGATGTGCCTTCGGCAGCAGACCGGCGCTCAACACCACCAGCGCCACGATGCCGATCAGGCCGAACAGGCCGTTCAGCCAGGCGTTGGCCTTGAACAGCCTGGCGCGCAGCGTGGCGGCGTAGTCTTCCGCATAGGCGGTCATCAGCAGCGCCAGCGGAGCCATGCACGGCAGAATGTAGGTCGGCAGCTTGCCTTTGGCGATGCTGAAGAAGATCAGCGGCATCAGCGCCCAGCTCAGCAGGAAGAACAGCTCCGGACGCTGTACGCGCTCGCGCCACCCCTTGAGCAGCGCACCGGGCAGCAGCGCCAGCCACGGTAGCACCGCCGCCAGCAGGACCGGCAGGTAATACCAGAACGGCGCCTTGTGCTGGGCGTTATCTTCGGCGAAACGCTGAATATGCTCGACCCAGAAGAAGTAATTCCAGAAATCGGGTTCACGTTGCGCGATCGCCAGCGCCCACGGCAGGCTGAGCAGCGTAGCGGTCACGATCGCCACCGGGCCATAGCACAGCAGATCCTTGATGCGCCGTTGCTGAATGACGATCGGGATCACCGCGATCACCGGCACCGCCAGCGCCAGGAAGCCCTTGGTCATAAAGCCCATGCCGCAGGCCAGGCCCAGCAACGCGTAAGCGCCCAGCTTGCCTTTGACCGAGGTGGCTTTTAGCGTCAGGTAATAACTGACCATCGCCGCCGCCAGCCACAGCGAGATCATCGGATCCAGCACGCTGTAGGTGCCGATGCTGAACACCAGCACCATTGACAGGAACATCAGCGCCGCCAGGCTGGCGCGGCGCGCATTGCGCCACATCAGCATCGCCAGCGCGAACACCAGCAGCGCGGTCATGCCGGTGCTGAACACCGAGCCGAAACGCACCGCAAAGTTGTTTTCGCCAAACAGCCACTGGCTGATGTTATTGAACCAGTAACCCGCCACCGGCTTTTCGAAATAGCGCAGCCCCAGCAGGTGCGGCACGACCCAATCGCCGCGCTGCAGCATTTCACGGCTGATCTCGGCATAACGCGTCTCATCCGGCTGCCACAGCAGGCGGCCGTTAAGCGGGATCAGGTAAACCAGAGCAAAAAAAACGGCCAGCACAATGGCCCAGGTTCCTTTTAGCGCCTTCATGTAACGTCCTTCACATCGGTTTGACAGCCCAGCCAACCTTCGCGGCCGGGGAAAGGAGCGCGCTTGATGCGGCCCAACGGCAGTGACGCCAAATCTTGCGGTAACAGCGCGCTCAGCGGACAGAATTCGATGCCCTGCCGCTGTGCGCGTTGCAATAACTGTTCGAACATCGCCGCCTGCGACATGCCTTCCACTTCGGTGTGAATGGTGTACACCGGCACGCCGCGATCGTTCTCGATGGCGCGCAGAATATAGTCGTTGAAGTCGGCCATGCTGACTTCGCTGCCAATCACTTCATCGAAGGTCGGCAGCGTCACCGGGATCTGCACCGTACCGTGGCGCCCGTCGCTCAGCACCGGACGGAACGGATGGGTGCCGCGGCAATCGCTGTTGTAATGGAAGCCGAAGCGTTGTTTGACCTCCAGCACGCGCGTATCGGCGCGCCAGCCCGCCACGGCGGAGCATTTCACCGGCTGGCCGGTGCTGGCGCTCAGGGCGTCGACGCCCAGCTGCACCTGTTCGGTTAGCTGCGCCTCGCTCCACTTGCCGACCCTGGCCTGCCACCCCTGGTGATCCCAGGCGTGCAGCCCGACCTCATGGCCGGCTTCGGCGGTGCGCTTCATCAGCGGCCCCAGCGCGCGTGAAATGTTGCGCCCCGGCCAGGCGGTGCCGGCCAGCAGAATGTCCAGACCGTACAGCGAGGCGGCGTTCGAACGCAGCATTTTCCACAAAAATTTCGGACGCAAAAGGCGCCAAAGATGGCGCCCCATGTTGTCCGGTCCCACGCTGAAGAAGAAGCTGGCCTGAATGTCGTACTTTTCGAACAGGTCCAGCAACTGCGGCACCCCTTCACGGGTGCCGCTGAAGGTATCTACATCAACCCGCAGACCGACTTTCTTCATGCACCGTTCCCTTCCTGAACGGTAGTGCGCAGGAAGTAGTCCAGCGTATCGGCGATGGTTTGCTTCATCTCGATGGTCGGCTGCCAGCCCAGCAGGCGGTGAGCGTTTTTGATGCTCGGCGTGCGGTGCTCGACGTCCTGGTAACCTTTACCGTAGTAGCTGCTGCTCTCCACGTCCTTGAAGCCGGCAAACGGCGGGAAGCGGTCGCGCAACGGGTGGTTGTTGAAGCTTTCCAGCAGCATTTCCGCCAGCTCGCGAATGCTCGCTTCGTTGGTCGGGTTGCCGATGTTGACGATCTGGCCGTCACACAGGCCGTCGCGGTTCTCGATGATGCGGAACAGCGCTTCGATGCCGTCGTTGATGTCGGTGAAGCAACGTTTCTGCGCGCCGCCGTCCATCAGTTTGATCGGCGAACCTTCCACCAGGTTGAGGATCAGCTGGGTGATGGCGCGGGAAGAACCGATGCGCGCCGCGTCCAGGTTATCCAGGCGCGGCCCCATCCAGTTGAACGGACGGAACAGCGTGAACTTCAGGCCTTCTTTGGCGCCGTAAGCCCAGATCACCCGATCCAGCAGCTGTTTGGAGACCGAGTAGATCCAGCGCTGCTTGTTGATCGGCCCAACGATCAGGCGCGAATGGTCTTCGTCGAACTCTTTGTCGTCGCACATGCCGTACACTTCAGAGGTGGACGGGAAGATGATGCGCTTGTTGTATTTCACGCAGTCGCGAACGATCTTCAGGTTCTCTTCGAAGTCCAGCTCGAACACGCGCAGCGGGTTACGGGTGTATTCGATCGGCGTCGCGATCGCCACCAGCGGCAGCACCACGTCGCATTTCTTGATGTGATACTCGATCCACTCGGAGTGGATGCTGATGTCGCCTTCCACGAAGTGGAAGCGCGGGTTGTCGAGGAAGCGGCTGATGGCGTCAGAGCCGATATCCAGACCGTAGATGTCGTAGCGATCGTCGCGCAGCAGGCGCTCGGTCAGGTGGTTGCCGATGAAGCCGTTGACCCCGAGGATCAGTACGCGAGTGCGGCGTTTCATCGCGGCGTTCGGCTTGGCGGCCAGAAGCACGTCGGTGACGATGCCCATTTCCTGCGCCAGGCGGCTGCCCTGCACGTACAGACCGCTGTCGTTTTGACCGGCGACGATCTCCAGCGCGCCTTCGCCACAGGCGATGACCAGCGGCGAGGTGCTCAGCACGGTGCCCGGCTGCTTATCGTGTTGGGTATCCAGCACGCGAGAGCGCCAGACGATCAGCTGGCGCTGGCCGAGGTAGCTGAACGCCCCCGGGTACGGCTCGGTGACGGCGCGCACCAGGTTGTTGATCTCTTTGGCGGATTTGTGCCACAGGATCTCGCCGTCCGCCGCGCTGCGGCGGCCGAAGTAGCTGGCCTGGGACTCATCCTGCCTGGTGAAGGTGGCGGTGCCGTTCTTCAGCTTCGGCAGTTGCTCTTTCAACACGATCTGCGCGGCTTCCAGCACTTTTTTGTGCAGCGTCAGCGCGGTATCGCTGTCGGCGATGGCCACTTTTTGCTGCCCGACGATGTCGCCGGCGTCCGGGCGTTTCACCATCTTGTGCAGCGTGGCGCCGGTTTCGGTTTCGCCGTTCACCAGCGCCCAGTTCACCGGCGCACGGCCACGGTAACGCGGCAGCAGCGAACCGTGCAGATTGAAACCGCCCTGCGGTGCCAGCGACAGGATCTCGTCGCTCAGCATGTGGCGGTAATAGAACGAGAAGATCACGTCCGGCTGCAGTGCGCGAATGCGGTCAACCCACAGCGGGTGGTTTACGTCCTCTGGCGCATAGACCGGCAGATCCAATTCGGCGCCCAAACGGGCCACGGAGGAGAAGAAGTTGTTCTCGCCAGGGTCGTCGGTGTGCGTGAACACGGCCTGCACGTCATAACCCGCCTCAGTCAGCGCTTTCAGACCGGCGCAGCCAATATCATGGTAAGCAAATACAATAGCTTTCATCATTCTTCTTCCTGAGTATTGTGGTCCTGCTGTGCACCGACCACTTTCTGAACAAAATAGCGAGGACGCGCGCGCACGTCGGTATAGATGCGGCCGATGTATTCACCCAGTAGCCCCATGCCGACAAACTGGGCGCCGATAAAGGTGAACAGGACGGCGAAAAGGGTGAACACGCCGCCGGCGGCCCATTCAGGGCCGAGCAGCAGACGCAGCGCTATCAGCACCAGCGCCAGCACAAACCCGGACAGCGCCACGATGCTGCCGACCACGCTGAGCAAACGCAGCGGCGTGGTGGTCAGGCAGGTGATCAAGTCATACATCAGGTTGATCAGCTTCATCAGGCTGTACTTGGAGTCACCAAACTCGCGTTCGGCGTGACGCACGTCGATCTCGGTCGTGCGACGGGCGAAGGTATTCGCCAGGATCGGGATAAAGGTGCTGCGCTCATGGCAGTGCAGCATCGCCTCAACGATATGACGACGGTAGGCGCGCAGCATGCAGCCGTAGTCCCCCATCGACTTGCCGGTGGCGCGTTGAATCATCATGTTGATCACGCGCGAGGCGCTTTTGCGGAACCAGGAGTCCTGACGGTTGGCGCGCACGGTGCCCACCACGTCATAGCCCTCTTCCGCCACGCTGACCAGCCGTGGGATCTCCTCCGGCGGGTTCTGCAGATCGGCGTCCAGCGTAATCACCAGATCGCCGGTCACCTGATTGAAACCGGCCATAATGGCCGAGTGCTGGCCATAGTTGCGGTTCAGCAAGACGGCGATCACGTGGCTATCCGGCTTTTCCGCCGCCGCAGTCAGCATGTCAGCGGAGTTGTCGCTGCTGCCATCGTCGACGAGGATGATTTCATAAGGTTGAGATAACTGCTTACAGGCGGCAGCAGTCCGCTCCAGCAACGCCGGCAGGCTTTCCTGCTCGTTGTATACCGGGATGACTACCGAGACTTTTTTAATCGGTTCAACGCGAGGCACGTAAAGACTCCACAACAGAAGACAAGGCATTGACCACGCGATCCACGTCGGCGTCGGTCATATCAGGGAATAGCGGTAAGGTGCACAGCCGCGCCGAGTTCCATTCGGTATTCGGCAAAGAAAGCTGCGGATAACGCTCACGGTAGAATTTCTGAGTATGCGCGGCGCGGAAATGCAGCCCGGTGCCGACGCCAACCTCTTTCAGGCGCTCCATCAGCTGGTCGCGATCGATGCCGCAACGCGCGGGATCGACGCGGACCATAAACAGGTGCCAGGCGTGGTCATGCGGATATTCCGGCACGCCCAACGGTTGGAACGGCGAGCCTTCCAGCGCTCTCAGGTAGCGCTGTGCCAGCGCCTTACGGCGCGCGTTCAGCTCAGCAAAGCGCGACAGTTGCACCACGGCGATCGCCGCATGAATGTCGGACAGGTTGTATTTGTAACCCGGCTCCACCACTTCGGCCTGCGGTTTGCGGCCAAGCTGCTGGCGATCGAAGGCATCGACGGCCAGACCGTGGAACTTCAGGCAACGCAGGCGATCCGCCAGCGCATCGTCGTCGGTGGCGATCAGGCCGCCTTCGGCGCAGGTCACGTTTTTAATCGCGTGGAAAGAGAAAATCGCCGTGCCGCGTGCGCCGACCCATTCGCCGTTGTAGCGCGTGCCGACCGCGTGGGCGGCGTCTTCGATCAGCGGCAAGCGATGGCGTGCGGCTACGGCGCGCAGCGCATCCATTTGCAGGGGAGCACCGGCGTAATGCACCGGAACAATCGCTTTGGTGTTCGGGGTGATGGCAGCCTCGACATCGGCGGCGCTGACCATCAACGTATCACGGTCAACGTCGATCATCACCGGCGTGGCGCCCAGCAGCTCGATCATGTTGAGGGTGGAGACCCAGGTTTGCGAAGGGGTGATGACTTCGTCGCCGGGGCCGATACCCAGCGCCATCAGCGTGATGTGCATACCCGCCGTGGCGGAACTGACGGCGATGGCGTGCTTACAGCCGAAAGTGGAGCAGAAGTCGCTTTCCAGTTGCTGGTTTTGCGGCCCGGTGGTGATCCAACCGGAACGCAGCACTTTCTCTACCGCGGCGATTTCTTCATCGCCGATGGCCGGACGAGAGAAAGGCAAAAATTGATCCATAGTTAACCCCAAACGTATCGAGCTGCTTTTGATGACACTGTAAATCCCTTTCGTTTAACGAATATTAAACGCCAGAGAAGAATCGTTTCCGTGGATTAACTGACAATGTAAGGCCGCAAGCTTAACTAAACCTTAAGACGAGACGTGTCATCAGTGGGAGAACTGATGGATAGATGTCGTTACCGTTAATTTAATTTACCAAAAAAATCAATTGTTTATTCTTTTTAATAATTATTTACTTATTTTATTTTCGCCGAATCAAGCCTAGCACGTCATTGACGCTTTTCAATAAAACCCACGATAAAATGAGCGGTGGAACAATAATAGCCGATGATTACCCGGCTATTTATATTCACTACGTTTAGTTTTCGTTTACATTTATGCTGCCGGGACGAATTAAGCCGTGCGCGTCATGATCCAACGCTGGTTCCCCACCCATTGCAGGTGAAAATCCACTTCATAGATCTGCGACAACAGGTCGGGCGCCATCACCTCACGGGTGATGCCCTGCGCCACCAGCTGCCCAGCGTGCAGCAACCAAACCCGATCGGCCTGCTGCAGGGTATGATTCAGATCGTGCGCGCACACCAGCGCGCTGCGCCCACTTTGGCAGAATTCGCGCAGCAGGCGATCCAGCGCGACCTTTTGCGCCACATCCAGGCTATTGGTCGGTTCATCCAGCAACAACAATCGGCTGTGCGGATTGACGCTGGGCCACACCTGCAGCAACACCGCCGCCAGCCGCACCCGCTGCCATTCGCCACCGGAAAGCTGCGTCAACGTGCGTGACAGCTTATCCACCAGCTTCAACCGCTGGCATAGATAGAGGATGGCGTGCTCCACCTCGGTTTGCGCCGCGCCGGCAGGCCGGTGCAACGCCAAATACTGAAACACCGGCATCAGCGACACCGGCGGCTGTTGCTGGCTGAGATAACCGCGTCGGCGCGCCAGCTCGCTCCCCGGATAATCGGCTAACGCGCATCCGTCCAGGCAGACTTCGCCCAGCCCCGGCAGCATGCCCGCCACCCGCGCCAACAGGGTGCTCTTCCCTGCGCCATTGGGGCCGATCAGGTGAACCTGCAACCCGCCGTCAATCTGTGCCGAAAAAGGCGCCAGGCGCCCCGCCACCCCAACCTCAACGAGTTGCAGCATCTGTCTTATCCTGCCAGCGCTTGTTTCACCGCCGCCACCAGCGCCGGATCTTCCGGCGTAGTGTCAGGCGAGAAGCGCTGGATCACCGTGCCGTCGCGCGCGATCAGGAATTTCTCGAAGTTCCACAGAATATCGCCGGGGTGCTTCGGCGCACGCCCTTTGCTGGTCATCCGCGCCAGAAACTCGCTGCCCTGCGGTGCGACAGCCTCCGGCTGTGCGGCAATCAGCGCCTGGTACAGCGGATGACGGCGTTCGCCGTTCACCTCAATCTTGGCGAACATCGGGAATTGCACGCCGAAGGTGCCACGGCAAAACGCCAGGATCTCTTCGTTGCTGCCCGGCTCCTGGCCCAGGAATTCATTGGACGGGAACCCGAGGACTTCCAGCCCTTGATCGCGGTAGGCTTCGTACAGCGCTTCCAGCCCTTCGTACTGTTTGGTCAGGCCGCACTCCGAGGCCACGTTGACCACCAGCAACACCTTATCCCGGTAGGCGCCCAGCGTGGTCGGCTGATTTTCAATGGTTTGTAACGGCAGGTTGTCGATTGGCTTGCTCATCGGTTGTCATCCTTTGGTTTTTTAATGGCAGGTGAATGAAGAGAACTACCTTACGCCTTTTGCCCGGGTCAGTAACCAGATAAATAGCGGCGCCCCCAGCGTGGCGGTCACCACGCCGATCGGCAGCTCGGCCGCCAGCAGCGTAATGCGGGCAACCACATCGGCCACCAGCAACACCCCGGCCCCGGCCAGCGCGCAGGCCGGCAACAGATAGCGTTGGTCGGTCAGGCCGATAAGCCGCAAAATATGCGGGATCACCAACCCAACGAAGCCAATCACCCCGGCGAGCGCCACGCTGACGCCGACCAGCCAGCCGATCGCCAGCACCAGCAGGTTACGCCACAGATGCAGCGACAGCCCTAGTTGCCGCGCCTGTACCTCGCCCAGCGCCATCAGGTTGAGCGCTTTGCCCTGGCCACACAACCACAGCAGCACCGGCAGCAGCGCCAGCACCAGCCACTTTTGGCGCCAGTCGACCCCGCCGAAACCGCCCATCATCCAGTACATCAGCTGCCGCAGATCGAGGCTGGTGCTGAAATAGACCGCCCAGGTCATCAGCGCGCTGCACACGATGCCCAGCGCCACGCCGACCAGCAACAGCCGCGCATTGGTCAGACGTCGGCGGCGAGCGAAGCCCAGCAACAGGAAGGTCATCGCCAGCGCACCGGCTATCGCGGCGGCGCTCATCAGCGCCACCGGCAACAACCCCTGCCCCAACAACACCGTCAGCACCAGCGCTACGCCGGCGCCGTTAGCGACGCCCAGCAGACCGGGCTCCGCCAGCGGGTTTTCAAACAGCGCCTGCATTACCGCGCCCGCCACCGCCAGGGCGGCGCCGACCAGCATCACCGCCAGCGCGCGCGGCAAACGCAGTTGCCAGACGAACAGTTGCGCCCGATCGCTGAACCACTCTGACGGCCATATCCATTGGTCGCCGGCGCAAAGGCTGAACAGCAACGCCACCGCCACGCCCAGCGCCAACAGACCGATCTGGCGTTTATCGCGGTAGCGTTGATGTTGCAACAATAAGGTGAAGGTACGGCTGGTTGGCATGGCGCGGCGGTTCCCTGCCGGCCGCTGTCGTGGCCGGATAATTGACGTTTGAGTCGAATATTAGGGGATTAACGCCGCAAGGGGAAGCCTTGCGTGGATGATGGCGCAGGAAAGCAGCGGCTGGCCTTGCCCGTCATCGCAACGATGATGGCAAAACCAGCCGCCGATAAACTCAGGGTTAACGATGCGGGCCGGCGTTGCCCGGTGGATAAGGCTGGCCGCGGCCGTCATCGCGGCGGTCGGAAGCACCGCGATCGTCATGATTGCGCTCGTGGTCGCGATTATCGCGATCGCCGCGGAACGGATTGCCGCTGCGTGCCGGCTCACGGTGATCATAGCCACGCGGCGGCGATGGCTGCCAGCGGCCGCCGTCCCAGTACATGCCGCGCGCATTGCGCTCACCCAGACCGCGGCCCTGATGCGCATGCCACCACTGCGGTGGACGCCAGTCGTAACCATCCCAGTAGTAGCCGCGACGGTCCTGATCCCCCAGATGCAGAGAAACGCCCGGCACATTGATATCGACAGAGACATCGGCCTGCGCCGCCAGCGGCAGCAACAGCGGGAAACACATCAGCAACAGGATCTTTTTCATTTTGCCTTCTCACTCTATTTTTCTTGCTGCAGTGGTTATATCAGCGCGTTTATTTAACCACTATCTCACCGATGCCTATTTTCAGATTGTTTTCGACGGCCTTACACAATCCCTACACTGTTTGCCCTCGCCTTTAATTATCATAACCGCTGACAAGGCTTAACGAATAACTGACGGCTCTCAAGCGGCGTGGCAATTATAATTAAGCGAATTTCCATCGGAGGAGAATAAGATGATTAAACGTATAGGCAGCCTGCTGGCCGTTGTGGCCCTGACAGCAAGCCTCAGCGCCTGCTGCTGGGGCCCGCACTGGGGCGGCGGCCACCGTGGCGATGGCCCTGGCCATTATCACGGCCGTTATTGAAGCGGAAAAACGCCACTCACCAAATAAGATATGAGAATATTCCGCAATTGAGATTAAATAAGTTTTTCCGTAGCGTTTGAACGCAGAATTTTAATTCTTACATTGCCCATTAGGAATAAACTGAATTTTATGCCAAAAAAGAAAAAGGCCGCGCAAGCGGCCTTTTTTGATATCACACGTCACTCACCCTTTCGGGCTGGCGTTTTCTACCCGGCTTTTCAGCTTCTGCCCCGGACGGAAGGTCACCACGCGGCGCGCCGTAATCGGAATGTCTTCGCCGGTCTTCGGGTTACGCCCCGGACGTTGGTTCTTGTCACGCAGATCAAAGTTGCCAAAACCCGACAGTTTTACCTGTTCGCCATTCTCAAGGGCCCGACGGACCTCTTCAAAGAACAGTTCCACCAGGTCTTTGGCGTCCCGTTTGCTAAGCCCAAGCTTCTCAAACAGGTGTTCTGACATTTCAGCTTTAGTAAGCGCCATAGGTTCAATCCCTCAAGGATGCTTGGAATCGCTGTTTTAGAGCCTCTACGCATTTTGCAACGGTAGCGGCTATCTCCTCTTCTTCCAGTGTACGAGCGGTATCCTGCAATACCAGACTGATAGCCAGGCTCTTGTCACCTTCTGCCACGCCCTTGCCACGGTACACGTCAAACAAGTTTACGCCAACTACCTGATTTGCGCCAACTTTCTTACACTCGGCCAAAATATCTTCTGCGGGGACGTTTTCAGCCACCACAACGGCGATATCACGGCGGTTTGCCGGGAAGCGCGAAATCTCCCGCGCCTGAGGCACGGCGCGGCTCGCAAGCTTGTTCCACTCCAGTTCAAACACCACGGTGCGGCCGTTAAGATCCAGTTTACGTTCAAGTTCCGGGTGAATCACACCGATGAAACCTACGCGTTCGCCGTGTAAATAAATCGCCGCACTCTGCCCTGGATGCAGGGCCGGATTGGCTTCCGCCCGGAACTGAATTTCGGATAATTTACCGGTCAGTTCGAGGACAGACTCCAGATCCCCTTTTAAATCATAGAAGTCGACGGGCTTGCGCGCCAGATCCCAATGCTCATCGTGCGTATGGCCGGCGATCACGCCTGCCAGCATGACGTCCTGACGAATACCCAGATCTGCCGCACTATCAGGCACAAAGCGCAGGCCGCTTTCGAACAGGCGCAGACGCGTCTGCTGACGGTTCTGGTTATACACCACCGCGGACAGCAAACCGGTCCACAGCGACAGGCGCATCGCCGACATTTCGACCGAAATCGGGCTCGGCAGGATCAGCGCTTCTTCATTCGGGTGCAGCAGCGCCTGCACTTTCGGATCGACGAAGCTGTAGGTGATCGCTTCCTGGTAGCCGTGATCGACCAGCATGGTCTTCACGCGCTTGAGCGTCAGATCGGCTTCGCGATGCTGGGTCATCACCAGATCGGCGCGCACCGGCACATCCGGGATGTTGTCGTAGCCGTAAACGCGCGCCACTTCTTCCACCAGATCCTCTTCGATTTCCATATCGAAACGCCAGCTCGGCGCGACCGCTTGCCAGCTGTCGCCCTGCTCGGTCACCTGGCAGCCCAGGCGGCGCAGAATGTCGCTGACCTGCTCGCTCGGCACCACGTGGCCGATCAGACGATCCAGCTTCTCGCGGCGCAGCGTGATGGTGGCGCGCTTCGGCAGTTCGTTTTCGTGGGTTACGTCGATAACCGGGCCGGCCTGGCCGCCGCAGATGTCGAGCAGCAGGCGCGTGGCGCGCTCCATCGCTTTGTACTGCAGCGCCGGATCGACGCCGCGCTCATAGCGGTGAGACGCATCGGTGTGCAGGCCGTGACGGCGTGCACGGCCGGTGATCGACAGCGGGCTGAAGAAGGCGCATTCCAGCAGCACGTCCTGAGTTTCCCCGTTGACGCCGGAATGCTCGCCGCCGAAGATGCCGCCCATCGCCAACGCTTTTTGATGATCGGCGATCACTAAGGTGTCGGCGCTCAGTTTGGCTTCGTTGCCGTCCAGCAGCGTCAGGGTTTCCCCTTCTTCCGCCATGCGCACCACGATACCGCCGTCGATGCGGCCCAGATCGAAAGCGTGCATCGGCTGGCCAAGCTCCAGCAGCACATAGTTGGTGACGTCTACCACGGCATCGATAGAACGGATGCCGCAACGACGCAGTTTTTCGCGCATCCACAGCGGGCTTGGCGCCTTGACGTCGATACCTTTCACCACGCGCCCCAGATAGCGTGGGCACGCCTGCGGCGCGTCAACGCGGATCGGCAGCGTGGCGTCGATGGTGGCGGCCACCGGGCTCATGTCCGGCTCGGTCAGCGCAACCTGGTTCAGTACGCCCACGTCGCGCGCGACGCCGATGATGCCCAGGCAGTCGGCGCGGTTCGGCGTGACGCTGATCTCGATGGTGTTGTCGTTCAGTTTCAGGTAGTCACGGATGTCGGTGCCGATCGGCGCATCCAGCGGCAGCTCGATGATGCCGTCATGATCGTCGGAAATGCCCAGCTCGGAGAACGAGCACAGCATGCCTTCCGAAGGTTCGCCGCGCAGTTTGGCGGCCTTGATTTTGAAGTCGCCCGGCAGCACCGCGCCCACGGTGGCGACCGCCACTTTCAGGCCGGTACGGCAGTTCGGCGCGCCGCAGACGATGTCGAGCAGGCGTTCGCCGCCTACGTTAACCTTGGTGACGCGCAGTTTGTCGGCGTTCGGGTGCTGGCCGCACTCGACCACCTCGCCCACGACGACGCCGTTAAACGCGCCGGCAACCGGATCCACGCCGTCCACTTCCAGGCCGGCCATGGTGATTTGATCGGATAATGCTTCGCTGCTGATGGCCGGGTTTACCCACTCGCGCAACCAGAGTTCACTGAATTTCATGTGATATTCCCGCCTTACTTAAACTGTTTGAGGAAACGCAGATCGTTTTCGAAGAATGCGCGCAGATCGGTGACGCCGTAACGCAGCATCGTCAGGCGCTCCATGCCCATACCGAAGGCGAAACCGGAGTAAACTTCCGGATCGATGCCCACGTTGCGCAGCACGTTCGGATGCACCATGCCGCAGCCCAGCACTTCCAGCCATTTGCCATTCTTGCCCATCACGTCCACTTCAGCGGACGGCTCGGTGAACGGGAAGTAGGACGGACGGAAACGAACCTGCAGGTCTTCTTCAAAGAAGTTGTTCAGGAAATCGTGCAGCGTGCCCTTCAGATTGGTGAAACTGATGTCTTTATCGACGATCAGCCCTTCCATCTGATGGAACATCGGGGTGTGCGTCTGATCGTAGTCGTTACGATAAACGCGGCCCGGCGCAATGATGCGGATCGGCGGCTGCTGGTTCTTCATGGTGCGGATCTGCACGCCGGAAGTCTGGGTGCGCAGCAGGCGCGTGGCGTCGAACCAGAAAGTATCGTGGTCGGCGCGCGCCGGGTGATGCCCCGGAATGTTCAGCGCGTCGAAGTTGTGGTAATCGTCTTCAATCTCCGGGCCGGTGGCAACGGAGAAGCCCAGCTCGCCGAAGAAGGTTTCGATACGGTCGATGGTGCGGGTCACCGGATGCAGACCGCCGTTTTCCATGCGACGGCCCGGCAGGGAGACGTCGATGGTTTCAGCCGCCAGGCGCGCGTTCAGCGCAGCGCTTTCCAGCGCGTTCTTACGCGCGTTCAGGGCGTCTTGCACCTCCTGCTTGGCCTGGTTGATCACCGCGCCGGCCGCCGGACGATCTTCCGCCGGGACGTCGCGCAGAGACTGCATCTGCAAGGTGAAATGACCTTTCTTGCCAAAATATTCGACGCGCACCAAATCTAACGCGGCAACATCCTGGGCATCTTCTACGGCTGCCTTGGCATTGGCAACCAGCTCTGCGAGATGTGGCATTGCTTTCCTCTTCCTCTGGCCGGGATGGCCCTAAGTAATTGTTATCTATATTCGAACACGCCTTTGAGCAATCTTCAAAGACTTTTCAATGCGTTGCCGGCCGGGCGGCTCACCTGAGCTGAACGCCAGCCGTACTCACCGCAACGCGTTGCAAGGCGGGACGATGGCCAAAAACAAAAAAGCCTCCACGAGGGAGGCTTAGGCGCTACTTTTCGTTTCTTTTCTTACGCGCAAAGCCTCCTGAAATCAGGCGCTAAAGTAAAAAAAGAAACGAAAAATAGCTGCGTGCATGATTGCGGTACCTTGTCGATGATTGCCCACCAGTGATATAGCTGCGGACAATGAAAGTCAATATTTGTCGCTGAAAACAAAGATTAAAAGAGGGAGCAAGCTCCCTCTTCTACTGACTTACGCCAGAGCTGCTTTCGCTTTCTCAACCAGTGCGCCGAAGGCCACTTTGTCGAAGACTGCGATGTCAGCCAGGATCTTACGGTCAATTTCGATCGACGCCTTTTTCAAGCCGTTGATGAACTTGCTGTAAGACAGACCGTTCTGACGAGCAGCTGCGTTGATACGTGCAATCCACAGCTGACGGAACTGACGCTTACGTTGACGACGGTCACGGTAAGCATACTGGCCTGCTTTGATTACTGCCTGGAAGGCAACACGATATACGCGCGAACGGGCACCGTAGTAACCTTTCGCCTGCTTCATAATTTTCTTGTGACGTGCGCGTGCAATTACACCACGTTTTACGCGAGCCATATGCTCTCTCCTAAAGTCTTATTCTAAATTCAAAAAAAATGGCTTATGCGTACGGCAGGCACGCGGTAACCAGGACCAGATCGTTTTTAGACACCATGCCTTTCGGACGCAGGTGACGTTTACGCTTGGTTGCTTTTTTGGTCAGAATATGACGCAGGTTGGCATGTTTACGCTTAAAACCACCGCTGCCGGTTTTTTTGAAGCGCTTGGCTGCACCACGTACAGTTTTAATCTTTGGCATTTTAATTAAATCCACTTCGCATTGTTAAACAACGAATCAGTTGGGCGAATAAAACCCACACAGCGCAAGCGCCGCGCGGGTTCCATTACTTGTAAGCCTTACTGTTTCTTCTTAGGAGCGAGCACCATAATCATCTGGCGGCCTTCGATCTTCGTAGGGAAGGATTCGACCACTGCCAGATCCATATCTTCACACAGGTCTTTACGGACGCGGTTAAGCACTTCCATACCGATCTGCTGGTGCGCCATCTCACGCCCGCGGAAACGCAGGGTGATTTTGGCTTTATCGCCATCTTCCAGAAAGCGAATCAGGTTGCGTAGTTTGACCTGATAGTCGCCATCATCGGTGCCAGGACGGAATTTGATTTCCTTGACCTGAATAACTTTTTGCTTCTTCTTCTGTTCTTTCGTCGACTTGCTCTTCTCGTAGAGGAATTTGCCGTAATCCATGATTCGGCAAACTGGCGGTTCGGCATTTGGGCTGATTTCTACTAAATCAACGCCCGCTTCCTCAGCTTTTTCAAGAGCTTCATTCAGACTGACAATACCAATCTGCTCGCCATCGACGCCGGTTAGGCGAACTTCTTGCGCGCGAATTTCTCTGTTAATGCGATTAGGACGCGCCGGTTGAACTCGTTTTCCGCCTTTAATACTTTATTCCTCCAGTTGATGAAGACTACGGCTGCGAATCTCTTTCAGCAGCTTGTCTACGACTTCGTTTACGTCCAGGCTTCCCAGGTCTTTGCCACGGCGGGTACGAACGGCAACTTTGCCTGCTTCGACCTCTTTGTCGCCGCACACCAACATGTAAGGGACTCGACGTAAAGTATGTTCGCGAATTTTAAAGCCAATCTTCTCATTTCTCAAGTCCGCTTTCACGCGAATGCCTGCATCCTGCAGTTTTTTGGTCAATTGCTGGACGTAATCAGACTGACTGTCGGTGATATTCATCACCACCACCTGCACCGGAGCGATCCAGGTCGGGTAGAACCCGGCGTATTCTTCGGTCAGGATACCGATGAAACGTTCCATGGAGCCCAAAATGGCGCGGTGAATCATTACCGGCACGACGCGATCGTTGTTTTCGCCAACATACGAAGCGCCCAAACGGCCCGGCAAGAAGAAATCGAGCTGCACGGTACCACATTGCCATGCGCGATCCAAACAATCATGCAGGGTAAATTCAATTTTCGGTCCGTAGAAGGCGCCCTCACCCGGCTGATATTCAAACGGAATGCCGTTCTCGGTCAGCGCGGCGGCCAGGTCTTCTTCCGCACGGGTCCACATGTCGTCGGTGCCGATGCGTTTTTCCGGGCGAGTGGACAGCTTGACGGCGATCTTGTCGAAGCCGAAAGTGCCGTACACGTCATACACCATGCGGATGCATTCGTTCACTTCAGCGCGCACCTGCTCTTCCGTACAGAAGATGTGGGCGTCATCCTGCGTGAAGCCGCGCACGCGCATCAGGCCGTGCAGGGAACCCGATGGCTCATTGCGGTGGCAGCTGCCGAACTCGCCCATGCGCAGCGGTAAATCGCGGTACGACTTCAGGCCCTGGTTGAAGATCTGCACGTGGCCCGGGCAGTTCATCGGCTTGATGCAATATTCGCGGTTTTCCGACGCGGTGGTGAACATTGCGTCTTTGTAGTTTTCCCAGTGGCCGGTTTTTTCCCACAGCACGCGGTCCATCATGAACGGACCTTTCACTTCCTGGTACTGGTACTCTTTGAGCTTCATGCGCACGAAGGCTTCCAGCTCGCGGAAGATGGTCCAACCGTCGTTGTGCCAGAACACCATGCCCGGCGCTTCTTCCTGCATATGATACAGGTCGAGCTGTTTGCCGATCTTGCGGTGATCGCGCTTGGCCGCTTCTTCCAGACGTTGCAGGTAGGCGTTCAACTGCTTCTTGTCTGCCCAGGCGGTGCCGTAGATACGCTGCAGCATTTTGTTTTTGCTGTCGCCGCGCCAGTAAGCGCCGGAGGTTTTCTGCAGCTTGAAATGGTGGCAGAAACGCATGTTCGGCACGTGCGGGCCGCGGCACATGTCGACGTATTCTTCGTGGTGGTACAGGCCAGGACGATCGTCATGGCTGATGTTCTCATCCAGGATCGCCACTTTGTAGATTTCGCCGCGCTCAGCGAAGGTGTCGCGGGCTTCTTGCCAGCTGACCTTCTTCTTGATGACGTCGTAATCCTTATCGGCCAACTCGTGCATCCGCTTTTCCAGCAGATCCAGGTCTTCCTGCGTCAGGGTGCGGTCGATATCCACGTCATAATAGAAACCGTTGTCGATCACCGGACCGATCGCCATTTTGGTATCCGGCCACAGCTGCTTGATCGCATGACCCAGCAGGTGAGCACAGGAGTGGCGCATGATTTCCAGGCCGTCCTCATCTTTGATGGTGATGATGGCCAGCTGCGCATCCGATTCGATCAGATCGCCGGCGTCGACCAGCTCGCCGTTGACGCGGCCGGCGATACAGGCTTTCGCCAGGCCAGGGCCGATATCGCGCGCGACATCCATCGGGGAAACGGGGTGATCGAAATGACGCTGACTACCGTCAGGAAGGGTAATAACAGGCATTAATAATTCCTTATCTACAGTGGTGACCCACACGACAGATCACATGCAGTACGAAAATTGGATTTTGGGTTTGGTCAGCCAGGTTTCAGATCTCGCCCACAATTGCCAGATTGAAACCTCACTGGGTATACAGAATGGAACGCATACCTTCTCAGCCACATTCGGCTAAGCGAATAGTATCACTAAAATTGTTCCGGATAAATAAAGCGCCGCCCTCACGCTTTCGCGTCAGCCGGCGCAAAAACGGTTTTCATGTAGCTGAGGGTGGCCAGCAGGCACAGGCCGTAGCCCAGCAGTTCGCAACCCTCTTCCACCATGTTTTTCACCACCCGGTTGTAGCCGTCCAGCATCAGCGTTTGCCACAGCGCGCTCATGCCGAACAGGCGTGAAAACACCAGAATGCACAGCAGGCCGGCGCACATCATGCCGTAGGCGGGATGCGTCACGAAATAGGCCAGGCCGCGCACCGTCGCCGCGATGTGCCGCGCTGCATGCACCAGGCAGGCCAAAGCGACCGCCAGCGCGAACCACACCCAGGCGCCGTGCCACAGCGCATCGAAGGCGAAATCCATCTCGCGGATCAGCATGCAGAGAAAGAAACCGCCGACCAGCATCCAGGCGGAGCGGCGTTCAGCCTGCCGCCGGGCCGCGGCGAAGAAACCGCCGGAGATGGCGAGCAGCAACAGCTCTTGCGCCGCTTCGGTCAGCGAGGTTTCATGCACGAAATTATGCAGCCAGTGTACGTCGATAAATACCAGGCCGACCAAGGCCGCCAAAAAAGCGCAGTAGAGCAGAAAGGCAACGGCTTTCCCCAGCAAAATATGCAGTTCTTGTTTCATAATCACACTCATTATTATTTACAGCGCATCTATGTTATCCACCTGTCCCCAGGGATCGTGGCAATTGATGCCTAATACCCTACACAGCGATTAAGGTGGTCATTAATCACGCCGCAAACAATAAAAACCCCGGCACATGGCCGGGGTAAGCGCCAGTCTTTCCTGGCTGTCATTTCATCGTCGTCGGTATTTCAGGCTCTCATCCTATATCATCGAGACGCGCAAACGAGCCTGGAGATTACGCCTGCGGAGATGATACGGTTACACGTCGGGCATTGGTGTTAACGCCCCACAAGCCTGCCAATGCACTGACCACTGCGCCAATCAACAACGCAAAGAATGACCACAGGGCAGCCCGAGACAATTCGTCCGCAGCCGCGGCAGCCTGTTCGCGCGCCTTCTGTTTCAGCTCAGCATACTCCTGTTTTGCCTGATTGATTTTTGCTTCGGCTTCATCCAAGCGCTGATTAACCAGCTGCGCAGTTTTATTTTTGGCGTCGACCAAATTCTTCACCGTCTGGTCCACTTCCTGCGGCGTCATATTGGTGTTTTCAACCAGAGCTTTTTTCAGTGTGTCTTGATCCACATCTTGCGAGATGGCCTCACCATGTTTTTTAAGCTTGTCGACCAGTTGCTTAATAATCGCATCGCTATTGTCAGGCTGAAGTGCCAGGGCTTTTACTGCGTCTGCCAAATCAGTCTTGGCCGCATTCAACTGTTGCTGCATGAATTCAGGCTGCAATGACGGAATACCACTTTTTTTGAGCGCCGTAACCACATCACCATGCAGCTGTTCAGGTTCCAACGTGGTGTCGATACCCAACTTGTCAAACACCTTACCGCCCACGTCTGCCAACCCGGTTGCCCCTTTGCCAATCGCGGAACCGGCGCCGGAAAGCAAACTGCCAGAGGTCGAAGCGATAGCACCCAGCGCATTACCGGTGGCCTTCACTGCAGACCCGACCAGCATTCCACCCAACACCGCCGCCACAATCAGTGACGTAGCCCATACCAGGAAGCCATGAATAAGGCCGTCATTAGCAGCCAAACGTCCGGCAATAAAAGCGCCGGCAGCCAAGCTAATGATGATTGAAACAGCGGACCAAATCACTACGGTGGTACCGGCTCCGTTGATCGGATCGTCTGATGTCGGATCCACGATGGAAAATCCCAAACTGGTGCCCAACGTCGACAGCAACAGTGAAACAGCCAATACGGTGATCACACCACCGATGACGCTGCCCCAGGAGATTTTTTTCGCCGCTACCCATTCTTTTGCCACTTCCATAGTAAAACTCCTTTTAAGCTTTTCGATTATGAAGAAATGCCACAAAGCCTTACCAGTATAGAAGTGTTTAATCTCTTAAGCGGTTAAACGGTAAAAACAGTTAAAAATAATTAATAATATGTACCCAGTATTAACGACGCTGTATGGGCGGG
Organism: Serratia sp. MF1(2023); assembly: GCF_030954545.1. Classification (NCBI taxonomy): domain Bacteria; kingdom Pseudomonadati; phylum Pseudomonadota; class Gammaproteobacteria; order Enterobacterales; family Yersiniaceae; genus Serratia; species Serratia sp. MF1(2023). Next base: position 19,325 of record NZ_JAVHUX010000019.1, on the reverse strand, counting down.
TGCATTTTGGCTAGCGTTCGGTGCCGCGGGCGATTGCGGTCAATGAAGCGCCACTGGGGTGCGAGGATGGACCGAAGCTCGCCGGCGAGTGCAACGGCAGTGATGAAACGCCGGCCGACGGTTAATGAACGTTACGAGCTGTCCCCATTGCCGCCAGGCGCACGGCAGGCTAGGCTGTTCAGCTCATGGGCCGCCGCGTGGCGGCTTGAACGTTGCACAGGGAGTCTCTTTTATGACGGGTATTTTGCAGTTATTCCAGGCCATCGGACTGGGTTTGGTGCTGCTGTTGCCGCTGGCCAACCCGCTGACCACGGTGGCGTTGCTGCTCGGGTTGTCCGGCAATATGACGCGCGAAGAGCGTAATCAGCAGTCGCTGATGGCCTCGGTTTATGTGTTCTGCATCATGACGGTGGCGTTTTACGCCGGCCAGGTGGTGATGAACACCTTCGGCATTTCGATCCCCGGCCTGCGCATCGCCGGCGGCCTGATCGTCGCCTTCATCGGTTTCCGCATGTTGTTCCCGCAACAAAGCGCCGATGAGGCGCCGGAGGTGGAGAGCAAGTCGCACGAGCTGCGCCATAAGACCTCGGCTAACATCGCCTTCGTGCCGCTCGCCATGCCGAGCACCGCCGGGCCGGGCACCATCGCGATGATCATCAGCTCAGCGTCGAGCGTCAAAGATAACACGCTGGGTTTTGAACCCTGGGTGCTGGCGGTGGCGCCGGTCGCTATCTTCCTGACGGTCGCGGTGATCCTGTGGGGCTGCCTGCTCAGTTCCGGCGCCATCATGCGCTTGGTGGGGAAAAGCGGCATCGAGGCGATCTCGCGCCTGATGGGCTTCCTGCTGGTGTGCATGGGCGTGCAGTTCATCATCAACGGCGTGCTGGAGATCATCTCCACCTATACGCCGGCCGCCGCTTAAAGATCAAAAACGGGCGCGTCGTCGCGCCCGTTGCCGTTATTTCCCCTTCGGCGCCTGCGCGCCCAAAATGCCTTTGCCTTCCGGCACTTCGGTAAAGCGGCTGAGGATCTCGCTGTAGGTCTTGGCCGGATCCAGATCCGGGAACTGCGCCGGATAGATAAACTTCGCCAGATACTCCAACCCGACAATGTTGTACGGATGGTTGTAGAAGTTATGGTAGATGCCGTAGAACCGCCCTTCTTTCACCGCCGACACCTGCGCGAAGCCCGGGCGCTGTTTCATGCGATTGAAAGCCTCATCCACCTGCTGTTGCGTGACGCCATAGCCGAACGGCACCGCGGCGTTGGTCTTGCTGGCCCACTGCGAGCCGGAAACGATGTAGGCATCCGGTTTCATGGCGATCACCTTTTCCAGCGCCACGTCGCCGGTCGCGCCCGGCAACAGCGCAGAGCCGATGTTGCGCGCGCCGACCGCTTCCACCAACGCGCCCCAGCCGACGTGCGCATGGGTGAAGCAGCAGGACTCCAGCCCGTTCAAGCCGGCCTTGGCTTCAAAGAACACCAGCGGCTTGGGTTCCACCGCCTGCGTCTTGGCCAGAATGGCCTGATAATGCTGCTGATAATAATCGGTATATTGCTTGGCTTCACTTTCCCGGTTGAGGGTTTCCCCCAGCAGCGTCACGCTTTTCGGCGTGTTTTCCACCGGCTTGAGCATGGTGTCGATAAACAGCACCGGCACGTTCAGCGCCTTGAGCTTATCCAGCACGCCGGTTTGGCTCAGCGAAGGTTTGGAACGCAGCTGGGCGATCATCAGATCGGGCCGCTTGGCGATCACGCTCTCCAGATTCACTTCACCTTTGTCGCTGAATCCCATATCGATGATGTTTTTCGCCGCCGGCCATTTGCTCTGCAAGATATCCCAGGTCGCCGCGTCGCTTTTCTTCAGCAGGTTATTCCAGGCCACCAGCCGGCCGAACGGGTTGGCGCGATCGAGCAGCGCCAGCGTGAGAATGTCGCGCCCGTCCTGCACCACGATACGTTTCGGTTCTTGCTGGAGGGTGAGCGTCTGGCCGGAGGTGTCGGTCAGGGTCAGCGGATAGGTGGTGGCCATCGCCGGAGAGGCGAGTAAGGCGGCGCAAATCAGCGCCGGCAAAGTGATTCGACGGTGCACGAAAGACTCCTTAGTCATGAACGCAATCAGGAAATACTAATGAGAATGGCTTGCATTATCAAAGATAACGCCCGGCAACCCGACGATTAATTGCAAAGGGATGTGTAACGCAGGATTGAGAGGCGCGCCGAAGACGGCGCGCCCAGGGGATCACACCAGGCCGTAAATCAACGCCGACAGCGCGATCAGGCCCATCACCAGCACGAAGACGTTGCTCGCCGCGCGGTATTTGCGCATCGCCGGCACCGCGCGCACCGCGTACATCGGCAGGATAAACAGGATAGCCGCAATCAGCGGGCCGCTGATGGTTTCGATGATGTGCAGCGCGCTGGGGTTCCACACCGTCGCCGCCCAGGTGAGCAGGAACAGCGAAACCGCCGAGATGCGGTGCGTCATGCGCGAGCTGAGCGGTTTGCCGACCGCGCGCGTGACGCCGTCGATCAGGCTGGTCGCCCCCTCCGTGACCCCCAGCGAGGTGCCGAGATAGGATTTCGCCATTGCCAGCATCGCCATCACCGGGCCGAGATAGGCGATCAGCGGGTTGGAAAACTTGTTGGCCAGGGTGGTCAGCACCGTGATGTTCTGATCTTTCGCCTGCTGCATGTCTTCATGGGACAAACTCAGCACGCAGCTGAACACGAAGAACAGCACGGTGACGCAGATCAGCACATAGCTGTAGCGCATGATGCGCGCGCAGCGGCGTTCCGCCTTATCGCCATACAGGCTCTTCTGGGTCGAGGCGAAGGAAGAGATGATCGGCGCATGGCTGAAGGAAAACACCATCACCGGCACCGCCAGCCACAGCGAATGCCACAGCCCCGGCGTGTCGAAGCGGGTGGCGGCCAGGCCGTGAACGAAATTGGCGGTATTCCAGCTCGGCATCAGGTACAGCGAAATGCCCATCAGGAACACCAACAGCGGGAACACCAGCATGCCCATCGCCGCCACGATGCTGTCTTTGCCGCGCAGCAGCACCAGATTGAGCACCACCACCACCGCCAGGCTCAGCCAGATGCGCGGCAGCGGCGCCACGTGGAACTGGTGGATCAGGAAGCTGTCCAGCGCATTGGTGATCGAAATGCTGTACACCAGCACGATCGGGAAAAACGCCATCAGATACAGCATCATGATGATTTTGCCGGCCAGTACGCCGAAGTGTTCGACCACCACATCGTGAATATTGCCGTCGCGGCTGGAGCCGGAAAGCACGAAGCGGCTGAGCGCGCGGTGCGGCAGATAGGTCAGCGGGAAAGCGAACAGCGCCATCAACAGCAGCACCAGCGGGCCGTTCAGGCCGGCGTTGATCGGCAAGAACAGCGTGCCGGCGCCCACCGCGGTGGCATAGAGACCGAACATCCAGACGGTGTCGGTTTTGTTCCATTTGGCGGGCTGAGCGGCCGTCAGCGTGCCTGAATCGGGAGAAATCGTACTCATGAGACAGTCTACCTTAATCTGCGGCGCCAACGATTGCGCCTAACGGGATATCCTTCTCCGCGAATTTTTTAATAATAATCAGTGAATTAAAGCGATATTTCATACTTTCGCCTGATGAAAGGACGGCAAAGGATAATGAAAAATCCGTTGCGGGTCTATGTTTTATCGGCCGAACGAACGATTTGCGAACAGGAAATGCTGAAAAAACCGGCGCACCCAGTAAAAACTAAGGGCCCCTTGCGGAGCCCTTAAACGGTTTACTTCTTCGCGTCCGGATGGTCCGGCACCTCGGCGCTGCCCATCTCCTTCTCATCGCGGATCATCGAGCGGTCTTTACGCACGTCGGCCACGTCGGAGGCGCTCACCGGTTTGGCGCTGTTGCCCCAGCTGGTGCGGATGAAGTTCACCACGTCCGCCACCTGCTGATCGTTCAGACGCCAGCCGAACGGCGGCATGGTGATGTTGGACACCGCCCCCTGCACCGCCGGCGTGGTGTTGCCGGTCAGCACGATGTGGATCAGCGAGGTCGCGTCCTCGGTCTGCACCACCGGATTGCCCTTCAGCGATGGGAAGGCGCGCTTGTAGCCCACCCCGTCGGTGCGGTGGCAGGCCGCGCAGTTATCGACATACAGCGCCGCGCCGGGCTTGCTGTCGTCGCCGCGCCACAGATCCTTGGCCACGCTGTCTTCGACCGGCGCCGCCTGCTGCTTGCCGTCTTTCGGCGGCAGCGATTTCAGGTAGCGTGCGATAGCGGTCAGATCGTCATCGCTCAGGTATTGCAGGCTGTGCTCCACCACGTCGCTCATGCCGCCGAATACGATCGCCTTGTCGTTACGGCCGGTTTTCAGGAACTCGGTCAGCTCGGCTTCGCTCCAGTTGCCCAGGCCGTCCTTGTTATCACCGCGCAGGCTGGAAGCCACCCAGCCGTCGATCGGCGCGTTGCTGCCGGACAGGTAATCGTCGCTTTCGCTGTTGCTCAGCGCTTTTTCCTGCATGGTGATGCTGCGCGGGGTATGGCAGGCGCCGCAGTGGCCCAGACCTTCCACCAGGTAGCGGCCGCGCTCGATGATCGGATCGGCCTTGGCGTCGGCGACGAAGTCCGCCGGCGACGGCGCGAACATGCCGCGCCAGATGCTCAGCGGCCAGCGCATCGACAGCGGCCACGGGATGTCGGAATCCTTGTTGGCCTGCTCCACCGGCTGCACGCCGTGCATGAAATAGGCATACATGGCGCGCATGTCGTCTTCTTTCACCAGCGCGAACGACGGGTACGGCATCGCCGGATACAGGGTGCTGCCGTTTTTGGCTACGCCCTTACGCACCGCGTTGTCGAAATCCTCGAAGCTGTAATCGCCGATGCCGGTTTTTTTGTCCGGCGTGATGTTGGTGGAGTAGATGGTGCCAATCGGCGTCTCCATCGCCAGGCCGCCGGCGAAGGTTTTGCCGCTCTTGCCGTCGGTGTGGCAGGCCACGCAGTCGCCGGCGCGCGCCAGGTATTCACCGCGCTTGATCAGCTCGCTGCTGACGGTGGCGTCCTGCGCCCAAACGGAAAAACTCACTGCACTGAGAACCAGTGCCGGTACAAATGCTTTCATCGTTCGCCGTCCTTATGCCTGCACCAATGGGCCTGGGTTTTTCAGATACTGCTCGCGAATGGCGCGGGCAGACCAGTAAGCCAGCGCCGCCACGGTGCCGGTCGGGTTGTAGCCCAGCCCCTGCGGGAAGGCCGATGCGCCGATCGAGAACACGTTGTGCACGTCCCAGCTCTGCAGATAGCGGTTGACCGCGCTGGTCTTCGGATCTTCCCCCATCACCGCGCCACCGTTCATGTGGGTGGTCTGGTAGCTGGTGGTGTCGAAGTGGCTGTTGGCGTTTTTCGGGCTGCCGGCGATCAGTTTCGGGTTCATCGCCTTGGCGATCGGCGCCATCTTGTCGTACATGAACTGCGCCATCTTGATGTCGTTCTCCTGCCAGTCGAACGTCATGCGCAGCAGCGGCTGGCCAAAGACGTTCTTGTAGTTGGGATCGAGATCCAGATAGTTGTTGCGGTACGACTGGTGCGCGCCGTGGGCGTCCATCGAAACGTGGTGAGTGTAAGCATCCGCCACCGCCGCTTTCCATTTGCTGCCCCAGGCCGGGGTGCCCGGAGGCGTCGGCAGACCGGAGATCGGCTTGGTGCCCGCCTGGTTGACCCAGAACGGCGAACCGCCGACGAAGCCTTCTTTGGCGTGGTCGAAGTTGTCGGCGTTGAAGTCGTCCACGCCCACGCCGTTGCCGCCGGCGCCGATAAACGGGTTGGTGAACACGTCTTTATCGAAGAACGCCTTGATGGTGGTCATGTTCTGGTAGGCGAAGTTACGCCCGACCACACCCTCGCCGGTCACCGGATCGTAAGGCTTGCCGATGCCGGACAGCAGCATCAGGTGCACGTTGTGGAACTGGAACGCGCCCAGGATCACCAGATCGGCCGGCTGTTCAATCTCGCGCCCCTGCGCATCGACGTAGTTCACGCCGGTGGCGCGGGACTTGTCGTCGGTCAGGTTGACCTTCAGCACGTTGGCGTTGGTGCGCAGCTCGAAGCGTTTCTCCATGCGCAGCGCCGGTAAGATGTTGACGTTCGGCGAGGCCTTGGAATACATGTAGCAGGCGTAGCCGCTGCAGAAACCGCAGAAGTTGCACGGGCCCATCTGCGCGCCGTACGGGTTGGTGTAAGAATCCGAGGTGTTGGCGGACGGCAGGTTGTAAGGGTGGTAACCCACCTCCAGCGCCGCCTTCTCGAACAGTTGGGCGGAGTAGGTATTTTTCTGCGCCGGCAGCGGGAAATCGTCGGAGCGATCCGGCGCAAAGCGGTTGCCGCCCTTCTGCGCCACTTTCTGCCCTTTGATGGTCCAGGCGGTGCCGGAGGTGCCGAACACTTTCTCCGCCTTGTCGAAGAACGGTTCCAGCTCGTCGTAGGTCACGCCGAAGTCCTGGATGGTCATGTCCTTCGGAATGAAGTTTTTGCCGTAGCGCTCTTCATAGTGGCTGCGCATGCGCAGTTCGATCGGATCGACGCGGAAATGCACGCCCGACCAGTGCAAACCGGCGCCGCCGACGCCGGTGCCCGGCAGGAACGCCGCCAGCTGGCGGTAAGGCACCGCGGTCTGGCTGCTGTTATGGCGAATGGTGACGGTGCTTTTCGACAGATCCTGGAACAGTTTGCGGCGGATGTTATAGGTCAGCTCGTCGATCACCTGCGGATAAGACCCGTCCGGATAGGTATCGCGCATCGGGCCGCGCTCCAGCGCCACCACGTTGAGGCCGGCCTCGGTCAGCTCTTTGGCCATGATCGCGCCCACCCAGCCGAAGCCGACGATCACCGCGTCTACTTTTTTCATTACCGTTGCCATGCTTAGCCCCTCTCCCCACGAATCGAGACCGGCGGGAAGGGATAACGCTCCCCTCGCTCAACCCAGTCCATAAAATCGGCGCGCGCGCCCGGAAAATTAATCAGCTTCCAGCCCACCATGTCTTTGTTGCCGCCATGGATGGGATCGCTGAAGAAACCTTCGCGGGTGTTTTGCAGCAGATAGGAGAAGAACAGTTTCGACGGCAGCTGCGGGAACTCCGCCTCGCCGGACTCGAACTTTTGCAGCATGGCGTCTTGCTGCGCGCCATCCAGTTCGGCGAAGGGCTTGCCGGCGGTTTTCTTGCTGTAGGCGTCGGCGTCACTGATGCCGAGGTTGTAGATTTGCTTGGGCACCAGCGGCAGCTGATAGCCCATCTCCTTCGGCACATCGGGGTTGAACGGCCCCTGCATGTACCAGATGGCGCCGGTGGCGTACGGGGTATTCATCTGGCGATCGATAAACTCCGGCACGCCGGCTTCCAGTGCGCCGGGGCCGCGCTCGTCGGCCGGGATCAGGCGCGCCACGGCGGCCTTGATGAAGGCCCACTCTTCCGGGGTGAAAAAGGTCGGTTGGTAATCGTTCTGCGTTGAGGTGTTCGAGGCCGCGACCGCCGGTGTCGGTGCCGTCAGCGCGCCAACGCCGCTGCCACCAATTACCGCCGCAGGAATTAAGGTCATCGATTTCAACAAGAAATCGCGCCGCGAATTGTTGGTTTTATGATTCGACATGTCACATTCCATCCAAAGATAGTCACAACTATTTAACCGCAACCTTGCGATCGATACGGGTTTTTAAAATAATTTGTTACTTATTTGTATATTTATTGAAGGTCAGAATGCATCCAAGCGCAAAAATGTTACCGGTAACTTATTGAATGAACGTAAAGATTTATCTGCTAACGTAAATTTAACTTTTCGTGCGGTTTTTCCGATAAGCGGTGAGGAAATAACGAAAAATGAGAAGCAGCTCGCGCGCTGGAACGGTGCTGGAAACAAAATCGGCCGCGTTCAGCGGCCGATTCGACAAAAGAGAGGGTTACTGCGACATCGCCTGATAGGCGGTGGTCACCTTCCACAAATAGCGCGGTGCCTGTGGCGCCGGATGCTTTTTCTGGATGTGCTGATAAAACTCATCCGGGCTCATCTGATTGATGCGATTGACCGCCACGCGCTTGTCCGATGAGAAGGTGCGCAACATGGCGCCCGCCCCGTTCACGTACGAAACGATGGTGGCATAACGCAAAGTCTGTGGGTTGTTGATCCCGGCTAGCTGCTGGCTTTGAAGAATATTGATATAGGCCGTTCCCAGATCAATATTGACCGCCGGATCCTTCAGCTCACGCGAGCTGGGTTGCCCGCTTCTTCCTTTCATGCGATAGGCGTCACGGCCGGCGGTAGAAGCCTTAAGCTGCATCAATCCCACTGCGTTCGAGGTGCTGACCACGTTCGGGTTAAACCCGGACTCCACCTGAATAATCGCTTTAATCAGCGTTTCGTCAACGCCGTAGTTGCTGGCGGCCTGACGAATGTAATCGTTATAGGCAACCGGCGTGCCTGTGCGGTTTACCGGTGCCTGCGGAGGGGGTTTTAACCAACCGCCGCGCGTTGTGCCACTGCCTGAAATATTGCTTGCCGTTTGCGGATCTTTGGCGCACCCCGACAAAAGCAAAATTGCCGTAAGGCAACCTATTTTTGTTTTCACAGAATCCCTCACTCCTTTCAATGAGTTGCGTAGCATATACAACTTGTAAGGACACCTGCAGTAATTTTTTGGGCTAATCTCAAGCTATCCATATACCAAGAGGTGATTTATGAGTCAATCTGCAACAAACTGCTTTGTGGTGACTTTTCGCTATCAGGAAGAGGGATTAACCGACCTGGCGAAGCTGACCGGGCAATTGACGCGCGAAGGTTTTGTCACGTCGGTGACAGACGAAAATGGCGTGCACCATGAGCTCGGCAGCAACAGTTTTGCGTTCATAACCGTGCTGGATCAAGAGGATGTACAGCGCCTGGCGCAGGGGTTCGGCCAGTTGGCATTGGGAAAACAGCCGGAGGTGGCGATATGCGCCTGTAAGGACTACCTTCAGCGGTTACATACTGATACATAAAATGCTATAACTTCCCGGAGGGTATTATTTTTTCAGTTGGAGATGTACCCCGCCGGCGGTGGGCAAGTGACGCTTGACTTCGCTTCAATTGATATTGATAATCATTTTCATTTGAACCAGGAGACGTCATCATGCCATTGATAAGTTGCGCTTTTCGTCGCAGTCGCCCTTTCCGCGCTGCCACACTGTTACGCCCTTTCACGCTCGCCTGCCTGCTGCTCGGCGCCGCCTTGGTCAGCCAAAACGCGCTGGCGGAAAAAAAGCTGCGCGTGGTGACGACCTTTACCATCATTCAGGACATCGCCCAGAACGTGGCGGGTGATGCCGCCGTGGTAGAGTCCATCACCAAGCCGGGCGCCGAGATCCACGACTATCAACCGACCCCGCGCGATATCGTCAAAGCGCAGCACGCCGACCTGATCCTGTGGAACGGCATGAACCTGGAACGCTGGTTCCAGCGTTTCTTCGAAAACATCAAGCAGGTGCCTGCGGCGGTAGTCACCGAAGGCATTACCCCGCTGCCGATCCGCGAAGGGCCGTATAACGGCAACCCTAATCCGCACGCCTGGATGTCGCCGAGCAACGCGCTGGTATACATCGAGAACATCCGCAAAGCGCTGGTGGAGCACGATCCGGACAACGCGACAACCTATAACCGCAATGCCAAAGCCTACGCAGAGAAAATCGGCGCGCTGGACGCCCCGCTGCGCGAACGCCTGGCGCGCATTCCGGCCGCACAGCGCTGGCTGGTGACCAGCGAAGGCGCCTTCAGCTACCTGGCGCAGGACTATCAGCTGAAAGAAGTCTATCTGTGGCCGATCAACGCCGATGAGCAAGGCTCGCCGCAGCAGGTGCGCCGGGTGATCGACGCAGTGCGCGCCCACCATATTCCGGTAGTGTTCAGCGAGAGCACCATTTCGGACAAGCCGGCCAAACAGGTGGCGAAAGAAACCGGCGCCAAATACGGCGGCGTGCTGTACGTAGACTCGCTGTCCACCCGCGACGGTCCGGTGCCGACCTACATCGACCTGCTTAACACCACCGTGCAAACCATCGCCAAAGGATTCGATCAATGACCCATGAACCGTTTGTCCGCCCTGAGTTGAACGTGGACGACGTCACAGTGACCTACAACAACGGACACACCGCCATTCACAACGCCAGCTTTACCCTGAGCGGCGGTTCGATCTGCGCGCTGGTCGGTGTCAACGGCAGCGGCAAGTCGACGTTGTTCAAAAGCATCATGGGCCTGGTCAGGCCCACCGCCGGCCGGGTGTCGCTGAGCGACAAACCGGTGGCGGAGGCGCTGAAAAAGAATCTGATCGCCTACGTGCCGCAGACCGAAGACGTCGACTGGAACTTCCCGGTGCTGGTGGAAGACGTGGTGATGATGGGCCGCTACGGCAAGATGAACTTCCTGCGTATTCCGTCGCGCGAGGATCGGCTGCGGGTCGACAAGGCGCTGGAGCGCGTCGGCCTGAGCGAGCTGCGCGGCCGGCAGATCGGCGAGCTGTCGGGCGGCCAGAAGAAGCGCGTGTTTCTGGCGCGCGCACTGGCGCAACAGGGCACCGTGCTGCTGCTGGATGAACCGTTCACCGGCGTGGATGTGAAAACCGAGAATGCCATTATCGATCTGCTGCGCGCATTGCGCGACGAGGGGCACCTGATACTGGTCTCCACCCACAACCTCGGCAGCGTGCCGGAGTTTTGCGATCGGGTGATCCTCATCAACCGCACGGTGCTGGCCGCCGGCCCGACCGAAACCACCTTCACCCAGAGCAATCTGGAGCAGGCGTTCGGCGGCGTGCTGCGCCATATCAACCTCTCCGGCCCGGATCTGCACGACGACAACGATCCGCGCACCGTTACGGTGTTGACCGACGATGAGCGCCCGGCGGTGTTCTACGGCCACACCAAGAGCGATCCGCCGGCCAACAGCCAGGCCAGGGAGAAACAATCCTGATGCTGGACCTTCTGCTGCAACCTTTCAGTTATAACTACATGGTGAAGGCCATCTGGGTCAGCGCCATCGTCGGCGCCGCCTGCGCGTTCCTCTCCGCCTACCTGATGTTGAAAGGGTGGTCGCTGATGGGCGACGCGCTGTCGCACTCGGTGGTGCCCGGCGTGGCCGGCGCCTACGCCCTCGGCCTGCCCTACGCCGCCGGCGCCTTCTTCACCGGCATGCTGGCGGCGCTGGCGATGACGCTGGTGCGCCACATCACCCGGCTGCGCGAAGACGCCATCATCGGCTTTATCTTCTCCACCTTCTTCGCCGTCGGCCTGCTGATCGTGTCGCTCAACCCCACCTCGGTCAACGTGCAGTCGATCATCTTCGGCAACATCCTCGGCATCGCCGATGAAGACGTGCTGCAGGTGGAAATCATTATCGGCGTTTCGCTGCTGATCCTGTGCCTGGTGTGGAAAGACCTGCTGGCGGTGTTCTTCGACGAAAGCCACGCGGTGTCGATCGGCCTGTCGCCGCTGCGGCTGAAGATCCTGTTCTTCACCCTGCTCAGCGCCTGCACCGTCGCCGCGCTGCAAACCGTCGGCGCCATTTTGGTGATCGCCATGGTGATCACGCCGGGCGCTACCGCCTATCTGTTGACCGATCGCTTCAGCCGGCTGGTGATCATCGCCATCATCATCGGCGCATTGACCAGCGGCATCGGCGCCTACCTGAGCTTCTTCCTCGACGGCGCCACCGGAGGCGTGATCGTCACCCTGCAAACGCTGGTGTTCCTGGCGGCGTTCTTCTTCGCGCCGAAACACGGCCTGCTGGCGTCTCGGCGCCGCGTGGCGCATTCGCAAACCGGAGGCCGCTGATGGACACCCTGTATCAACTGCTCAGCGAACCCTTCGCCTACCCGTTCATGCAGCGGGCGATCGTCGCCGCCATCGTCACCGGCGTAGTGTGCGCCGTGCTCTCCTGTTATCTGGTGCTCAAAGGCTGGTCGCTGATGGGCGACGCCATCTCGCACGCGGTGCTGCCCGGCATCGTGGTGGCGTTCGTGGTCGGCATTCCGCTGGCGATCGGCGCCTTCCTTTCCGGCATCTTCTGTGCGGTAGCCACCGGCTACCTGAAAGAGAACAGCCGGGTGAAAGAAGACACGGTGATGGGCATCGTCTTCTCCGGCATGTTCGCCTTCGGCCTGGTGCTGTTCTCACGCATCGATACCGACCAGCACCTGAGCCACATTTTGTTCGGCAACATGCTGGGCATTACCGACGGCGAGCTGAAGCAAACACTGCTGATCGCCGGCATCACCCTAGCGGTGGTGCTGCTCAAGCGCAAAGACTTCATGCTGTACTGCTTCGATCCGCATCATGCGCGGGTGATTGGCCTGCCGGTCAAGCTGCTGCACTACGGGCTGCTGTGCCTGCTGGCGATGACCATCGTCGCCTCGCTGCAGGCCGTGGGGGTGATCCTGGTGATCGCCATGCTGATCGCCCCGGGCATCATCGCCTTTATGCTGTGCCGCCGCTTCGAACGCATGCTGGTGGTGGCGACGGTAGTGTCGGTGTTCTCCTGCGTGCTTGGCACCCTGATCAGCTTCCACATCGACGGCGCCACCGGGCCCTGCATCGTCATCGTACAGGCCGTGCTGTTCGTTATCGCCTTGTTGTACAGCAAGCTGCGTCCGTTACAGCGTAACCAAAACGCCCTCACCGGCGGTTAATCCCCTCCGATGCGGCGATGCCCTCTGCTCGCCGCATCGCCTGCCCCCGCTCATTGCGTTGTTGTCATCAAGTTGCAACCGGTATTGCGCTTAAATTAATCAATAGGGTATATACTTTGAGCTGGCGAGACGCTGAAAAAATCGCCGCCTTTGACGCCGGCTGTGCGCCGCGTCGTGTTTTCACCACGGGAAAGACGCTAACCTAATGAATTATCAGGCAGCACAGAGGGGGGAGATACCATGTGGCAAGCCGTTAGCCGTCTGTTAAGTGAACATCTTGGCAGCGCAGAGATACGCGAAAGGATTGAACTGCCCGGGGGCGACATTCACCCGGCGTGGCGCGTGAGTTACGGTGACAACGAGGTGTTCGTGAAATGCGACGCCCGGGAACAACTGCCGATATTCACCGCCGAGGCCGATCAGCTGGCGTTGCTGGCACGCAGCAAAAGCGTGCGGGTGCCGGAAGTGTACGGCGTCGGCAGCGATCGCGACTACAGCTTCCTGCTGCTGGAGTATCAGCAGTTGAAACCCCTCGACGCCCACGGCGCCTACTGCCTGGGCCAGCAGCTGGCGCATCTGCACCAGTGGAGCGAGCAACCGCAGTTCGGTCTCGACTTCGACAGCGATCTGACCACCACCCCGCAACCCAACGCCTGGCAGCGCCGCTGGTCGGAATTCTTCGCCGAGCAGCGCATCGGCTGGCAGCTGCAGCTGGCGGCGGAGAAAGGCATGACCTTCGGCGATATCGACGACATCGTCGATCGGGTGTATCTGCGCTTGCAGCACCACCAGCCGCAACCTTCCCTGCTGCACGGCAACCTGTGGCCGGGCAACTGCGCGATGACCGCCAACGGGCCGATTCTGTTCGACCCGGCCAGTTACTGGGGCGACCGAGAGTGCGATTTGGCGATGCTGCCGCTGTATCCGGAGCTGCCGCCGCAGATCTACGACGGCTATCAGAGCGTGTGGCCGCTGGGTGCCGGGTTTATCGAGCGCCAGCCGCTGTATCAGCTGTACTACCTGCTCAACCGCAGCAACCTGTTCGGCGGCCAGCATCTGGTGGCTGCGCAACGCGCGGTGGAGGCGCTGTTGCAGCCCGAGGCGTCGTAACGTTCCGGGGCGCCGCTCGGCGCCCCGTTCATGCCTCAGGCCGCGCCGGCCAACTGCCCCAACAGGCGGATCACGAACCAGGCGATCACCGCAATCACAATCGGCAGGATGTACAGCGGGAAGTATTGCAGGAAGATGGTGTGGTGCGGCAGCGTAATGCGCTCCTCCAGCTGCTGGCGCGTGTGCCCTTCGCTGCCCTTGGCCTGCTCCAGGATCATCTGGTCTTCCAACCCTTCGCGGATGAACTTGACCTGGCGCGACATGCGCGCGCCGGAAGCCTGCAGCGCCAGCCCGACGAAGATCAGTATGTAGATGATGATGAACATCAGATTGGCGCCGCTGAACAGGCTTTTATCCACGTCAGGCACCGGGGAGTTGTACCAGAAAAGGTTCAGGAACGGCGTATTGAAACGCACCATGTCCACCATCACGTGGACAAAATCCAGCATCACCGCGTTGATGCCCTTAGTTTTTTCACTGTGCTGGTAGACAAAGCCCAGCACGGAAATCAGCGTAGACAGCAACGCCGGGATAAAAACCACCCATCCGAGAATGCGTTTCAAAATGGCGATACGCCCGGCCTGTTGATACGTCATGTGTTCCCCTTGTTAGCGACGTAACCGAATCGGCTAAGTCTACCTGCAGTTGGCAAAGCTCGCCCACCGTTTTCTTCATTCCCGCTGTGCTACAAGCTTAGCCGAATTCGCCGAAATCAACTGCTTAACGCCGTCCGGGCACTATCATTGAAGAGATAAAGTTATCCATTCGGGCAGAGGCCGCCATGATTCGACTGATTATCTTATTGCTGGGCGCGCAGGCGCTGCACGGCCAGCGCCGCCTGCTGGTGCTGTTCGGTTGGCTGTGGATAGCCGCAGGGGCGCTGGTGCTGTTCGACATACTGCAGGATGGCCGATCCGTGCTGGCGCTGGATGCGCTGGCGGTCATCCTGGCGCTGGAGGGGCTGGTGGCGATATCCGCCGCGCTGGTGATCGGCTCTTCTGCCAGCAGACCGGTGCTGCTGAAGGGGCTGGGCTTCGTGTTTATGGCCTTTTTAATGTTGGACGTGCCCGCAGACGATAACATCGTCGCCACCGTGGTGTTTGGCAGCGCGCTGCTGCTTGACGGCGCCGTGCGCATCGCCTCCTCCACGGTGATTCAACACAGTCGATGGAAAACCGTGGCGCTGGCGGGCGGCGGCGAGATCCTGCTTTCGTTGATGATTTTTGTCGGCTGGCCGGCGCCGCACCGGATGACGGTGCCCTTTTGCCTCGGCGTGATGATGGTGCTTTCCGGCTGGGCTTTATTGCGTATCGCCCGGAGGCTGGCAAGCTTCTCTCTGAATCAGTACCCCGCGCGGCAGCCACCGCCCCCGGCGGACGAGGCTACGCCGCTCACGGTGTATGTCTGGACACCGATTGGTGCGGCTAAAGATCCACGCCGGCGTTACATCGTCGACCGATACATCGCGGCGGTCGACGGCGGCGGCAATATCTCCACCGGTCATGCCGCCCTGGCGCTCGCGCCGGATGTGTATATCAGTCACTACCCGCTCAACGACATCAGCCATTCCGTTCAGGATTTCCGCCAGTTGCTGCATGCCGGCGAACAGAACAACGTCGACGGGCGTTTCCTGCCCGACCTGCCGGGCGAGATCGCCGCCTGGTGCCCGCCGGACAAGAAAATTCAGTTCTATCGCTATAACCCGGCGGCGCTGCGCGCATTCTGGCGGCGGTATCGGCAGGACGCGACTTACAACCTGACTCGGCGCAACTGCTCCACCACGGTCATCGGCGCACTCGACAGCGCGCTGGAGGGCGTGCTGGGCGATAAACATCTGTGGCGCCGTTTTCTGTTATTGGTGCTGGATCCCAATCTGTGGATGCTGGCGGTGCTGCGCAGCCGTGGCGAAAGCATGACCTGGACGCCGGGACTGGTGCTGGACTATGCCCGCATGTTGCAACAGGTCACCGAGCGCCAACACCAACGCTGGTGGTTAAAATTACGCGAGGTGTGGAATATCCTTCGCTTTGGCAAAAGCCAAACGCGCAGGCAAAGATTTTAGTCTCGCCACCGGCGATGATAGAGTATCGGGCACATTCACCCGCGCCGGCAGGAGTTAACCGTTAATGGCTTATTCGCAACGCATTGAAACCGCAATTTTTGATATGGACGGCTTGTTGATCGACTCGGAACCGCTGTGGCTGCAGGCCGAGCTGGATATCTTCGGCGCGCTGGGTCTGGATCTGTCCGATCGCCACAAGCTGCCGGACACCCTGGGGCTGCGCATCGATCTGGTGGTGAAAATGTGGTACCAGGCGATGCCGTGGCAAGGCGTATCGCTCGATGAGGTGTCGGCGCGGATTATCGAACGCGCCATCGAGCTGGTGCACGAGACGCGCCCGCTGCTGCCTGGCGTCCGGCAGGCGCTGGAGCTGTGCCGCGAGCAGGGGCTGAACATCGGCCTCGCCTCCGCCTCGCCGCTGCACATGCAACGGCAGGTGCTGAAGATGTTCGATCTTGAGGGCTACTTCGATCAGCTGGTTTCCGCCGAATACCTGCCGTACAGCAAACCGCATCCGGAGGTCTACCTGATCGCCGCCGAGCGCCTGGGCAGCGATCCGCTGCGCTGCATCACGCTGGAAGACTCCTTTAACGGCATGATCGCCACCAAGGCCGCGCGCATGCGTTCCATCGTCATCCCGGCCGCCGAATACCGCCACGATCCGCGCTGGGCGCTGGCGGACCACCAGCTGGAGACCCTGGAACAGCTCACCCCCGCCCACTTTGCCTGACCTGCGGCGCCGGCCACCGGCGCCCTGGCTTTGCCGCTCTGCGCATAAAGGGGATCCGCGCCGCAAAACAAACGAAACAGTGTTTCATTATTATTGAATTGGCATGTTGTTATTATTATGCTGGGCGGCAGGGAAAGCGACGGCCCGCGGAGCGTTGTCACTGCCACGCAGCGCTGTTCAAGGCCGCCGCTTCCTCCCGCCGCTGCGTACTGAAAACCACCCTTGTTTCTCTCCGTTCCGCACCGCCCATTGCCCGCTTTTTGTTCACGCCCGTCAAAAGCGATGATTTGTTACGCATTGCCGTAACAACCCGTTGTAAAACAGGGGAAAATAAACAATTGGTTACAGGGTAACTGCTTCCACTACTGGGAATTTTCCCATATACTGGATAAATTAACAGTTTACCAGCCGGAATCGCAACAGCATGACCGCGGAAGGACACCTTATATTCTCTGTCGCTTGCGCGATCTTCGCCAAGAAGGCGGAAGTGACGCCAGAGCTGGCTACCGGCGACTGGTGGCACATCATACCCGCCGCGCTGCTGACCTCGCTGCTGCCGGATATCGATCACCCCAAGTCGGTGCTGGGCCAGCGTCTGCGCTGGCTCGCCATTCCCATCGCCCGCGCATTCGGCCACCGCGGTTTCACCCACAGCCTGCTGGCGATCGCCGGCGGCATGGCGCTGTTCCAGCTGGACGTGCCGCGCAGCTGGCCGATCCCGGCCGACGCGCTGCACGCCATGATCATCGGCTACTTCAGCCATTTGCTGGCCGATATGCTCACCCCCGCCGGCGTGCCGCTGCTGTGGCCGTGCCGCTGGCGTTTTCGCCTGCCGCTGCTCAACTCGCAAAAAGGCAACCAGCTCGAGCGTGTGCTGTGTCTATGCCTGGTGGCGTTTGCCATCTGCTGGCAAGGTGATTTCACCCTGCCGGTGCAATCCTATGTCGAGCAAATCAGAAATATTAGACTCTGATCACAAAAATCCGCTCAACCAATCACCTTCATGTATATAAAACGAACAAAAACACACAAAAAGCTATATCAAATTCCATTTGGATATAAGTGGGCCACTCGGCAAACTGTTACGATATTTACATCGCGACATACGTGATGCGTAGTCGTTTTTATAAGAAAGATGATTGGAGACATTGGGGATGAATTTTCCGCTCGTGATTAACGTGCTGGTGTTTGTCGCGCTCCTGTTGCTGCTGGCGCAAACCCGCCACAAGCAATGGAGCCTGGCGAAAAAAGTGCTGGTCGGCCTGGTGGTCGGCGTGGTGTTCGGCCTGGGCTTGCAGCTGGTGTACGGCTCCGACAACCCGGTACTGAAAGAATCCATCAGCTGGTTCAACATCGTCGGCAACGGCTATGTGCAGCTGCTGCAAATGATCGTCATGCCGCTGGTGTTCGCCTCGATCCTGAGCGCGGTGGCCAAGCTGCATAACGCCTCTTCTCTGGGCAAAATCAGCGTCCTGACTATCGGCACGCTGCTGTTCACCACGCTGATCTCGGCGCTGGTGGGCGTACTGGTCACCAACCTGTTCGGCCTGACCGCCGAAGGCCTGGTGCAGGGCGCGCAGGAAAGCGCGCGCCTGACGGCAATCCAGACCAACTACGTGGGTAAACTGGCCGACCTGACCGTGCCGCAGATGGTGCTGTCGTTCATCCCGAAAAACCCGTTCGCCGATCTGACCGGCGCCAGCCCGACGTCGATCATCAGCGTGGTGATTTTCGCCACCTTCCTCGGCGTGGCGTCGCTGCAGCTGCTGAAAGACGACAAGCCGAAAGGCGAGCGCGTGCTGGTGGCTATCGACACCCTGCAAGCCTGGGTGATGAAGCTGGTGCGTCTGGTCATGAAACTGACGCCGTACGGCGTGCTGGCGCTGATGACCAAAGTGGTTGCCGGTTCCAACATTCACGACATCGTCAAGCTCGGCAGCTTCGTGGTGGCCTCGTACATCGGCCTGGCCATCATGTTCGTGGTTCACGCCGCCCTGCTGGCCTTCACCGGCGTTAATCCGCTGAAATTCTTCCGCAAGGTGTGGCCGGTGATCACCTTCGCCTTCACCAGCCGCTCCAGCGCCGCCAGCATTCCATTGAACGTGGAAGCGCAGACCCGTCACCTGGGCGTGCCGGAATCCATCGCCAGCTTCTCGGCGTCGTTCGGCGCCACCATCGGCCAGAACGGCTGTGCAGGCCTCTACCCGGCAATGCTGGCGGTGATGGTTGCGCCGACCGTCGGCATCAACCCGCTGGATCCGGTGTGGATCGCCACCCTGGTCGGCATCGTCACCATCAGCTCCGCCGGTGTGGCGGGCGTGGGCGGCGGCGCCACCTTCGCCGCGCTGATCGTGCTGCCGGCGATGGGCCTGCCGGTGACGCTGGTCGCGCTGCTGATCTCGGTCGAACCGCTGATCGACATGGGCCGTACCGCGCTGAACGTCAACGGCTCCATGGCGGCGGGCACCATCACCAGCCAGCTGATGAAGCAAACCGACAAAACCGTGATGGACAGCGAAGACGAAGTCGAATTGGCTCACCGTTAACGCCGTCTCAAAACGAAAAAACCGGGGATTCTCCCCGGTTAATGAGATGGTCACCCCCACCCTGTGAGCGGTACGCTGGCAGGGTGTTTTTCTTTCTGAAGGGGATCATCATGCAAAACGTTACGCTCATCGGTATTGACCTCGGCAAGCAGTCGTTTCATGTTCACGCTCAGGA
>NZ_JAVHUX010000038.1:0-139515 GCF_030954545.1 Serratia sp. MF1(2023) | reverse complement strand
GGTTTCCAGGCACTGGTACGGCGACAGCGCTTTACCGTTAACCGCCACAACGCGGCCTTTCTCAACGGACACGGTCACCTGCGCCTTCGACCAGGCCACCGAGCCCACGTTGTCCTGCTCCGCCAGGCGCTAAGGGAACCGCGGCGGATGGTGGAGGTGCGTGAAGCGCTGTTCCGCCGCGTGAGTGCACCGTCCGCCCCAAAGTGCCATATCTTACTCCTGAATTTTTATGCGAAAGGGCGCAGCATGCTGCGCCCTTGCAGAGTCACGCCAATCGATTATTTATTCTTTTTCTCGTTCAACGCGCGGATGCGTGAAGACAGAGAGAACAGGCGGATAAAGCCGCCCGCGTGGCTGTGATCGTAAACTTCGTCTTCACCGAAGGTGGCGAACTCTTCGGAGTACAGGCTGTTGGCGGATTTTTTCTGGGTCGCCGTCACCTGGCCTTTGTACAGCTGCAGCACCACTTCGCCGTTCACCTCTTCAGCCAGCGCCTCGGCGGAAGCCTGCAGCGAACGGCGCAGCGGCGCAAACCAGCGGCCGTCGTACACCACATAAGACATCTCCAGGCCCAGCTGCTCGCGCCATTTGAAGCTGTCGCGGTCCAGCACCAACTGCTCGACGGCGCGCAGCGCCGCCACCATGATGGTGCCCCCCGGGGTTTCATAGCAGCCGCGGGATTTGATGCCCACCAGGCGGTTTTCCACGATGTCGATACGGCCGACGCCGTGCTTGGCGCCCAGCGCGTTCAGGGTTTCCAGGCACTGGTACGGCGACAGCGCTTTACCGTTAACCGCCACAACGCGGCCTTTCTCAACGGTCACGGTCACCTGCTCAGGCTGGTCCGGCGCTTCCTGCGGATCGACGGTCCACACCCAGCAATCTTTGTTCGGCGCATTCCACGGGCTTTCCAGCACGCCGCCTTCGGTGGAGATGTGCCAGGCGTTTTCATCGCGGCTGTAGATCTTCTCCAGCGACGCGGTGGTCGGGATGTTGCGCTCTTTCAGGTAATCCAGCAGCGCTTCACGGGAACGCAGATTCCACTCACGCCACGGCGCCACCACTTTCAGCTGCGGCGCCAGCGCGGTGTAGGTGGTCTCGAAACGCACCTGATCGTTGCCTTTGCCGGTCGCACCGTGGCACAGCGCGTCGGCGCCCACTTTCAACGCCAGCTCGACCTGCGCCTTGGCGATGATCGGCCGCGCCATCGAGGTGCCCAGCAGGTAGCTGCCCTCGTACAGGGCGCCGGTCTGCAGCACCGGATAAACGTAATCGCGGATAAATTCTTCACGCAGATCGACCACGTGACATTCAGAGGCACCGGACTGCAGGGCTTTTTGCTCCACGCCTTCCAGATCGCTGCGCTCCTGACCGATGTCCGCCACGAACGCCACCACTTCACAGCCGCCGTAGTTCTCTTTCAGCCATGGAATGATGGCCGAGGTATCCAGGCCGCCGGAGTACGCCAGAACGATTTTTTTGATGCCTTGGTTTTGCATGATCTATTCCTTTCTAATTCTAAAATTAAGCGAGGATCCGGGTGCCAATCGACACACCGTTAAACAAAGCAGGAAGCTGATCGGCATGGCGCCAGCTGGCGATATCCACCGGGCGGCCGAGGGTGCGGGCAGCGTCGAGCGCCGCATTCACCTTCACCACCATACCATCGGTGATAATGCCTTGCGCGATCAGTTGTTCCGCTTTTTGCGCCGTCATTTCCGCAATGCGTTGCCCCTTGCCGTCGAGGATGCCGCTGACGTCCGACAGCAGGATCAGATCCGCCCCCAGCGTCGCCGCCAGCGCCGTCGCCGCCTGATCGGCGTTCACGTTCATTAACTGCCCATCGGCGGTGATGCCGATGGAGCTGACAACCGGCAGGTAGCCGGCGCTCAGCAGGGTATTGAGCAGCGCGGGGGAACCGGGCTGCGCGTTGCCGACGTGGCCCAATGCCGGATCGAGCGGGGTCACGACTGCGCTGCCGCCGTCCGCCAGGCTCAGGCCGACGGCGTTGATTTGGTGTTTAATCGCCCACGCCAGCAGCGTTTTGTTGGCGGTGCCGGCCAGCGCGCCGGTGATGATGTCGATCTGATCGGCCGGCGTGACCCGCAGGCCGTTCTTTTTCACCACCGGCAAAGAGAGCTGCTTCATCAGTTCGTCCACCACGCAGCCGCCGCCGTGCACGATCACCAGCGGGCGCTGATGCTGCTGCCGGTAGCTGTCCAGCGCGGTAAACAGACGCTCCAGCGCTTCTTCACTGTCTAATAACACGCCACCTAACTTGATAATTAACGGGTTCATTGCTGTTTACTCACGCTGGTTTAAAGGAGTGACTGGGTTTCCGGGAAGCCGAAACGGATATTCAGGCATTGCACCGCCTGTGCCGCCGCGCCTTTCAGCAGGTTGTCTTCCACCGCCACGGCGATCAGATGCTCGCCCTGCACCGCAAAACCGATGTCGCAGAACGGCAGCCCCACCACCGCTTTCAGCGCCGGCACGCCCTGGTCGTACAGCCGCACCAGAGGCTTGTCGTCATAGGCGGCGTGGTAGGCGGCGGCCACGTCCTGCGCGGTCACGCCGGCCTTCAGGCGGCAGGTGATGGTTTCAAGGATGCCGCGCGGGAAGTTGCCCAGGTGCGGCGTAAAGATGACCGGCACGCCCAGGTGCGCGGCGATCTCCGGCTGGTGCCGGTGGGTGAAAATACCGTATGGCTGCAGGCTCACTTCGCAGAAGCTGGTGGTCATGCTGGCCTTGCGCCCGGCGCCGCTGACGCCGCTGGTGGCGTTGATCACCGGCCACTGGTCGAGGTTCAGCAGCTGTTTTTCGATCAACGGTTTCAGCGCCAGCTGCGCCGCCGTCGGGTAACAGCCCGGCACGGCAATCAGCTGCGCCTGTTTAATCTTGTCGCTCTGCCATTCCGCCAGGCCGTACACCGCCTGCTCCAGCAGGGCGCCATGCTGATGCTCGAAACCGTAGTACTGGCTATAAAAATCGGCGTCCTGCACGCGGAAGGCGCCCGACAGGTCGAACACCACGCAGCCCGCCGCCAGGAAGGCCGGTGCGATATCGTGGCTGACTTCATGAGCGGTGGCGAGGAACACCACGTCGATGCCCTGCGCCGCATTGGCGACGTCGGTCAACGGCTGCAGCGGCAGATCGACGATGCCTTTCAACTGGGGATGGAGATCGGAAAGCAACTTTCCTGCATCTGCACTTTGCGCTGAAACCGCTAAAGCGGTTATGTTCATGTGTGGGTGGCGATTCAGGTAAGCCGTGAGCTCCGCTCCGGCGTAACCGCTGGCACCAACGATCAGCGTATTCAACATGTGGCCTTTCACCTTCTAAACTGACGTGCGGTCGCTTGCGACCCAGGTAACAGGGCTAGCCAGCGTTGTTGCGCCGTTCACCCACGGAGCCTGGCGTTGATGCTTTTATAAACATCCGGGTATCGGGTTCCCTTACGCGTCGGCTTACTGTATTTTTATTCAAAATAAATGCATGAATATTGATACTATCCTAACCAAAGGCTGTCAACAGTGAAGATGAAATTACCTCCATTTATTGAGCTGTACCGGGCGTTGATCGCAACGAAGTCGATCAGCGCCACCGATGCCGGCCTCGATCAGAGCAATGAGGCGTTAATCAACTTGCTGGCCGGCTGGTTTGCCGACCTGGGCTTTCGCGTCGACGTACAGCCGGTGCCGGAATCGCGCCACAAATTCAACCTGCTGGCCAGCATCGGCGAAGGCAGCGGTGGCCTGCTGCTGGCCGGCCATACCGATACGGTGCCTTACGACGAAGGCCGCTGGACGCGCGATCCCTTCACCCTGACCGAGCACGACAACAAGCTCTACGGCCTGGGCACCGCCGACATGAAAGGCTTCTTCGCCTTTATTCTGGATGCGGTGCGCGACATCGACGCGAGCAAATTGACCAAGCCGCTGTACATTCTGGCGACCGCAGATGAAGAAACGACGATGGCCGGCGCACGTTATTTCGCCGCCTCCACCGCCATTCGTCCGGATTTCGCCATCATCGGCGAACCGACCTCGCTGCAGCCGGTGCGCGCACACAAGGGCCACATGGCCAACGCCATTCGCATCGTCGGCCAGTCCGGCCACTCCAGCGATCCGGCGCGCGGCGTCAACGCCATCGATCTGATGCACGAATCCATCGGCCGCCTGATGGAGCTGCGCAAAACCCTGCAGGAGCGCTACAACAATCCGGCGTTCGCCGTGCCTTATCCCACCATGAACTTCGGCCATATCAGCGGCGGCGACGCGGCCAACCGCATCTGCGCCTGCTGCGAGCTGCACCTGGATATCCGCCCGCTGCCCGGCATGACGCTCGACAACATCAACGAGCTGATGCATCAGGCATTGGAGCCGGTGAGCCAACGCTGGCCGGGCCGCCTGACCATCGAAGAGCTGCACGCGTCGGTGCCGGGTTACGAATGCCCGACCGACCACCGCATGGTGGCGGTGATCGAGGAGCTGCTGGGCACCCGCACGCAGGTGGTCAACTACTGCACCGAAGCGCCGTTCGTGCAGCAGGTCTGCCCGACGTTGGTGCTCGGGCCCGGTTCCATCGATCAGGCCCACCAGCCGGACGAATACATCGACACCGCGTTTATCGAACCGACGCGCAAACTGCTGGGCCAGCTGGTCAATCACTTTTGCCGGCAGTAAACCCGACATTTAACAGGGGAAACGCGCTATGCTTCCCCTAACTCAAAATAAGTAGAAAACGGCGAAATAAGCCACGCTGATAACCGATGCGGCGTAATTAAATTTCAGAAAATGCGCCGATTTTGATGTTTTTTTGCTAAAAATAGTGTCAATTGACGATTGGACAGGAACGCGATGTGATCAGGCAGGCGGTCTGCGCCTGACGCGTGAAATTTATTTACAAGATAAAAATCATACAGAACTGGGTCAGGGGTTATATGAACGAACAATATTCGGCAATGCGCAGTAATGTCAGTATGCTCGGCAAATTGCTCGGCGATACCATCAAAG
Organism: Serratia sp. MF1(2023); assembly: GCF_030954545.1. Classification (NCBI taxonomy): domain Bacteria; kingdom Pseudomonadati; phylum Pseudomonadota; class Gammaproteobacteria; order Enterobacterales; family Yersiniaceae; genus Serratia; species Serratia sp. MF1(2023). The sequence goes on along the minus strand of NZ_JAVHUX010000038.1, from coordinate 134,500 downwards.
AAGCGCTGGGCGAGCATATTCTCGATCGCGTTGAGACCATCCGTAAGCTTTCCAAATCTTCACGCGCCGGCAACGAAGCGCATCGCCAGGAGCTGCTCTCCACCCTGCAGAACCTGTCCAACGACGAGCTGCTGCCGGTGGCGCGCGCCTTCAGCCAGTTCCTCAACCTGACCAACGTCGCCGAGCAGTACCACAGCATTTCGCCCAACGGCGAAGCCGCCAGCAACCCGGAAGCGCTGGCGCAGCTGTTCAGCCGTCTCAAAGACAAAAAGCTCAGCGACAAAGAGCTGCAGCACGCGGTGTCGCAACTTTCCATCGAGCTGGTACTGACGGCGCACCCGACGGAGATCACCCGTCGCACCCTGATCCACAAGCTGGTGGAGGTCAACACCTGTCTCAGCCAGCTCGATCACAACGATCTGGCCGACTACGAGCGCAACAAGATCATGCGCCGCCTGCGCCAGCTGGTGGCCCAGTCGTGGCACACCGATGAAATTCGCAAACATCGCCCTTCCCCGATCGACGAAGCCAAATGGGGCTTCGCGGTGGTGGAAAACAGCCTGTGGGAAGGCGTGCCGGCGTTCCTGCGCGAGTTCAACGAGCAGTTGGAAAACTCCATCGATTACAGCCTGCCGGCGGAAGCTGTGCCGGTGCGCTTCACCTCCTGGATGGGCGGCGACCGCGACGGCAACCCGAACGTGACAGCCGAAATTACCCGCCATGTGCTGCTGCTCAGCCGCTGGAAAGCCTGCGACCTGTTCACCCGCGATATTCAGGTGCTGGTCTCCGAGCTATCGATGACCGAATGCACCCCGGAGCTGCGCGCCCGCGCCGGCGGTGACGAGGTGCAGGAACCGTACCGCGAAATCATGAAGCAGCTGCGCAGCCAGCTGATGAGCTCCCAGGCCTATCTGGAAGGCCGCCTGAAAGGCGAACGCGTGCTGAAGCCGCACGACCTGCTGGTGAACAACGAGCAGCTGTGGGAGCCGCTGTATGCCTGCTACCAATCGCTGCAGGCCTGCGGCATGGGCATCATCGCCAACGGTCAGCTGCTGGATACCCTGCGCCGCGTGCGCTGCTTCGGCGTGCCGCTGGTGCGCATCGACGTGCGCCAGGAAAGCACCCGCCATACCGAGGCCATCGCCGAGCTGACCCGCTACCTGGGGCTGGGCGACTATGAAAGCTGGTCGGAAGCCGATAAACAGGCGTTCCTGATCCGCGAACTGAACTCCAAACGCCCGCTGGTGCCGCTGAAATGGCAACCGAGCGCCGACACGCAGGAAGTGCTGGAAACCTGCCGGGTGATCGCCGAAGCGCCGCAGGGCTCGATCGCCGCCTACGTGATTTCGATGGCGCGCACGCCTTCCGACGTGCTGGCGGTGCACCTGCTGCTGAAAGAGGCCGGTTGCCCGTTCGCGCTGCCGGTCGCTCCGCTGTTCGAAACTCTCGACGATCTGAACAACGCCGACGACGTAATGACCCAGCTGCTGAATATCGACTGGTATCGCGGCTTTATTCAGGGCAAACAGATGGTAATGATCGGCTACTCCGACTCGGCGAAAGACGCCGGCGTGATGGCCGCGTCCTGGGCGCAGTACCGTGCGCAGGACGCGCTGATCAAAACCTGTGAAAAAGCCGGCGTGGCGCTGACGCTGTTCCATGGGCGCGGCGGTTCCATCGGCCGCGGCGGCGCACCGGCGCATGCGGCGCTGCTGTCGCAGCCGCCGGGCAGCCTGAAGGGCGGCCTGCGCGTCACCGAGCAGGGAGAGATGATCCGCTTCAAGTTCGGCCTGCCGGAAGTCACCATCAGCAGCCTGGCGCTGTATGCCGGCGCGATCCTCGAGGCTAACCTGCTGCCGCCGCCGGAACCGAAGAAAGAATGGCGGGCGCTGATGGACGATCTGTCAGACACCTCCTGCCGGATGTATCGCGGCTACGTGCGTGAAAACCCGGACTTCGTGCCTTACTTCCGCGCGGCCACGCCGGAGCTGGAGCTGGGTAAACTGCCGCTGGGCTCACGCCCGGCCAAACGCAAGCCGAACGGCGGCGTAGAGAGCCTGCGCGCCATTCCGTGGATCTTCGCCTGGACGCAGAACCGCCTGATGCTGCCGGCCTGGCTCGGCGCCGGCGCCGGATTGCAGGAGGCGGTGAAAGCCGGCAAACAGGCGGAACTGGAGGCGATGTGTCGCGACTGGCCGTTCTTCTCCACCCGCATCGCCATGCTGGAAATGGTGTTCGCCAAGGCCGACCTGTGGCTGGCGGAATACTACGATCAGCGCCTGGTGGATAAATCGCTGTGGCCGCTGGGCCAACAGCTGCGCGATCAGCTGGAAAGCGACATCAAGGTGGTGCTGACCATCGCCAACGATGCGCACCTGATGGAAGACCTGCCGTGGATCGCCGAATCCATCGCGCTGCGCAACGTTTATACCGACCCGCTGAACGTCTTGCAGGCCGAGCTGCTGCACCGTTCGCGCCAGCAGGAGCAGCCGGACGCCCGCGTCGAGCAGGCGCTGATGGTCACCATCGCCGGCGTCGCCGCCGGGATGCGCAACACCGGCTAGTGAGCCTCATCGCGGCCCCGTTTATCGGGGCCGTTTTTTTATGTCTTGTCTTCCCCACAAAAAAAGGGCGCCGCGGTAAGCGATGCCCTTTTTCAATGAAACAGGCCTGTCAGGCGGCGGCCACCGGGCGCACGCCCAGCGTGTGGCAGATGGCGTAGCTCATTTCGGCGCGGTTCAGCGTATAGAAGTGGAAATCTTTCACCCCTTCGCGGCTGAGGATCTTCACCATGTCCATGGCGATGTTGGCGCCGACCATTTTGCGGGTCTCCGCATCGTCGTCCAGCCCTTCGAACATGCTGGTCATCCAGCTTGGCACCCGCACGTTGGTCATGGTGGCGAAGCGCTGCAGCTGCTTGAAGTTGGACACCGGCAGAATGCCCGGCACGATTTCCACGTCGATACCGGCGGTGACGCAGCGGTCGCGGAAGCGCAGGTAGCTCTCAACGTCGAAGAAGAACTGGGTGATGGCGCGGCTGGCGCCGGCGTCGATCTTGCGCTTCAGGTTGATTAAATCGGCCTGGGCGCTCTTCGCCTCCGGGTGCACTTCCGGGTAGGCGGCGACGGAAATGTCGAAGTCGCCCACGTCTTTCAGCAGCGCCACCAGATCGGTCGCGTACATGTCCGGCTTGCCGCCGCCCGGCGGCAAATCGCCGCGCAGCGCCACGATATGGCGAATGCCGCTGTTCCAATAATCGGCCGCGATGTCGCGCAGCTGCGCCGGGCTGGCGTCGATGCAGGTCAGGTGCGGCGCCGCCTCCAGGCCGGTGCGCTCCTTGATCCCTTTGATGATGCTGTGGGTGCGATCGCGCTCGCCGGAGTTGGCGCCGTAGGTGACGGAAACGAATTTGGGTTTGAGGATGCTCAGACGATCGATCGACTGCCACAGGGTCTCTTCCATCTCGCTGGTGCGCGGCGGGAAGAACTCGAATGATACGTTAATCTGGCCGTTCAACTCCGCCAGACTCTGATTCAGCGCTTCCCGCTGGTTTGCGTGGAAAAAACTCATACCCTGCTCACCTCTTATCAATCACTGTTTTTTTCATCTTGATGAGCGTCTATACGTTTAGACGTCTAGATAGAAAATGCCGCATATTGGCTAAAGAGTCAACAGGAAAATGAGGGGAATAAGATGATTAATCTTCACCCGCTCAACGAGGGAATTTCATGACGGCGGCAGGGATAAGTATGGCAGGAAAAGCAAAGGGGCGCGGTGAACCCGCGCCCGCAGAGGATTAAAGCAGCTGCGCCAACCGGTTAAGGTCTGACTGGATCGCTCCGGCGGTTACGTCGCGGCCGGCGCCCGGCCCGCGGATCACCAGCGGATTATCGCGATACCAGCGGCTTTCGATGGCGAACACGTTGTCGCACGGCAGCAACGAGGCCAGCGGATGCTCAGGACGCACCGCCTCCACGCCGACCCGCGCCTTGCCGTTGGCGTCGAAACGCGCCACGTGACGCAGCACCAGGCCCATTTCGCTGGCGGCCTCAAAGCGCTGCTGCATCTGCTGGTTCAGCGCCTCGCCGTTCTCGAAGAACTGATCGACGGAGCCCTGCTCGCAGCCCGCCGGCACCAGCGACTCGACCCGCACCTGGTTAGGTTCGATGTCGTAGCCCGCTTCGCGCGCCAGGATCACCAGCTTGCGCATCACGTCCTGGCCGGAGAGATCGACCCGCGGATCCGGTTCGGTCAGCCCCTGCTGCCAGGCCTGATCCACCAGCTCGGTGAACGGCACCGTGCCGTCATACTGCAGGAACAGCCAGGAAAGCGTGCCGGAGAAAATGCCGCTGATCGCCAAAATGCTGTCGCCGCTGTCGCGCAGATCGCGCACCGTGTGGTTGACCGGCAGACCGGCGCCGACGGTGGCGTTGTACAGCCAGTGGCGGCCGGTTTTGGCGAAGGCGTCGCGAATTTGGCGATAGGTATCGCTGCACGAGGCTCCCGCCAGCTTGTTGGCGCTGATCACGTGGAAACCGTAGCTGGCGAAATCCAGATACTGCCCGGCCAGCTCTTCGCTGGCGGTCACGTCGAGCACCACCAGATCGTCGAACGGGTGCGCGCGCATCCACAGGAACAGCGACTCTTCGTCGAGCGCCTGCGCCTCGTCCTCAAAGAACGCCAATGCGCGGCTGGCGTCCAGCCCTTCGTAGTTCAGCAGGCTGCGGCGGCTGTCCACCACCCCCGCCAGGATAAATTCGAAGCCGCTGCGCGCGGAAATATTGGTCTGCTCGCGGGCAAACAGCTCCAGCCAGCGCGACCCAATGTTGCCCTTGCCGAACAGCACCAGACCGATGCGCTTCTCGGCGCGGAACAAGCTTTGGTGCAGCCCCTGGATCAGCAGCGCGGTCGGCCCCTGGCGCAATACCGCCACCAGGCTGATGCCATCTTCCGCCTGCCAGATAAATTCGACCGGCTGATCTTTCAGCTGCTGATAGAAACGGTGGCTGTGCAGCGGGTTCTTGCACACCCCGGCGCCGACCATCGCCACCAGCGCCAACCCTTCGCGCAGGTGCAGTTCACCCGGCAGCGCCGAGGCCTGCAGGGTCGCCAGCGCGCTGTTGACCACCTCGGAGGTATAGCACAGCTGCACCCGATTGCGATCAGGATGGATGCCCACCGCCAGCGGTTTGATCTGCGCGCGCTTGAGCACCAGATCCAACTCTTTCTGCGCCAGTTTGAAGTCATGCTGAGCGGCGACGTGCAGCTCAATCAGACACACGTCATCGTGGCTGGTGACAATCTTGGCGCCGGTGCCGGACGCCAATACGCGCTCGATGCGCGTCGAGCCCTGCTCCGGCTGGTAGCTGCAGCGCAGCTGAAGATCGATATCGCTGCCGGAGACCGGCTGCAGGGTGCGGGTATGCAACACCGGTGCCGCCAGGCGCGCCAGCTCGCTGGCTTCGTCCAGGCGCAGCAGCGGCAGCAGGCAGGCGTCTTTCACCTTGCGCGGGTCGGCGCTGTACACCCCGGCCACGTCGCTCCAGATGGTGACGCGCGCCGCGCCGGCCAACGCGCCGACCTGAGTGGCGGAGTAGTCGCTGCCGTTACGCCCCAACAGCACGGTTTCCCCGGCGTCGTTGCGCGAAATGAAGCCGGTCACCACCAGGCGCTTGCCCGGATGTTGAGCCAACAATTGCTGCAGCAGCGGATAAGAACGGCCTTCATCTACCTGCGGCTGCGCGGCGCGCTCGGCGCGCAGGAAGTCACGCGCATCCAGCCAGGCCGCCTGCATATCCAGGTGGTTGAGCACCGCCGCCATCAGGCGCGCCGACCAGATCTCGCCGTGCCCGACCACTTCGGCATAGCACACCTCGTCGACTTTGCCGTCCAGCAGCACCGCCAGACGTTCCAGATCCTGAATGAACTCGGCGATCAGCGGCTCGGCGCTTTCCGGCGGCAGCAGGCCGCTGATAAGATCGCTGTGATAACGACGCAACGTCTGCTGCACCTGGTGCGCAGACAGGCGATCGCTCTGGCTGAGCTTCAGCCAGTTGATCAACTGGTTGGTGGTACTGCCGGCGGCCGATACCACCATCATGTCGCCCGGCTGGCTGTATTCCGCCATAATCCCGGCCACACGCAGATAACACTTCACATCCGCCAGACTGCTGCCGCCAAACTTGTGCAGTTGACGCCCACTCACCGGCCCTGCTACAGCAATTGCATTCATGCTTACCTCGTTGCCGCCGCCTGGAAAGCGCGTTCCAGATCGGCAATCAAATCTTCACTGTCTTCAATACCCACGGAAATGCGCAGCAGGCTCTCGGAGATGCCGGCCGCTGCCCGCGCCTCCGCCGCCATGCCGGCGTGGGTCATGGTCGCTGCATGCGAGATCAGGCTTTCTACGCCGCCCAACGATTCTGCCAGAGTAAACAGCTCAAGGGCAGAGAGAAAACGGCGCAGCACCGCTTCATCGCCGTCCAGTTCAAAACTCAGCATCGCGCCGAAACCGCGCTGCTGCCGGCGGGCGATCTCATGCCCCGGATTCTCCGGCAGGGAGGGATGATACAGCTTTTTCACCAACGGTTGCTGCTGTAAATAGTCAACAATCGCTTCAGCGTTTTGCTGCGCCGCCTTGATGCGCGGCGACAGCGTGCGCATGCCGCGCAGCAAAAGATAGCTGTCGAACGCGCCGCCGGTCACGCCGATGTTGTTCGCCCACCAGGCCAGCTCGACCGCCAGCTCGGGATCTTTGGCGATCACCGCCCCGGCCACCACGTCCGAATGCCCGTTCAGGTATTTGGTGCACGAATGGACCACCAGATCGGCACCGAGTTCGATCGGCTGTTGCAGGGCCGGGCTGAGGAAGGTGTTGTCCACCACCGTCAACGCGCCCGCCGCGTGCGCGGCGGCGCAGATCGCCGCGATATCCACCACCCGCAGCAGCGGGTTGCTGGGGCTTTCGATCAACACCAGCTTCGGCTTTTGCGCCAGCGCCTGTTGCAGGGCGGCTTCATTACCCTGATCGACAAACAGCACGCGATAGGCACCGCGTTTGCTCAGGCTGTCGAACAACCGATAGCTGCCGCCGTAGCAGTCGTGCGGCGCCACCAGCAGATCGCCGGGCTTCAGCAGCACGGTGGTCACCAGATGGATCGCCGACATCCCGCTGCCGGTCATCACCGCGCCGGCGCCGCCTTCCAGCTCCGCCAACGCGCGTTGCACCACGTCGCGCGTCGGGTTGCCGCGGCGCGAGTAATCATGGGCTCGGGGTTGGTTGAAGTTGGTAAAGTTATAGGTGCTGGACAGATGAATCGGCGGGACAACGCAGCCGTACTGTTCGTCGTCGTTCAGGCCGCTGCGTACGGCAATCGTGGCTGGTTTACGCGTCATGGGCTCGCTCGGCTCTCGGTTCGGTGAATGAGGCCTAAAGAGTAATCGCAGGATTGATAGACGTCAATACATCTGGACATCTAAACTTCTCTGCGTATAGATTGAGCAATGGCACAATACCCGCTAAAATTATGCCGATATGACATGACGATAAGATGTTAAGCCGCAATGCCTGGCCGAGGCGGGGCATTCAGTGACCCTGGTCGCGTAAAATTGACATTTATTTAGTGAGAACAGTGAAGATCGGGCATAATTGGCCGGTTTTTAGAATTTTGTAATTTTTCTGACAAAGTTAAGGTGTCCCATGGCTGAGTGGAACGGCGAGTATGTCAGCCCTTACGCTGAACACGGTAAAAAAAGCGAGCAAGTCAAAAAGATCACGGTATCCATTCCGCTGAAGGTCCTGAAAATCCTCACCGACGAACGGACCCGTCGCCAGGTGAACAACCTGCGCCACGCCACCAACAGCGAACTGCTGTGCGAAGCGTTTCTGCATGCCTTTACCGGCCAGCCGCTGCCGAACGATGAAGACCTGCGCAAAGAGCGCAGCGATGAAATTCCGGAAGCCGCGAAAGTGTTGATGCGCGAACTGGGTGTCGATCCCGATACCTGGGAATATTGAGAACCGCCCGGCGAACGCCGGCGGCAGAAACGAAAAAAGGCGCCAAAGGCGCCTTTTTCATCGGACGATAAGAAATCTTATTTCTTAGCGCCTGGTACGCTGAAACGCTTGTTGAAGCGGTCAACGCGGCCACCGGTAGCAACGTCACGCTGCTTGCCAGTGTAGAACGGGTGGCATGCGCCACAAACGTCCAGGTTCAGATCGTGGCCCACGGTGGAGCGGATCTTCATCACGTTACCGCAAGAGCAGTTAGCAGTAACTTCTTCGTATTTTGGGTGGATACCTTGTTTCATGGGAAACCTCAGTTAAGGCCGTGTCGCTATCCAGCCCTGTTTCGCCAGACACCACACGTGGTTGATAATAGAATTTTGGTATCGAATTATACCAAAGGCGGCAAATTATACAGCATTAGCCGGGGCGCGCAATCGGAACCGTACATTTGCCGATGCGCCGTGTAAACTGATGCCCACTTTTTTCAATTTGGATGAGATCATGCCCGTCGTACACGTTGCCTTGCCGGTCCCCCTCGCCCGCACCTTCGACTATCTGCTGCCGCCCGGCATGCAGCCGGTGGCCGGCGCGCGCGTGGGCGTGCCCTGGGGCAGGCAGCATGCGATCGGCATCGTCACCGGCTGCAGCGACACCAGTGAACTGCCGCTGGACAAGCTCAAACCGATCGACAGCGTGATCGACGCCGAATCGCTGTTCTCCCCCAGCCTGTGGCGCATCCTGCGCTGGGCCAGCGATTACTATCACTACCCCATCGGCGAAGTGCTGTTCCATGCGCTGCCGATCCTACTGCGGCAAGGCAAACCGGCCGAGGCCGCGCCGCTGTGGCAATGGTTCGCCACCGAAGAGGGGCGCGCCACCCCGCCCGAAAGCCTGAAACGCGCGCCGAAACAGCAGCAGGCGCTCGCGGCGCTGCTGCAACGCCCGGTCTATCGCCACCAGGTCAGCCAGCTTGAGCTGACGGAAAGCGCCCTGCAGGCGCTGCGCGCCAAAGGGCTGATCGATCTGCGCGCTCAGGTCGCGGATACGCACGACTGGCGCCCCAACTTCGCAGTGCTCGGCGAGCGGCTGCGGCTGAACACCGAGCAGGCTACCGCCGTCGGGGCGATCAGAAGCGAGGATGAGCAGTTCGCCGCCTGGCTGTTGGCGGGAGTAACCGGCTCCGGCAAGACCGAAGTCTACCTCAGCGTGCTGGAAAACGTGCTGGCCAAAGGCCGACAGGCGCTGGTGCTGGTGCCGGAAATCGGCCTGACGCCGCAAACCATCGCCCGCTTTCGCGAGCGCTTCAACGCGCCGGTAGACGTGCTGCACTCCGGGCTGAACGACAGCGAACGACTGGCGGTTTGGCTGCGCGCGCGCAGCGGCGAAGCCGCCATCGTCATCGGCACCCGCTCGGCGCTGTTCACGCCGTTCCGTCAGCTGGGCGTGATCATCATCGACGAAGAGCACGACAGCTCTTATAAACAGCAGGAAGGCTGGCGCTACCACGCCCGCGATCTGGCGGTGTTCCGCGCCCGGGAAGAGGACATCCCGATGGTAATGGGCTCCGCTACCCCGGCATTGGAAACGCTGCACAACGTGCAGCTGGGTAAATATCGCCAGCTGAAGCTCACCCAGCGCGCAGGCAACGCCAAACCGGCGGCGCAGCACCTGATCGATCTGAAGGGGCTGCCGCTGAAGGTCGGCCTGTCGCAGCCGCTGCTGAAGAGCATGCAGCACCATTTAAAAGCCGGCAATCAGGTGATGCTGTTCCTCAACCGCCGCGGTTACGCTCCGGCGCTGCTGTGCCACGAGTGCGGCTGGATAGCCGAATGCCAGCGCTGCGATCACTATTACACCTTCCACCAGCACCAGCGCCAGTTGCGCTGCCACCACTGCGACAGCCAGCGGCCGGTGCCGCACCAGTGCCCACAGTGCGGCTCCACCCACCTGGTGTCGGTCGGCGTCGGCACCGAACAGCTGGAGCAGGAGCTGGCGCCGCTGTTCCCCGACACGCCGATCACCCGCATCGATCGCGACACCACCAGCCGCAAAGGGGCGCTGGAGCAGCACCTGGCGGATATTCATCGCGGCGAAGCGCGCATTCTGATCGGCACGCAGATGCTGGCCAAGGGCCACCATTTTCCCGACGTCACGCTGGTGGCGTTGCTGGACGTGGACGGCGCGCTGTTCTCCGCCGACTTCCGCTCCGCCGAGCGTTTCGCTCAGCTGTATACCCAGGTCTCCGGGCGGGCCGGCCGCGCGGGCAAACAGGGTGAAGTGCTGCTGCAAACCCACCATCCGGAGCACCCGCTGCTGCAGGTACTGCTGCAACAGGGTTACGACGCCTTCGCCAAACAGACGCTGGCGGAGCGCAACAGCGTGTTTCTGCCGCCTTACACCAGCCACATCATCGTGCGCGCCGAAGATCACGACAACCAGCAGGCCCCGCTGTTCCTGCAGCAGCTGCGCAACCTGCTGGAAGCCAGCCCGCTGAAGGACGATTCGCTGTGGGTGATGGGCCCGGTGCCGGCGCTGCAGTCCAAACGCGGCGGCCGTTTCCGCTGGCAGCTGCTGCTGCAGCACCCGACGCGGCGCGTCCTGCAACAGCTGATGAAAAGCTCGCTGCCGCTGATCGGCACCCTGCCGCAAACGCGCAAGGTGAAATGGACGCTGGATGTCGATCCGATCGACAGCTGATCCCGGAAAAGTCCGATTTAGCTGCCGCAGTGCAAACGTTTACCCTTGAAATTGCGAGCGAACGCTAAAAAACCTTCTCAGGTCACATTTTTTATGCAAATTAGGTAACAAAGGCGGGGCGTATTCTGTTTAGAATGTCTGCGAGGGCAAATTTTGTCGCCACATCGCAGCGCGACGGAGTGCCCGAACGCGAGTGGCGCTCAATGACAACAATTTCGCCACCGCATGCCGGACATTGTGAGCAAACAGCAGTAGTGGCGTCGGCATGGGGCTGACGCAAGGAGAAAGGCGTTGGAACACAAGAAAGAGTTATCCATGGCGACCATGAAAGACGTCGCCGAAATGGCGGGCGTTTCAACGGCTACCGTATCGCGTGCGCTGATGAACCCGGAAAAGGTGTCAACGCCGACGCGCCAGAAAGTGGAACAGGCCGTCCTGGCCGTGGGTTATTCTCCTCATGCTCTGTCACGCAATATCAAGCGCAACGAATCCCGCACCATCCTGGTGATCGTGCCCGACATCTGCGATCCGTTTTTCGCCGATGTGATCCAGGGGATCGAACAGACCGCCGCCCAACAAGGCTATCTGGTGCTGATCGGCGACTGCGCGCAGCAAAACCAGCAGGAGCGCACCTTCGTCAATCTGATCATCACCAAACAGATCGACGGCATGCTGCTGCTGGGCTCCAACCTGCCGTTCGACGCCAGCAAGGAAGAGCAGCGCAACCTGCCGCCGATGGTGATGGCCAACGAGTTCGCTCCCGAGCTGGAACTGCCGACGGTGCACATCGACAACCTGACCGCCGCCTTTGAAGCCGTGCATTATTTGCATCAATTGGGCCACCGGCAGATCGCCTGCGTCGCCGGGCCGGAACAGATGCCGCTGAGCCATTATCGGCTGCAGGGTTACGTTCAAGCGCTACGTCGTAATGGCATTACCGTCGAAAGCAGCTATATTACCCGGGGTGATTTTACCTACGAAGCCGGCGCGCAAGCGCTGACGGCACTGATGGCTCAGCCGAAACCGCCGACGGCGGTATTCTGCCACAGCGACGTCATGGCGATCGGCGTGCTGTCCCAGGCGAAGAAAATGGGGCTGCGGGTGCCGCAGGATCTGTCGATCGTCGGCTTTGACGACCTCAAGCTGGCGCAGTATTGCGATCCGCCGCTGACCACGGTGGCGCAGCCGCGCTTCCAGATCGGCCAGCAGGCGATGTTGTTGCTGTTGGAGCAGTTGAACGGCCAGACGGTGGCCAGCGGCTCCCGGCTGTTGGACAGTGAATTGATTATCAGAGGCAGCACCGCTGCCCCGAAACGCTAGTCAAATATTTTAGGGTTCAGTAACATGACGGACTTATCCTTTCATCAGGACACAGCGGAATAATAGTGGCACAAAAAGACTATGTAAGCCGTGGGCGCGCAGCAGGAGCTAAGCGTAAAACCCCCAGCCGTAAAAAACGCAGTTCTCCGAAGGTTTCCAAAACCGTGCTGGCGTTAGCCGCCGCGTTGCTGGTTGTCTTTGTCGGTGGCCTCTATTTCATTACGCACAACAAGCCGGAAGACGCGCCGTTGTTGCCTGCGCACACCACGCGCCCCGGCAACGGCCTGCCGCCGAAGCCCGAAGAGCGCTGGCGCTACATCAAAGAGCTGGAAAACCGGCAGATCGGCGTGCAAACCCCGACCGAACCGACGGCCGGCGGCGAGCTCAATTCCAAAACTCAGCTGACCGCCGAACAGCGGCAGCTGCTGGAACAGATGCAGGCCGACATGCAGCAGCGCCCGACGCAGCTGAACGAAGTGCCGTATAACGATCCGGGCCAGGCCAACGCGCGCAGCACTCGCCAGCAGCAGATGCAACAACAGCAAATGCAGCAGCAGCCGGTGCAGCAACAGCAGCAGGTCAGCCAGCCGCCGCGCAACCCGTTCAACAACGGGGCCACCACCGCGCCGGTGCAGCCGCACCCGCAGCCAAAACCGACTACCCAGCAACCGGTGCAGGTGAAACAGCCTGAGCCGAAGCCGCAACCGAAACCGGAGCCCAAACCGGAAGTGAAACAGGAAACGGCCAAGCAGGAAACCAAACCGGAATCAAAACAGAAGTGGATGGTGCAATGCGGTTCGTTCCGCGCCACCGATCAGGCTGAATCCGTGCGTGCGCGCCTGGCGTTCGAAGGCATCGAGAGCCGCATCACCGCCGGCGGCGGTTGGAATCGCGTGGTGCTCGGCCCGTACAGCAGCCGCGCCGCCGCGGACAAAACCCTTTCGCGCCTGAAGGGCGTCGGCATGTCGAGTTGCATTCCCCTCTCCGTTGGGGGTTGAAAAGCGTCAATCCCCCCCCATCTATACTCTCAATATGCCTCGTAGCGTCTGCGAAAGCAGGCGCTGCGGGGGCTTCTTTCCGTCTTTAACGAGGGTCTGCTCGTGACAACAATTGTAAGCGTACGCCGCAACGGCCAGGTCGTCATCGGTGGTGATGGCCAGGCAACCCTGGGTAATACGGTGATGAAGGGTAACGTCAAGAAAGTGCGTCGCCTGTATAACGACAAAGTGATCGCCGGTTTCGCCGGTGGCACCGCTGACGCCTTCACGCTGTTTGAACTGTTTGAACGCAAACTGGAAATGCATCAGGGCCACCTGGTGAAAGCCGCCGTCGAGCTGGCGAAAGACTGGCGCACCGACCGTATGCTGCGCAAGCTCGAAGCGCTGCTGGCGGTCGCCGATGAAACCGCTTCGCTGATCATCACCGGCAACGGCGATGTGGTGCAGCCGGAAAACGATCTGATCGCCATCGGCTCCGGCGGCCCTTACGCTCAGGCCGCAGCCCGCGCCATGTTGGAAAATACCGAGCTGAGCGCCCGCGACATCGTTGAGAAATCCCTCAACATCGCCGGCGACATCTGTATTTACACCAACCATTTCCACACCATTGAAGAATTGCCTTCCAAAGCGTAAGGATCGAATACCATGTCTGAAATGACCCCGCGCGAGATCGTCAGCGAACTGGACAGCTATATCATTGGCCAAAACAAGGCCAAACGCGCTGTCGCCATTGCCCTGCGCAACCGCTGGCGCCGGATGCAGCTCAACGAGATGCTGCGTCACGAAGTGACCCCGAAAAACATTCTGATGATCGGCCCGACCGGCGTCGGTAAAACCGAAATCGCCCGCCGTCTGGCGAAGCTGGCCAACGCGCCGTTCATCAAGGTTGAAGCCACCAAGTTCACCGAAGTGGGCTATGTGGGCAAAGAAGTGGACTCCATCATCCGCGATCTGACCGATGCCGCCATCAAAATGGTGCGCATGCAGTCGATCGAGAAAAACCGCACCCGTGCCGAAGAGTTGGCCGAAGAGCGCATTCTCGACGTGCTGATCCCGCCGGCCAAAAACAACTGGGGCCAGCCGGAAGAAAATCAGGAACCGTCCGCCGCCCGCCAGGCATTCCGCAAGAAACTGCGCGAAGGCCAGCTGGATGACAAAGAGATCGAAATCGATCTGGCCGCCGCGCCGATGGGCGTGGAAATCATGGCGCCTCCGGGCATGGAAGAGATGACCAACCAGCTGCAGTCGATGTTCCAGAACCTCGGCGGCCAGAAGCAAAAGCCGCGCAAGCTGAAGATAAAAGAAGCCTTCAAGCTGCTGGTGGAAGAAGAAGCCGCCAAGCTGGTGAACCCGGAAGAGCTGAAAGAGCAGGCGATCGAAGCGGTTGAACAGCACGGCATCGTGTTTATCGACGAGATCGACAAAATCTGTAAGCGCGGCGGCCAAAGCTCCGGCCCGGACGTCTCGCGCGAAGGCGTGCAGCGCGATCTGCTGCCGCTGGTGGAAGGCTGCACCGTGTCCACCAAGCACGGTATGGTGAAGACCGACCACATCCTGTTCATCGCTTCCGGCGCGTTCCAGACCGCCAATCCGTCGGATCTGATCCCGGAGCTGCAGGGCCGTCTGCCGATCCGCGTTGAGCTGCAGGCGCTGACCACCGAAGACTTCGAGCGCATCCTGACCGAGCCGAGCGCGTCGCTGACCGAGCAGTACAAAGCGCTGATGGGCACCGAAGGCGTCAACATCGAGTTCACCGCCGACGGCATCCGCCGCATCGCCGAAGCCGCGTGGCAGGTCAACGAAAGCACCGAGAACATCGGCGCGCGTCGTCTGCACACCGTGCTTGAGCGTCTGATGGAAGATATTTCCTACGAGGCGAGTGAAATTAATGGCCAATCCATTACAATTGATGCGGATTACGTGCGCAGTCATCTGGATGAACTGGTGGCGGATGAAGATTTGAGTCGTTTTATCCTATAATCGCTCAATCTTTGTCTTGTCAGTCATCTGTGTGGGAGGCATTGCCTCCCACAATTATTTCTAACGGACACCGCAACTTACTGACAGAAGCGAAACATGAGCTCATCGACCCCCACCACCCCGATCTCCGCCTGGCTGGAAAGTCTACGCCCCCGCACCCTGCCGTTGGCCTTTGCCTCCATCGTGGTCGGTTCGGCAATCGCCGCCTGGCACGGCAGCCTGAAACCCGAAGTGGCGCTGCTGGCGCTGTTGACTGCCGGCCTGCTGCAGATCCTCTCCAATCTGGCGAACGACTACGGCGATGCCGTCAAAGGCAGCGACAAAGAAGATCGCATCGGGCCCTTGCGCGGCATGCAAAAAGGCATGATCACCCAGGCACAGATGAAACGGGCGCTGGTGGTGACGGTGGTACTGATCGCCCTCGCCGGCTGTTCGCTGATCGCCGTCGCCTGCGAGCAACCCAGCGACGTGGTGGGCTTCCTGGTGCTGGGCGGGCTGTCTATCGTGGCGGCCATCACCTATACCGTCGGCAACAAGCCCTACGGGTATTTGGGGCTGGGCGACATCTCGGTGCTGGTATTCTTCGGCTGGCTGAGCGTAGCCGGCACCTACTATCTGCAAACGCACACCTTCGACAGCGTCGTGATGCTGCCGGCCACCGCCTGCGGCCTGCTGGCGACGGCGGTGCTCAACATCAACAATCTGCGCGATATCGAGAGCGATCGCGAAAACGGCAAGAACACGCTGGCGGTGCGTCTCGGCCCGCACAAGGCGCGCATTTACCATGCCCTGCTGCTCGGCGGCGCGGTGCTGTGTTTCGCGCTGTTTACGCTGTTCAATCTCCACAGCCCGTGGGGCTGGCTGTTCGTGCTGGCGATCCCGCTGCTGGTGCGCCACGGCCTGCGCGTACTGCGCGATCCGACGCCGGTCGGCATGCGGCCGATGCTGGAGCACATGGTCAAGGCGGCGTTGCTGGCCAACCTGCTGTTCGCCATCGGCGTGGCGCTCAGTTAAAAACTGATGATTTTGCCAACAGGGCGAATAAAGGGATATACTGAACATTCCAGCGGCAAACAGACGTAAAATCCTATGAAATACGATACTTCCGAACTTTGCGACATCTATCATGAAGAGGTGAACGTTGTTGAACCTCTGTTCTCCAATTTTGGCGGGCGTACTTCATTTGGCGGGCAGATCACCACGGTGAAATGCTTTGAGGATAACGGCCTGTTGTTCGATCTGCTTGAAGAAAACGGCCGCGGCCGTGTGCTGTTGGTCGACGGCGGCGGTTCGGTACGCCGGGCGCTGATCAACGCCGAACTGGCGCGCCTGGCCGCCCAGAACGAATGGGAAGGCATCGTGGTGTACGGCGCGGTGCGTCAGGTGGACGATCTGGAAGAGCTCGACATCGGCATTCAGGCGATGGCGGCGATCCCGGCGGGCGCGGTAAGCGAAGGCGTGGGGGAAAGCGATATCCGCGTCAACTTCGGTGGCGTCACCTTCTTCTCCGGCGATCACCTGTATGCCGACAACACCGGCATCATCCTCTCCGAAGACCCGCTCGACATCGAGTGATTTTCGGTCATGAAAAAGGGCGCCGCAGGCGCCCTTTTCGTTGCTGCCTGGCGTGAGGAATCAGACCTCTTCCATTTTGCCCAGCAGAGCGCGCAGGCGATCTTGCCATACGTGCTGTTCTTCTTTCAGCTGTTGGTTTTCGCGCACCAGCGCTTCGTGGTTGCCGGAGGCAGCCTGAACTTCCTGCGACAGAGAGTTGTTTTTGTCTTTCAGCTCTTCAATTTCCATCTGCAACAAGGTGATGGTATCAATCGCCTGCTGTACTTTTGCTTCCAGTTTCTCAAATACTTCAAATGACATGCTTCAGTCCCCTCATGATAGCAAGGCGTACATCTATAAGTAGCGGCCGCAACGTCGGCTGCAGCTACTGCGAATATTGCATCGCGCTCAGTGACGCGCGCCGTTATGGAAGGCGCGCCAGTCTCGATTCGTTAAAAACGATTGTAAGTAGCCAGTCTCCGCCTGTCTAGCAACATACCGGATCATCGCGCAGTCTGTTGCAATTTTCCTGCCTCCGCCATCAGCAAAAACTGAAAATCCCCGCCGCCGCCGCCGCGAGTTGTTAACGCCCCTCGCCAAACCACTGGTCAGATCACACTTTTATGGCTCAGAAAGAACACTAAACGACGCGAAATCGCTCAATTTTATGACGAGCTACACACATTTTGATTTCGCTATTTCTCGTTTATGTTCGTTAACGATAAATTTACATCACGTCCTCATTCAATAATTGGACGAGATGAAAAAAACTGTGCCCATAGGTCAGATGTATACCTAACTGAGCCTATAAACCAACAACCGCCGTTTTGCAGGACAACAACATTATGAGCCAAACCACCAGTCCGACATTAAAAGGCCAGTGCATCGCCGAGTTCCTCGGCACGGCGCTGCTGATCTTCTTTGGCGTAGGCTGCGTTGCCGCGCTGAAACTGGCGGGCGCCAGCTTCGGCCAGTGGGAAATCAGCATCATTTGGGGCCTGGGCGTCGCCATGGCCATCTATCTGACCGCCGCCATTTCCGGCGCGCATCTCAACCCCGCGGTCACCCTCGCTCTGTGGCTGTTCGCCTGCTTCGACGGGCGCAAAGTGGTGCCTTACATCATTGCGCAGATCGCCGGTGCCTTCTGCGCCGCCGCCCTGGTCTATGGGCTGTACTACAACCTGTTCTTCGACTTCGAAGCGGCTCACCACATGGTGCGCGGCAGCAACGAAAGCCTCGAGCTGGCCGGCATCTTCTCGACTTACCCTAACGCGCATATCTCCGTCGGCCAGGCCTTCCTGGTAGAAATGGTGATCGCCGCCATTCTGATGTGCCTGATCCTGGCGCTGACCGACGACGGCAACGGCATCCCGCGCGGCCCGCTGGCGCCGCTGCTGATCGGTATTCTGATTGCCGTGATCGGCGCCTCCATGGGACCATTGACCGGCTTTGCGTTGAACCCGGCGCGTGACTTCGGGCCGAAACTGTTCGCCTACCTGGCCGGCTGGGGCAAAGTCGCCTTCACCGGCGCACGCGACATCCCGTACTTCCTGGTGCCGATCTTCGCCCCTATCGTCGGCTGTGGCCTGGGCGCTTTCGGTTACCGCGCGCTGATTGGCCGCCACCTGCCGTGCGACGTCTGCGTGACGGAAGAAGAGCCCGACGCCAAGACCCAGCAGCGCAAAGCATGATGGGTGCAGTTTTACACGGTTAACAACAGCAGGATAATTACCATGACTGTAGAAAAAAAATACATTGTCGCACTCGACCAAGGGACCACCAGCTCACGCGCCGTCGTGCTCGATCACGACGCCAACATCGTTGCGGTATCGCAGCGCGAATTCCCGCAGATCTATCCCAAGGCCGGCTGGGTTGAGCACGACCCGATGGAAATCTGGGCGTCGCAAAGTTCGACGCTGGTAGAAGTGCTGGCGAAAGCCGACATCAGTTCCGATCAGATCGCCGGCATCGGCATCACCAACCAGCGCGAAACCACCATCGTCTGGGAAAAAGAGACCGGCAAGCCGATTTACAACGCCATCGTCTGGCAGTGCCGCCGCACCGCCGACATCTGCGAGAAACTCAAGCGCGACGGCCTGGAAGAGTACATCCGTCACAATACCGGCCTGGTGGTTGACCCGTACTTCTCCGGCACCAAGGTGAAGTGGATCCTGGACAACGTCGAAGGCGCCCGCGAGCGCGCCAAGCGCGGCGAACTGCTGTTCGGCACCGTCGACACCTGGCTGGTGTGGAAAATGACCCAGGGGCGCGTACACGTCACCGATTACACCAACGCCTCACGCACCATGATGTTCAACATCCACGAGCTGGACTGGGATGAACGCATGCTGGAAGTGCTGGATATCCCGCGCGCCATGCTGCCGAAAGTCCGTCCTTCCTCCGAGGTGTACGGCCAGACCAACATCGGCGGTAAGGGCGGTACGCGTATTCCTATCGCCGGTATCGCCGGTGACCAGCAGGCGGCGCTGTACGGCCAGCTGTGCGTTCAACCGGGCATGGCGAAGAACACCTACGGCACCGGCTGCTTCCTGCTGATGAACACCGGCAAAGAAGCGGTGCGTTCGAAAAACGGCCTGCTGACCACCATCGCCTGCGGCCCGCGCGGCGAAGTGAACTATGCGCTGGAAGGCGCGGTGTTCATCGGCGGTGCGTCTATCCAGTGGCTGCGCGACGAGCTGAAACTGATCAGCGACGCCGCCGACTCCGAATACTTCGCCACCAAGGTGAAAGACAGCAACGGCGTCTATGTGGTGCCGGCCTTCACCGGCCTGGGCGCCCCTTACTGGGATCCGTACGCCCGCGGTGCCATCTTCGGGCTGACACGTGGCGCCAACAGCAACCACATCATCCGCGCCACGCTGGAATCCATCGCTTTCCAGACCCGTGACGTGCTGGACGCCATGCAGGCCGACGCCAACACCCGCCTGCAATCGCTGCGCGTGGACGGCGGCGCGGTCGCCAACAACTTCCTGATGCAGTTCCAGTCCGATATTCTCGGCACTCGCGTAGAACGCCCTGAAGTGCGTGAATCGACGGCGCTGGGCGCCGCGTTCCTGGCGGGCCTGGCCATCGGCTACTGGAACGATCTGGATGAAGTGAAGAGCAAAGCGGTGATTGAACGCGAATTCCGCCCAAGCATCGAAACCACCGAACGCAACTACCGCTACGGCGGCTGGAAAAAAGCGGTGGCTCGCGCTCAGGCGTGGGAAGATCACGAGTAATTCCGAAGCTGCCGTTTCTCCAACAAGCGCTGCCTGCGGGCGGCGCTTTTTTTTGCCCCGCCCCGCCGCCGCCGCGCTGTGATAGACTTTGCCGATATTTTCTTCCCTTTCTCACAGACAGGTTTGCCATGAAACGTGAATTAGCCATCGAATTTTCCCGCGTTACCGAAGCCGCCGCGCTGGCGGGCTACAAATGGCTGGGACGCGGCGACAAGAACGCCGCCGACGGCGCGGCGGTCCACGCCATGCGCATCATGCTTAACAACGTGGATATCGATGGGCGCATCGTGATCGGCGAAGGCGAGATCGACGAAGCGCCGATGCTGTATATCGGCGAACAGGTCGGCACCGGCCAGGGCGACGCGGTCGACATCGCGGTCGATCCGATCGAAGGCACCCGCATGACCGCCATGGGCCAGTCCAATGCGCTGGCGGTATTGGCGGTGGGCGATCGCGGCACCTTCCTGCACGCGCCGGACATGTACATGGAGAAGCTGGTGGTCGGCCCGGCGGCGCGCGGCGCCATCGATCTCAACCTGCCGCTGGCGGAGAATCTGCAGAACGTCGCCGCCCGGCTGGGCAAACCGCTGTCGCAGCTGACGGTGATCGTTTTGGCCAAACCGCGCCACGACGGCGTCATCGCGCAGATGCAGCAGCTCGGCGTGCGGGTGTTCGCCATTCCTGACGGCGACGTGGCGGCCTCCATTCTCACCTGCATGCCGGAAAGCGAGGTCGATGTGATGTATGGCATCGGCGGCGCGCCGGAAGGGGTGATCTCAGCCGCGGTGATCCGCGCGCTGGACGGCGACATGCAGGCGCGTTTGCTGCCGCGCCATGAGGTGAAAGGCGACAGCGCCGAGAACCGCCGCATCGGCGAACAGGAGCTGGCGCGCTGCCGGGAGATGGGTATCGAAGCCGGTCAGGCGCTACGTCTGGATCAGATGGCGCACAACGACAACGTGATCTTCTCCGCCACCGGCATCACCAAGGGCGATCTGCTGGAGGGCATCAGCCGCCAGGGCAATATGGCCACGACCGAAACGTTGCTGATCCGCGGCAAGTCGCGCACCATCCGCCGCATCCGTTCAACCCACTATCTGGATCGTAAAGACCCGGCGCTGCACGAGTTTTTGCTGTAACGAAACAGGGCGCCGAATGGCGCCCTGATGATTGATGACAAACCTCATGACCTTGCCGGGTTGGCAGAGAGCAACGAATAGAAAACCAGGAAAATCAATTTATTGATTTTCGGCTGATAACCACAAAGGGGGAAAAATCACGCTTTTTCCCCCTTTGTCAACTGCATGAGGGCGCCGAATGGCGCCCTGTCGTTATGCGGTATGCCCCTGATGTTGCATCCGGTTGGACAGCGGCCACCAGCACAGCAGGATCAGCAGCGCCATCGCGAACATCAGCAATCCGAGGCTGAACTGCCCGGTTTGCGGCAGCATGGCGGAAAGCCAGGTCGCAAGCCCCGATCCCATATTCTGCATGCCGCCCACCAATGCGCCCGCCGCGCCGGCCAGGTAAGGGAACGGCTCCATCGCCCCGGTGGTCGCCAGCGGGAACAGCATGCCGGCGCCGAAGAAGAACAGTGCGGCCGGCACGATCAGCGTCCAGATGTTCATCACGCCGAACCAGCCCGGGATCCACATCATCGCCCCCGCCAACAGGCAGCTAATCACCGAATGCCACATCAGCGTGTGGAAGGTCTTGCCGTCGCGCCCGGCGTACCAGGCGCCGAAAAACGCCGCCGGGATCGGCAGAATGAACAGGATGCTGACGGTCAGACCGCTCAGCCCCAACACGCCGCCCATCAACACGCCGCAGCTGGCCTCGAATACCGCAATGCCCGCCAGCGCGCCGATCAGCATCACCAGATAGCAACTGAAGGTGCTGTCAGCCAGCAGCTGGCGGAAACTGGCCAGCATGCGGCGTTTTTCCGTTTGCACCGGGCGGGTTTCCGGCAGCCAGCGGAACATGGCGAAAGCGACGCAGGCGCACAGCGCCAGCAGGAAGGCGTAGCTGGCACGCCAGCCGAACACCATCGCCAATGCGCCGCCGATCACCGGCGCCAGCAGCGGGCTGACCAAAATCCCCATATTCAGCAGGCTGTTGGCATAGCGCAGCGCGGTGCCGGCATACAGATCGCGCGGCATGGTGCGCGCCATCACGCCCGCCACGCCGGTGCCCATCCCCTGAATGGCGCTGGCGGCGACCAGCATCGTCAGGTTAGTGGACAGCAGCGCGCCCAGCGCGCCGATCAGGAAGATCATCATGCCGGTCAGGATCACCGGACGACGCCCGATACGATCCGATATCGGCCCGTAAATCAGCTGGGAGAAACCGTAGGTCAGCAGATACGCCGCCATCACCCGTTGCACGGCGCCGGTGCGAACCGACAGATCGTGGGCGATATCAGCAATAACGGGAACATAAATGGTTTGCGCCATCTGGCCGACGGCGACCAACAGGATAAGCATCACCAGCAGGTGAAAATTCTCTAGTTTTCTCATTATCTTCGTTAACGTTTCAACTCGTCACAGCGTCCCGGAATGGCCGTTGCAGCAGCCAGAACGGCGAGCAGCCCTCTATGGCGGCATAAACTAATCAAATCTGATTTTTTTAGCGAGTTTCAGGCAGATATTGATCCAGGTCACACTGGCAGCAAACCCGACCAGGCTCGTAAATTAAACTGTACGTCTAACGCTTTGGAGTTAAAAACAGCGCCCTTGCAGTAGCCGCGCTTTAGCATTTAATCGATAATCCTTTTCATCAACTTGAAATAAAATAACACCATAGGGATTTGGTTCATGAAAACACCTGAGCTGATTTTATTGCAGTTAAAGGCTCTCGGCCCGCACTCGGCCAAAATGCTGGCGGAGCGTCTGGACATCACGCCAATGGGCATCCGACAACATCTGCAATCCCTGGAAAAACGTGAGTTGGTTTGTTACGAAGAAGCGCGCAGCAAGGTCGGCCGCCCGACGCGCTACTGGTCGCTGACCGAGCGAGGGCATGCCTTTACGGCCGCCGACCAGGAGCGGTTGCGGGCATCCGCGCTGCAGCTGTTTGGCGGCGCCGGGGTGGAACCGTTGCTCAGCGCGCGCGAAGAGCAGCTTTATCTGCGTTATGCCGAAGAGCTGTCCGCCGAGCGTAGCCACCATGATCGGTTAGCCCGACTGGTGCGCCTGCGGCAACATGACGGTTACATGGCTGAATTGCTCGACCACCCGCACGGCGCGCCGCTGGTGGAAAACCACTGCCCGATCGGCGTGGCCGGCTCCAGCTGCAGTAGCCTGTGCAATTCCGAGCTGCAGCTGTTTCACCGCCTGTTCGGCAACGACTACCGGGTAGAGCGCACCGCGCACGCCATTTCCGGCTCACGACATTGTGCTTATTTGATTCGACCACGGGAGCTTTAGAGTATGGCTGAATGGGTAAACGGCAAGGTTACGCAGGTAAAACAATGGACCGACGGGCTGTTCAGCCTGGTGGTCAATGCCCCTATCGATCCTTTCACCGCCGGGCAATTCGCCAAGCTGGCGCTGGAGATCGACGGCGAACGGGTGCAGCGCGCCTACTCCTACGTCAATGCCCCCGACGACGCCAATCTGGAGTTCTATCTGGTCACCGTGCCGGAAGGCAAACTGAGCCCGCGCCTCAATCAACTGCAGCCGGGCTCGGACGTGATGGTAACCAAAGAAGCCGCCGGCTTCTTCGTGCTGGACGAGGTGCCCGACTGCGACACGCTGTGGATGCTGGCGACCGGCACCGCCATCGGCCCCTATTTATCGATTCTGCAGCAGGGCATCGGGCTGGAGCGCTTCAACAACCTGGTGCTGGTGCACGCCGCGCGCTTTGCGCGTGACCTGAGCTACCTGCCGCTGATGCAGCAACTGCAGCAGCGCTACAACGGCAAGCTGCGCATCCAGACCGTCGTCAGCCGCGAAGAGGCGCCCGGTTCATTGACCGGCCGCGTACCGGCGCTGATCGAGGACGGCCGGTTGGAAGCGGCGATCGGCTTGACCATCGACGCCGAAACCAGCCACGTGATGCTGTGCGGCAACCCACAAATGGTGCGGGACACCCAGCAAACGCTGAAAGACCACCGCCAGATGCGCAAGCACCTGCGCCGCAAGCCGGGCCACATCACCAGCGAACACTACTGGTAACCCGAAGGGGATCAGCGGAACTTCACCGGTTCGGCTTCCGGGCCGAACCGGTTATCTCCCGGCGTGCCGACGAAGGCCCCCAGATCGATCATCATCATCACGATAATCAGCGTCGGAATGAAACGCCCCACGCCCCATTGCCAGATCGGCGCCAGCATCTGCCAGTTCCCCGCCGCCAGCATCCACGCCAGGATCAGCAGCAGCGCCCACCAGCCGGCCTTGTTGCGATCGTGCAGGCGCTTGACCAGCACCGCCGCCGTCGGCCACAGCAACGCCACGATAAAGAAGGCGATGGATTGGATGGCGATCAGCTGATAATTGGCCAGCGTAAACGCCGCCGCCATCAGCGCCAGCCACAGCCCCATCCAGATCCAGAAGTCGCGCCGCCCGATGCGGCCCTTAAAAGAAAAACACCACTGTTGTAACGTCATCGATTCCTGCGCTCTAAGCCTGCCCATATTCTGCGCCGCAGTGTAACATAGGCGCTGCCGGGCCGAGTTTTCCGCCTTGCATAACGCGGTGCGCCGCACAGCTTTCTCGTCAGCGAACCGATAATGGCGTGGGATCTTTGACAAGCCCCGCGGGTTATCGCTTTAATCGGAGCCATCTTTGTCCTTGATGCCATACGCCATGCTGAGAAAAACCCTCGTCATCGCCTGCCTGCTGCAGGCGGCCGCCAGCGCCTGGGCCGATCCGCCGCCCACCGAAGCGACGCCCGCCGCACCTTACCTGCTGGCCGGGGCGCCGACGTTCGATCTGACGGTGGTCAAATTCCGCGAAAAATACAACCGCGACAACCCGAAGCTGCCGATTGGCGAATTCCGCGCCATTCCCGCCGCCGAAGACGATTCGCCGCTGCTGACGCGCGCCGCCAGCAAACTCAACGAAAACCTGTACGCCTCCACCGCGCTGGAGAAAGGCACCGGTAAAATCAAAACGTTGCAGATCACTCACCTGCCGCTACAGCAGGCCAATGAAGAAAAAGCCGCGCGCGCCATCGCCATCAGCTACATGGCGGCGCTGATGCGCCAGTTCGAACCGGCGTTGACGGTGGAACAGAGCCAGAACAAGGTGAACAGCCTGCTGGAAAAAGGCAAAGGATCGCGCTTTTACCAACAGCAGGTCGGCGCCATTCGCTATGTCGTTTCGGACAACGGCGATAAAGGCGTAACCTTCGCGGTTGAACCGATTAAGCTGGCGCTTTCCGAGCCGTAACGGCGCGGCATTTAATGACGAAAAGCAAAGCCTTCGCGCTTAATGATCTCTATACTGTTGGGCAGGTAAACTGCCGGTCCGGCAGTTGTCATTTCGACTCTCGCGTTCCCTAGTTGGAGGAAAAAACATGCGTCATCCATTAGTTATGGGTAACTGGAAGCTTAACGGCAGCACCCACATGGTCAACGAACTGATCGCCGGCCTGCGCAATGAGCTGAGCAGCGTTGACGGCTGTGGCGTCGCCATCGCCCCGCCGGTGATGTATCTGGATCAGGCCAAGCACGCGCTGGCCGGCAGCCGCATCGCGCTGGGCGCGCAGAACGTGGACGTTAACCTGTCCGGCGCCTTCACCGGTGAAGTTTCCGCCAACATGCTGAAAGACGTCGGTGCCCAGTACATCATCATCGGCCACTCCGAGCGCCGCACCTACCACAAAGAAAGCGACGAAGTCATCGCCGAGAAATTCGCCGTGCTGAAAGAAGCCGGCCTGATCCCGGTGCTGTGCATCGGTGAAACCGAAGCGGAAAACGCCGCGGGCAAAAACGAAGAAGTGTGCGCGCGCCAGATCGACGCCGTGCTGAAAACGCTGGGCGCACCGGCGATGAAAGGCACCGTGATCGCCTATGAGCCGGTCTGGGCCATCGGCACCGGCAAATCCGCTACCCCTGCGCAGGCGCAGGCCGTGCACAAATTTATCCGTGACCACATCGCCAAGCACGATGCCGCGGTTGCCGCTGAAATCATCATCCAGTACGGCGGTTCGGTGAACGACAAGAACGCCGCGGAGCTGTTCTCTCAGCCGGACATCGACGGCGCGCTGGTTGGCGGCGCCTCGCTGAAAGCCGACGCTTTCGCCGTGATCGTCAAAGCCGCTGCCGCAGCGAAAAAAGCCTGATTCCCTTAGGCCTGCCATAAAAAAACCCCGGCTTGCCGGGGTTTTTTATTGCCGCTCAACCGGCATCAGCGTTTGCTTATCTCGTCGAACACGCCGCCGGTGGCGAAGTGCACCTTCTGCGCTTCGGTCCAGCCGCCGAAGGTGTCATCCACGGTGAACAGCTTCAGCTGCGGGAACTGCCCGGCAAACTTGGCCGCCACCGCCGCATCGCGCGGACGGTAATAGTGCTGCGCCGCGATGGTCTGCCCTTCCGGCGAATACAGATACTTCAGGTAGGCGGTCGCCACGTCGCGGGTACCGCGTTTATCGACCACCTTATCCACCACTGACACCGTCGGTTCGGCCAGGATCGATTCGCTCGGCGTAATAATCTCGAACTTGTCTTTGCCGAGCTCTTTCTCCGCCAGCAGCGCTTCGTTTTCCCAGGCGATCAGCACATCGCCGATGCCACGCTCAACGAAGGTGTTGGTCGCGCCGCGCGCGCCGGAATCCAGCACTTCGACGTTCTTGTACAAGTTTTTGACGAAGTCCTGCGCCTTGGCCTTATCGTTGTTGTTGTGGTGCAACGCGTAGCCCCAGGCGGCCAGGTAGTTCCAGCGGGCGCCGCCGGAGGTTTTCGGGTTCGGGGTGATCACCGACACGCCCGGCTTGATCAAATCGGGCCAGTCGTGAATTTGTTTCGGGTTGCCTTTGCGCACCAGGAAGACGATGGTCGAGGTGTAAGGCGCCGAGTTGTCCGGCAGGCGCTTGATCCAGTCTTTCTCGATGCGCCCGCGTTCGGCGATGGCGTCGACGTCATAGGCCAACGCCAGCGTCACCACGTCGGCCTCGATGCCGTTGATCACCGAGGTCGCCTGTTTGCCGGATCCGCCATGCGACTGGCGCACCGTCACCTTGTCGCCGGTTTCCGCCTGATAGTGCTTGCTGAATGCCGTGTTGTAAGCCTGATAGAATTCACGCGTCGGATCGTATGACACGTTCAGCAACTGAATATCCTTCGCCATGGCGCCGGACGCCAACAGCACCAATGTCAGACCTACACCCCATT
This sequence comes from Serratia sp. MF1(2023), assembly GCF_030954545.1. Taxonomy (NCBI): domain Bacteria; kingdom Pseudomonadati; phylum Pseudomonadota; class Gammaproteobacteria; order Enterobacterales; family Yersiniaceae; genus Serratia; species Serratia sp. MF1(2023). The sequence continues at coordinate 107,368 of NZ_JAVHUX010000038.1, read as the reverse complement.
TACGCATCGACAGGCTCTCCCAGAAAATTAAGCGCAACCTCAATCGGTTGGTTTAGCATCAGAGCCTGCCAGAAACTTTCCCGGCAATTAAAGAATAAAAAATTTTGGGATAGATGATTACGGAATATATCGCCGACGGGCATCAAAAAGCCCCCGCAAGCGGAGGCTCTTTTGTCGTGCGGTGAGCGGCGTATCAGTACAGTTTTTTCGCCGTTTCCAGCCAGTCGCCCTTGAACGGACGCTTCATGTTTTCGATCGCGTCGATGATGTCGTGGTGCACCATTTTTTCGTTCTGGATACCGACGCAGCGGCCGCCGTAGCCCTGTAGCAGCAGCTCGATGGCGTAGGCGCCCATGCGCGAGGCCAGGATGCGGTCGTAGGCAACCGGTGAACCGCCGCGTTGAATGTGGCCCAGCACGGTGGCGCGGGTTTCACGCTTGGTTTCCTGCTCGATGTGGCGCGCCAGCTCATCGATGTCGCAGATGTGCTCGGTGATCGCCACGATGGCGTGTTTTTTACCCTTGGCGATACCGGCCTTGATTTCGCACACCAGATCTTCGCGATTGAATTCGATTTCAGGCAGCACGATGAATTCGCAGCCGCCGGCAATCGCCGCCGCCAGCGTCAGATCGCCGCAGTAACGGCCCATCACTTCCACGATGGAGATACGCTGGTGCGAAGAGGAGGTATCGCGCAGGCGGTCAATCGCTTCCACCACGGTTTCCAGCGCGGTGAAGTAACCGATGGTGTAGTCGGTGCCGGCAACGTCGTTATCGATGGTGCCCGGCAGACCGATGCACGGGAAGCCTTCTTCCGTCAGGCGTTTGGCGCCCATGTAGGAACCGTCGCCGCCGATCACCACCAGCGCGTCGATGCCGCGATTCTTCAGGTTTTCAATCGCCTTGGCGCGCACGTTTTCATCCCTGAACTCCGGGAAGCGGGCAGAGCCGAGGAAGGTGCCGCCGCGGTTGATCATGTCGGATACGCTATAGCGATCCAGCTGCTCCATGCGATCTTCGTACAAGCCAAGGTAGCCATCGTAAATACCAAAAACTTCCAGACCTTCTGAAAGCGCAGAACGCACAACGCCGCGGATTGCAGCGTTCATACCCGGCGAATCACCGCCGCTCGTCAGTACACCGATTTTCTTGATCATGACTACCTCTGAACTGTGTAGATGCAATTTCTTAAGAATTCTGTCTCCGCCGATCGTCTTGAAACCTCTCCGGCTGCAGAAAACCAGCTTTACGGCTTATTGCTGGATATTATATCAAAAACACCCAGCTGAATTGATTCAAGTCACGCAATATAACGGTAAAAATACCGCATGGCACGCTGAGCTAACTCAGATATTCATGATAATACTTCGATCTGTGCCTCTATCTGATTATAGCTCCCAATGCCCCTGCCTACCCGGCGGCACCACGGAGCACGGATCCAGGTGAATGATGACGTCCGCCCCCGCAAAACGGTGCCGCAGCGCCTGTTCCACCTGATCGGCCAACCGGTGCGCCTCGCGCAGCGGCAGCGTGTCTTCCATCTCCAGATGCAGTTGGATGAAACGCGTCGGCCCCGACTGCCGCGTGCGCAGATCGTGCGCGCCTTTCACCCCGGGCCAGGAGGAAACCACCTCGATAATCGCCTGGCGTTCGTCATCCGGCAACGCCCGATCCAGCAGCGACTGCACCGCTTCGTAGCCCATGCGCAGCGCGCTATACAGGATGTAAACGCCGATGCCCAGCGCGAACAGCGCGTCCGCCCTCTGGAAGCCGTACCAGCTTAGCCCAAGAGCGATAAGAATAGCACCATTCATCATGACATCTGACTGATAATGCAGCATATCTGCGCGCACCGCCTGGCTGCGCGTTTTTCTGACCACCCAACGTTGATAGGTGACCAGAATCAGGGTGCTGATCAACGCGATCACCGTCACGACCACCCCAACGCCGGGATCGCGCAGCGTTTGCGGCGCATACAGATGTTGGAAGCCGGTGAGAAACAAAAACAGGGCGGAACCGGAAATAAACATGCTTTGCGCCAGCGCCGCCAGCGACTCCGCTTTGCCGTGGCCAAAAGTGTGCTCGGCATCGGCCGGCTGCAGCGAATAACGCACCACCAGAAGGTTGGTCAGCGAGGCGGCGATATCGACCAGCGAATCTACCAGCGCCGCCAGCAGGCTGACCGAACCGGTGTGGTACCAGGCGACGATTTTGATCAACAGCAGTGACGACGCCAGCGCGGTAGCGGCCAACGCAGCGGACTTTACCAGGCGTGCATAGCGCTGTTCCATCAAGGGATCCCGGTCAAAAGGTGTGGCGCTCAATATAGCGAAATGTCGGATAAAAAAAACCCCGCCATCATGGCGGGGAAGACAGGGATGGTGCCCTAATTTCTTAACTATCCGACTGAGATAAAAGGATTTATCTCTACCAACGTCCACACGTTGACCACATCGAAAAAAAGCCCCGGATTTCCGGGGCTTCTTCGTTCGGTTACATCAACATGCTTTGCTGACCGTAATTGTTTGGGTGCGGCAGTACCGGCACCACATGGCCGGGCTTCATAATGGTGCGCTCGATGGTTTCCATGGTGACAAATGTATGGCTGCAATTGATGTTCTGACACTGGTGATAGCGCTCTTTGGTGTTCTCACTGAGATAACGACTTGAGCGAGCGTGTGCAGCAGTTCCGCAGATATTGCAATGAAACATAATTTATCACCTCCACCATTCAACATTGATAAAGTGATTTTAGACTTTTTATCTTTAATATCAATGAATTATTATCAATTTAATCTTGTTTGATTTCCTCCTCGTACTCCACATCAGAAAGCTTCACCTCAAGCTCTAACGCCGTCGTGTAGCCGCTATCGCTGAGTGAGTGGGTCACCTTAGTGATTGTCCACGCCTGCTCATCTATGACGCGCTTAAACCCCTTCACTGCTACCGGTGTTTCCGGATATAAATCTGCGCGCCCCATGGCGAGACTGATGGAAAACTCCGCAACGCCACGTTGCAACTTGTCCCACTTCGCCAGTGCGGCGCGCATCGCCTGCGCCTTGCTGGCATAGACTGTAGTGATGGCAAACACATTGTCGGCCTCGCCGGTCATGTATTCCCCTTCCCTCGCCTCTTTCAGCTTGGCCGCCGTCTTCTTGGCAGTAACCGGCTTTGCCTTGGGGTGTTGCAGCGCGCGCAGGTGCTGAGGCTTCGGTTTGCGTTTGAGCTTGACCCGCTGCTTTTGCGGCTTCGGGTCTTTGGTGTGCAGCCATTTCGCCGTCACGCCGGTATACGCGGCCCGGTCAGCAATCGCAAATTGATGCCGGTCACCATCACGGCGCTCGATGGTCATCTGCGGTATCGGCTTGCCGCTGGCGGTCACGCCATTACCGGCCCGGATAAATAGCAACCTCCCGGCTTTTATCGACACTTCCGCCCCGTTGCGGCTGGCAAGTCGCGTCAAAAACTTGGCGTCGGACTCCTGCGACTGGTCGATATGCGGAACTTTAATCCCGGCCAGCTCTTTCGCAACGCTGGCGGCCAGCTTGTTCCTCTCGGCAATTTTGCCAATCACCGCACCGAGTGTCGTGTCGTGATAAGACTCTTCCCGGCGGGCATTAAGCGAACCGCGAAAATCAGCGGAGCGAGCGCGAATAGTCAATGTGTCAGGCGTTCCCCGATGCTCTATCTCGTCGACGGTAAAATTGCCTTTGTTGAACAATGGCGCACCCTGCCAGCCAAGATGAAGCGACAGCACTGCGCCCCGGCCGGGCATCATGACCTGACCGTCGGCGTCGTCCAGCTCAATATCCAACTGGTCAGCTTCAAATCCGCGGTTGTCCGAAAGCGTCAGGGAGAGCAGGCGGGCGCTGATATCGTGCGTGATGTCCTTGTCGCCCATTTTGAGCATAAACGCCGGGGCGATGGTTGCCCCGGCATCCAGCGTCATCCCGGTAATCATTGGAACAGCCCTCCCGCCATGTTCCCCGCCTTGGCCGCCAGCTCGCTCACCTGACCGAGCATCCCCTCGGCCTGCGCCTGCAAATCGCCATACATGGCCGTAAAGGATTCATCCACGCGCGTGAGCGTGAGTGTAAACTCGATGCGGCGGGCGCTGCCGGTGGAGAAAAACTCCGTGCGGGTTTCGCTGACGCTGTTCACGACAAACATGCCGTAAATGGTGCCTGTCCCTTCCAGCAGCGGCCACGCCTTGCCCTCGGCCGCCATCGCATCGAGCAGTTGCATCGAGATTTTGCCACCGGTGATTTCGGGCAGCAGTACGCCGGACAGCGTGATTTTTTCCTCGTTCACGCCGAGAAATTGCAGCGCAGGCCGCTGGCCGACGCGGCTGTTTGACGGCCAGCGATAATCCACCGAGCGCGCCAGCGTTTGATACGGCACCGTCTGCAACTGGAATACAAACAGCCCAAGAATCAGCATCATCAGCATATCCCCTTAATCCGTCGCCATATTTGAGCGTTGCGCCGCGCGGCGCTTGCGCTCCCGTTCTTCCACCACGTCCAGCAACATCCGCTTGGTTTCCGCCGCGCTGGCTCCGCCGGGGTGCTGGCTGCCGACGTGGAAATTATTGACGCTGTTATCCACATAGGATTTCCCGCCCCCGGCCGTAACCGGTACATAGCCGCCCGTCAGCAAGCCACCCGACGGGGAATACCCGCGCCCGTTCGCCCCGTTGGCGTAGGGGTTAATTTTCTCCGTATTGACGTCAATATCTGACGTTTCACTTTTTACGAGGCCGAGTTTTTTCAAAATGGTGTCAAGGCCCCTCCCCAGCGCATTAAAAAGCTGAAGCGGCGCGGTCAACACATCAGCCAGTGCCCGACCGAACTCCACCCCGGCATTTTTACAGTTGTCGAGAGTCTCTTTCGTTGACTTCACCGGCGCAATCAGGTCCGTGAACCACTTCCACGCATCCTTTAGCCATGCTCCAAGGGCATCAAACATCGGTTTCAACGGGGAGAACATCTCGCTGACCGGCGCAAATGCGGCCTTTAACCCCTCAATAACGCCGCTGAAAAAGGCGCTGATAGGCTGCCAGTATTTGCGGATCAGCAGCGCACCGGCCACGATGGCCGCACCCACCGCCACAATCGGCCACGTCAGCGCGCCGAGCACCGCCATGATGGCCCCGCCCGCCACGCTAAAGGCCGTCCCCAGCGCGCCAGCAACCGCAATGATACCGTTAATCCCCATGATGACCGGCCACGATGCCAAGCCAATCGCCCCCAGAGTGCCGACAATCGCAAGGCCACCGAGCGCGACTTTTGCCAGCGTCCCGGCAAGCTCTTTGTTGTTTTTGATCCAAAGGTCAATTTTCAGCAGGAATTTTGTCGCGCGGGTTGTCAGCTCACGGAAAGGCGTTTCCAGTTGGTCATACATGTCGATACCGATGGCCTCATAGGCGGACTGAAGCTCTTTCAGGTCCCCGCCGAGGTTGTCCTGCATGACTTTGACCAGCTCCTCCGTCTTGCCGTCAGACTCCCGGAGCAACTTGGTCAGGCGGTCAAGCTTGCCGGAAGCTGCATCCCCCATCAGCACCGCAGCGGCCGACGACGCTTCTTCGCCAAAGATGACTTTCATGTACTCCGCGCGCTGGGCGGTGCCGAGCTTGTTTTTATCGAAGCTCCTTTGCATTTCCTTCAGGATGGTGAACAGCGGCCGCATATTGCCTTTGCGGTCGGCGGTTTTGACGCCCAGCTCGCCCAATGCATCATTCGCCTTACCCATGGGAGCCTGCAACCGGGTAATCACTGCGCGGCTTCCCGTACCGGCCATAGAGCCGGTGATTTTGGCATCCGCCAGCGCCCCGGCAATGGCCGCCGTTTCCTCGACGCTGATACCGGCATTTTTCGCCACCGGCGCGGCATAGGTCAGGGTGTCGCTGAGCCCTTCGAAGTTGGCAGCGCTTTTATTCATGGTCTGTGAAATCACATCACCAATGTGCGCGACTTGGTCGTTTGCCAGCCCAAATGCGGATTTCACCCCCATCAACAGGGTGGCGTTTTCCTCCATGGTTTTACGGTTGGCCAGCGCCATATTGAGCGTGACCGGCGTCGCGGCGGTGATCGCATCTTTGTCGCCGCCCGCTTTGGCAATGATGATTTGCGCCCCGGCAGCGTCATCCGCCGACGCCGCCGTGTTATCACCAAGCTGACGCGCCTGCGTGCGAAGCGCCACCATGTCAGCCGAGTCTTTTGCCACGCCGAGCACGGCCTGTAACTCGGAGTTTTTTTGCGCAAAATCATACCCCGGCGTAAGGAGCTTTTTGGCCGCAAAACCGCCCACGGTTGCCGCACCGACTCCCGCAGCGCCCGCGCCCGCCACACTGCCCGCCAGTTGCTTTCCGGCCTGATAGCGCTGGCTCACTGCGCTGAGTTTTGCCTGCTGCTGGCTGACGCGCGACAACGCCTCCCGCTGGCGGTTGAGCTGGGCGGTGGTCTCACTGATGGAGGATTTCAGGCGGCGCTCGTCGGCGGCGAGGGTGCGGGTGTTAATCCCGGCCTGCGCCAGCTCTTGACGCTGACGCTGCACCGACTGACGCAGCCCGTTATATTTGAGCTGCAACTCGGCGGCCGAGCGTTTGGCCGCCTCCATCAGTTGCGCCTGTGCGCGGGTCGGCTTCTCGGTATTTTTAAACTGCACCGCCAGCGCGGCGGCTTCCTGCTTGGCCTTTGCCAGCGCCTGACCGGTGACGGCAAGCTGCGCGCTCGATTTGCGGAATCCCTCGACGCGCCCGGCCTGTGCGTTCAGTTCTTTGAGGTTTTGCCGGGTGTCGCGGATTTGTGCAGACAGCGATTTACTCGCTGTCTGGATGCTTTTAAACGGGCGGCTCGCTTGGTCAACGGCTTTGAGTAGCACCTGCAACCTGACGTTGTTACTCATTCGTTTGTCCGCTTCGATGGAGCGCTTTGTCGCGCCAGTTGAGGAGTTCTTGCGGTGTCATCGGGTAAAGCTCTGACGGCGGCCAGTGAAAAATCGTCGCGATATCCGCCATCAGGTCATCAACCGACAAACCGGCAGGAAAATCTAGCGTGCCGAACTCGGTGCCAAAAAACCGATAACCTTCCCGGCCAGCGCCACAAGGTCAGGCAGCTCCAGCGCCGCGACTTCACTTTCGGTCAGTGGAGGATAGGTCATGCGCGGCAGCACCTTAATCAGCGCATCGACTTCAGAGTTAGCCAGCGCGGCCAGCCCGACGCCGCGCAGGGTGCCTGCGTTGGGCTTGGTCAGCGTCACCGTATCGATAAAGGTTTCGCCGCGCTTGACGGGAGTATCCAACTTCACGACGTTCGGGTTTTCGGTTGTGGCGATGATGTTTTCGTCTTTCATGATGTGATTCCAGTTTAGTCAGGGGAATGGCGGCCGGACCTGCCGACCGCCCGGTGATTACAGCCCGATATTGCGACGGTGCTGCGCCAGCATGTCGACGCCGTTCACGCGTTCAACCATGTTGACGGTGTCCACCTCAATGCGCTCTTTGCCGTCGACGGTCAGTTTGAAATAGGTGCATTGCGTCGAGATTTTTGTCTCGGTGTCCTCACCCTGTTTCTGGTCGCCAAAATCAAACTCTTTGTGACGGCCACGCAGCACAATCTCAACGGCGACCATATCGCCGGTGTCATCGCGCTGATAAGAACCGCAAAAGCGAAGCGGCACCGATGCCGCACTGGCGGCGGCGTACTGCGCCCAGAGCTGGTCATCGGGGAAACCGCCGATAGTCCACTCGACGCTGAGGGCATCGTCGTCTAACCCCATATCAACCGGGGCCGCGCCGTTCATACCGCCGCCGCGATAGTTCTCCAGCTTGCGCGTCAGTTTCGGCAGGGTCACAGAGCTGACCACGCCCATATAGCTCAGGCCGTCGTTAAACAGGTTGAGGTACTTCAGTTTGCGCGGGAGTGCCATGGTTTAACGCGTCCTCTTAGCTGTTGACGCCAGCGGCCAGATTCACCAGATATTTATCGGTGATACGCTGGCGCAGGGTCAGGTCTTCCAGTGGGGGAACCGGGGTATAGTCATAATCGATATACAGTTTCCCGGCTTTCAGGGTCTCTTTATCGTTGGCCGATTCGTCGTACCAGCAATCCGCATCGATGATGTAGCCGTTGGATTTCAGCTCGCGGAATTTGGCTTTGATGCCCTCGACAATGTCGCGGATAAGCGTCGCAGTGACCGGCTTATCCACCGCCCACATGTGCGCCTCGGCGATGGTGTCAGCCAATACCTGCGCGGTGCGGGTGTAGTTCTCGAACAGGAACAGCGGGTCATCAGAGCAAGAGCGGTTGCCCCAGAAGCGAAAACCGTCTTTACGCACCAGCGTGGTGACCCCGGCCTCATTGAGCAGGTCGGCATCGGTGCCGGGTGCCTGCAAATCCCAGAACACACTTGCGGAAATGCCGGTCACGCCATTGACGCCGACGTTAGAAAGCGTTTTATGCCAGCCGGTTTCCGTGTCGATTTTGGCGCGCAGCCCCAACGCGCGCGCGGTGGCATGAGCCGTGGTGCTGACGTTGCCGGTGGTATCCCACGCGAGGAAATCCGGCCAAATGAGCATCAGCTCGCGCTGACTGAAATTGTCGCGGTAGGCGATGGCCTCGGAAATGCTTTTGCAGCCGTACGCGCTGATATAACCGAACGCGCGCAACTGCTGGCAAATCCCGGCCAGCGCCGTCGCCACCTCCAGCGAATCCAGCCCCGGCACGCCCAGAATGCGAGGTTTCACACCGGTGACGGCCTGCGCAGTGAGCAAGGCTTTCATGCCGGTATAGCGGCCGTTTTCGTCCGCGCCGCCGATGATGTTTGACGTGGTTTCCGCCGCATCCTTGCCCTCTTCGACGCGCACAACAACCGTCACCGGTTTGCACTGGTCGCCAATGGCTGACAACGCTTTCGCCAGCGTGCCGGATTTCCCGGCCTTACCGGCAGCGGCAATCACATCGGTAATCAGTACCGGGGTGTTGAGGGGGAATAGCTTCGGGTCGGCATCTTTGCCGGTGCAGACCATACCGACGACAGCCGTCGATACGGTAGAGATGACGCGCGTGCCGTCATTAATTTCGACGACGCGCACACCGTGATGATAATCGCCCATTAACTTGCTCCATGGTGAGTAGGTGCAGGCATGATGACGCCCGACGCACCGGGCCGCACGCGGTGGGCGCTGGAAGGCCGACCAGACAACAGACCGGGCCGGATTGGGGAGCTTGGCGGGAATGACGATCGTTTACGCCGATCAATAACGCCGCATTGATCTATGCAATCAATTGGACGGATTTTAGCCGGGCGGGGTAAGGTCGAAGAGTAGACGCGGCAACATCAGGGAATACCGCAAATACAAAAGCCCGCAGCGATGCGGGCTTTTTTCTTAGGCGCCGGGTGCTACCGGCCAGTCAATCTCCGGGGCGTCCTGCGGGTTAATGCGGTAAAGCTGCACCCGGTATATTTCCCAGCGCTTGAGCAGCGCGGCTTCTTCCTCCGTCGCAATCCCCAATTTTACCGCATCCTGCAACGGTGCCATCGCCTTTGCGGCCGAAGCCATTAAGGATGCCTTCCTGCGCTCAGCACTGGCGCGTAGTTGTTCGGCGGTCGGTGGTGGTATGTCCACCCAGCACGGTAGCCCTTTCGACGATCCGCGCTGTTTCCCCTCCGGCGGCTGGCCGGTGTACGCCTGAAAAACTGCCTCATCAACATCAATACCGTCATCAGGCCAAGCGCCTACAGCGGCGTAATCTTCCAGCATCGAGAGCGGGTAAAACGCATTCTTTTCAGCACTATAAACATACATATTTTTTATTTCCCAATCGCGAACCACGTCATGCCGCTATCCCAATCGGTGCGCACGTCGTTGCTGTAGCATTGTTTGTTCCAGTTAAAGCCCTGCGTGTTATGGCTGCCGAGCTGCACGCCATAATCGTAATACTGATCCCAGGTGCTTCTGTCCGGCCAAGCGGGCGTCATCAGGATCGGCCCGACCCATTGGGTAAACGGGATGTTGAACGACTGCCACAGGTTCGCACTTTCGTTAATCCCCTTCGTGTACGTCCTGCCATACTGTAGGAGAATGCCGGTGTTCTCGTCTCGCCACCATCCTGATCCCTCATGCGTTCGGTTCGCAAAGGAACCCCAGTCAACACGGCCGTTAATATTGTTTTTCAGCCATTCACTGAGGTAGCCACCCCAAGCTGAACCCTGAACGTTTCCGTCCGGGTGCCACGTTGTCCCGCTGGATGTGGTGATCGCAGGCCAGTTACCGCCGATATGAATACCCGACTCAAAGGCGGCGGCACCGGTTCTGACATCCACAGAAAACGGACGCAGGGTGTTGAATGTGCCGTACTGGTCGTTTTCTTTTGTCAGCAGCAGGTAAAGCCGGTTGCCGTCATTGCGCCAGAAGGAACCGAACCCGCCGCCGACCATTCGATAATTATCAATGTTGGTAGATTGGATCTCCGCGCTGGCCTTTAGTGTCCCGGTTAACTGCCCGCCGGTCTTCGCCAGATAGCGGCCATCCGCTTCGGTTTTATTCCATGCATTGACGTCACCGGCCAACAAATTCACATCAGCGGACAGCGGCTTACCGTTCACCTTGATGGAGCGCAGCGCGTATTTCTGGGCGGCCTGCGCGTCGGTCAGCGCGCCAACGTCCGCCGCCGTCGGTTTGTAGTGAGTCGTATACACCTGCGCCCAAGCCTTAGCCGTCGCCGGATTATCTTCGCGCGGTGAGCGTAGCCAAAACTCCGTATTACCCGAGCCGATCGCAAATTGGACATGCCGGTATTTGTTGAGTTTGAACGTCATCAAATTACCGAGATTGCCTTTAGTCAGTGGGTAGCCGACTGATTTATCGCCGAGCTGCTCAAGCGTGAAACCGTCCGGCCGCGTTAGGTCACTGTCGGCGTTCGAGGCCTGCACGCCTTCGTTGGGGAAAACCACACGCGGCAACGTGAGCGCCCCGGTCATGGTATCGCCCGCCTGTTTCACAAAGCGCCCATCAGCTTCAGTTTTACTCCATGCGCCCACGTCAGCGGCCGTTGGTTTGTAGTCCGTGGTGTAAATCCGTGACCACACCACCCCATTTTCTGGCCTGTTAGAACGCCCAATAAAACCATGTCCCAGCCCCGACACGCTGATATAACCGGTAGAGGGTGCTGCATCGCATGGCAAGCTCAGCACCCCAGCCGCAATATTTCCGGCGATCGACGGCTTGTTCTCAGAGGTCGCATTCAGCCGGTAAATTTGCGCAGTGTTGCAATAGGCGTTATCGAAGGCCCGTGCGCCCACCCCCAGACCAAACGCGCCGACTGCCATCAGTTGCCCACCTTCTACCCCGACGTTGCGCGTCGCGGCATCGCCCAGCGCCAAATTGCCGCGTGCAGCGGCTTTATTCGTAAGGTCGGACAGATTAGCGTCCTTTTTCAGGCTGGCATCGCTGACAGTTTTAAGCGCCTTCGGCGTACTGGCTTTCGTTTCGTCAGTACTGGTTGTCGCGCTGCTCAGCTGTACCAACCCCTTCGCCGTGGTGCTGGCATCGGGGTGATTGCGGGTTTTCTCATGCGCGGTAATCGCGTCGGTAACATAGTCTTTTGTCGCAAGCACGGTATCGCCACCGGCAATCACCTGAATCGCATCGGTGCTGCTGACAATCAAAATCATACGCAGCGTCTGCGTGCGGCCGCTGCCCTCTTCAAGCTTCGGCTTGTAGCTCTCCGCCATATTGCTGAGGGCAATCAGCGTCCCGGCCTCGTCATAGAGGCCCATTTCACGCAGCCAAAATCCGCCGACGTTCGCCGGGATAATCATCTCGGCTAAAATGTGATTTTTCAGGTTTTTGTCGATAGTCAGCCCGTTGAGCGCCGCGCGGTATTTCTCGTTGACCAGCTTGGTCTGGGCCGGGTTAGGTGTCGGCAGCGTGCCGTTCCCATCGCCGACGGCCATACGGACAATTTTCAACTGCGTGCCGCCCGCGCTGGCGGCGGCAATCTTGGCCGCCCCGGCGGTGGTAATAATCGCTTTGTATTTGCTCATGATTTTCTCTTATCCGGGGTAAACGGTAATGACATCGCCATCAATAGCGGCCGCGCCGGTGTAAATCCGGCCGGGGATGTCCTGCAAAATGTTGAGGCCGATCAGGTGGCGGCTCAGGGGCTTGGCGTCGGCGATCAGGCGTTCCATTTCCTGATACATTTCCTCGGTGATGCCGGTTTCAAGTACGCCAATATCCAGCCGGAAGGTGCCGGGCGGATCGGCGCCGTCGGTGTGGAACCATTCGATAACATTAATCAGGTAGCCGAGCGGCTCCACCACGCGGCGCACGGCGCCGATGGTGCCCTTGTGCCGGTGGATGTAGAACGCGGCCGAAACCACGCCCCGCTTGACGTCCTCCGGCCACGCCTCATCCCAGCGATCGACAGAGAACGCCCACGCCAGATAGGGCAGCAGATGCACCGGGCAGGTTTTCGGGTTCCACAGATCACGCAGGGGAACCGGCACGCGCTCCAGCTCAGCACACGCGGCGGCGGCGGCGACTTCCAACACTGAGGAGCCAACAGGCAATAAGCGATTAGTCATCGGCGTGCCCCGGTGTGATGTTCACGCCGGTGCAGTAGCCCGCCTGCGTTTTATCAAGCACGATGTCGGTGGCCGGTTTGGCAACTTCAACACGTTCAACACCTTCCACGGTCAGCGCCGCGATGATGCCGGAACGCCGGATACTGCGGCCTAAGCGGCGCATGGTCAGCACATAATTGTGTAAACGTTGTTTTGCCGCAGTGAGGATCGGCGCAACCTCCGGGCCGGGGTACAGGTATAAAACGGCCTCGATGACATACGGGGCAATTTTAGCCGATTGCACAATGACGCGGTCGGCCACCGGACGCACGTCCTCGTCATTCAACGCAGCGCTGACAACCTGCAACAGCTCAGCACTGGCGCTGCCGTCGCCGTCCCGTGATAACACGGTGACGGTCACGTTAGCCGGTGATGGGCTGATTGCCGTCACATCAGCCACCCGGCCATCGGCCGAGCGGGCGTGAAAACGGTAGGAACCGGCCGAACCTGCTGTGCTCATCCCCTCGAACGCGTCTTGCAGGCGCAGGCGGTAATCTTCATCCGCTTCCATAACTGCCGGTGTCGGCGGGATGGTGCTGTCATCCGCCGGGGCAATCACAAGTCGCGGCGTATTGAAGTTTGCGCCGAGCTGGTCAAGGTCTTCGCCGGTTGCGTGCGCCAGCATCACCGCTTTGGCGGCATCGTTAACGCGCTGGCGTAGCAATACCTCCCGATACGCATTTTCCTGAAGCAGCTTGACGATAGGCTCCGATTCAAGCGCCAAAGTTCGGGCAACAGCTTCCTGTTGGTCGGCCGGGTACAGGGAAATCAACGTCGCTTTGCGCTCGGCAAACAGGGTTTCATAGTCCAGCGGCTCAACGACGTTCGGCGCGGGCAGTTGGCTTAAATCGATAGTGGCCATGGTGTCAGCTCAGTGGGACGGTTAACGAAAATGTGCCGCCGGTGGTGTCTTGGCGCACGCCGGTAATGTCAACGAACATCTGACCGCTGAAGGTCTTCTCGAAGGTGATGGACGTTAGCCTGATGCGCGGCTCCCATTTGAGGATTGCCATGTAGCAGGCGGCCATCACCTGCCCGTTCACTGCCGGGCTTTGCGGCTGGTCAATCAGGGCAGACAACAGCGAACCATACTCCCGGCGCATCACTCGGGAACCGACAGGGGTGATGAGGATATCGCGCACGCTCTGGCTAATATGCTCACTGTCCGTCAGGGTCTGGCCGGTCTCCCGGTTCATGCCGATATATCGCACTGTCATCGGGTTCCCTCCGTCCAGTCTCCGCCGCGCTGCACACCACCGTGGCCGTGTTTATCCACCTGCACGCCGTTGGATTTAAAAGTGCCGCCGCCGTGATCGATATTCCCCGACATTTTCCCGCCCTTTTTCAGCTCCAGCGTGTCGGCGGTCAGCTTGTTGGTACAGACCACCTCCGGCGTATCAAGCGTAATTTTTTGACTGGCGATAATCGTTACCTGCGGCGCAGAAACCTCGACGGCCACTTGCGCACTGATATTGGCCGTTTTAATGCCGGTAACACTCAGCGCGCCGGTTTCCGGCTCGTATTCGATGACCGCGCCATCGGAAAAGCGGGTGTGATATGCCTCTGGCGACACCGACGGAGCCGGAAAATCATCGGAGTTGATAGCAGGCAGCACAAAGGCGGTATCCAGCTCGCCACCCAGCGCCAACACCACCACTTGCTCACCGATGGAGGGTGCCCACCATGTGCGCGCACCTCCGGCACGGCAGGCCAGCCACTGCAACCAGTCCGTCGTATTACCACCCAATTGAACGCGGCAGCGCGGCGGCTTGTACTGAACTTCTACGATGACGCCAGTGCGGATGAGGTCGCGCACAGCGCGCGCGAGTTCTGAAATCGATTCGAGTGTGTTCATGGGGAAAAGGATGCCGCTGAAAAGATCCAGCGGCAATTTGCGGGCGTAGGATAGCCCGTCAGACAACGGCCTACTCGCTCAGATTAGAAATTATCACATCCTCCACAATCTGCCGGTCAACATCACTGAAGCCCAATAGTGGCCGCGCTTCATATTGCACTTCCCGGCTATGGCGGTTCGGGCGGTCACGTAAGCCCTCTTGGTGCACACGCGCGATACGCTGCACGCGCCCGGCAAATTCAACCAGCGCCTCATCAGCGGTGCCTTTGGCTTTCATGTAGCGATGGGTGCGCAGCTTAGCGAACATCTCGCGCTTAACCCGCCCTTTTTTGCTACGAATCGGCTGCCGCTTACGGGCGGCATACGGTGTGCCGTCCGGTGCCTGCTGGAGCTTAATGCGCTGCTGCTGGCTGATGCGCAGCCGCTTCGCAATCTCGGCCGCCATCTGACGACGGCGGGAAGCCGATAACCCGGCAATCAGCCCGGCGAGTTTGTCATCAAAAGGTTTAAGCTCATTCATTCCACGCGCTCACCAGTTCACCGTTAATGTAAAGTTCCATCGGACGCGCTACCGGCTCCGGCAGCGGCGGCTCCGGCACATGGGACACGTGCAGCGCCCGGTCAACTTCCTTCACCAACGTGCGCTCGGTCAGTTGCAGGCTGATACTGATGTCATAACTGTCGTCGCTGTTGATATCGGCGAAGTAGGTGAACCCCTTTTTCTTGCCCTCGTCCGTGGTCATGATATCGGGCTGATTCTCCCGCAACCACGCCCCAATCGGCACCAGCAGCAAATCCACATCGTCCGGGTAATCTTCGACTATCACATTGAGCGTATAGCGATTCTCAAATGACAGGGAGGCGGCCAGCGTTGCCCCGATGACACCGCTGTCGATAAATATGCGCAGCATATCCGGATTCGCCCTGAGCTTCGGCACCGCGTCATAAAGCGCTTTGCGCAGACTTTTCGGCTTTAACATCGAGTTCCTCCTGACACTTTTTCACAGTCTCAACCTGAAGCGCACAACTTGCCAGCGCGCGCTCAAGATTGAAGATATCGGCGCTTAAATCACCGTTGGTCTTCGGATTGCTGCCGGGCAGCGGGCAACTGCTGACCTTCGGACAGCCAGAGTAAATAATCGTCGGGGGTGGCGAAGTCGGGGCGGGAATGCAGCCGGATAACGTCATCAGGCAAAGCAGACTGATACCAGCGGCGCAGCGCTTCATTTTCATTGAGCAGCCTCGTAATGGTGTGATTGCGGCGGGTGGCCAACTGGTCAGCGGCGGCGATGCGCTGGCGCAACATGACCTGTTCGCGCTCGTTGCGCAGAGCGCTATCCTGTAGCGCAGCGATAGCCGCGCGACTTTCGGTTAACGCTGCCGCCACCCTGACGTTTTCCAGCTTCGCGGCATCCAGACTGTCGCCGAGCGTAATAACCTGCCATTTCAGCAAGGCAATGACCGCCAGCAACACCAGCGCCAGAAAAAGCTTGTTACCGCGACTCATAATGCCCCCGCCATACACAGCGCCAGCTCGCGCGCCCGGCGATTCTCCAGCCCGGCAGACCTGACGCCGTTGACAAATACCCAGCGGGGAAGCTGATTGCACGCGGCGGGCCACTGCTTTTTATTGATGAAATGCGCCAGTGTTGACGCGCACGCAGCGCCCGTGCCGACGTTGAACGCAAAGCTGACCACTGCGTCATAGACCGGCTGCGGCATGGTCACCGGCATACACTGCGCAAGGCGTTTCTCGACCTGCATCACATCGGCCACCAGATTGGCCGCCGCTTCACGCTCAGTGATAACCCCGCCGGGTTTCACCCCGGCAGTGTGGCCGATACCGCTCGTCCAGACGCCCGCGCTACACTGATACGGGCTCAGGCGGCACCCTTCCAGATTGGCAATCAGCTCAAGGCCCGCCATTGACGTATGCAACTGGGTAAAATCCGGCAACAACGCCGCCAGCGCCAGCACGACGGCGACGCTGCAACGTTTAACGATTGATTTCATCGAAAACCTCCCGTCGAATGCCGACATTTTTCAGCAGCAAATAGCTTTTGCGGCGGTAATACCAATTGGTGACAAAGGTGCCGACGCCGACCACCGCACCGACAATCAGTGCGATGTCCTGCGCGGAATACTTTCCTACCCATGCCAGCAGCACCGCGACAACATAAGCAATGAACGATGTGACTTTCTCCATGGTTAATCCCATAGCTGAACGGTTTCGGATGCCGGGGCAGTATCAATGACCGGCAGCGTGACCACCGTGCCATGCGGCAGAATGACACCCCGCTCAGCCAGCCCCGGATTCGCCAGCAGCACCGCCTCGACCACGCCTGCGGTGCGGCCGTAGACGCGATAACACAGTGCGTCGAGCGTGTCCCCCTGAAGCGCGATGACGTTCATCAGATTTGCCCGACAATGCAGCGCGGCTTACCCTGCAACCGGGCAATTGACCAGCGCATATCCCGCCAGTGCTCATCAATGGACACCTCGACGCTGTCGGCCTTTTTGTCCCCCTTGGCGCTGGCATCCGCCCCCCGGTAGCGCTCGTACAGTGTGGCGGTTGTCATGGCGCAGACCGCACTCAGGTAGTAAAAGCACTTCTCACTTTCGCCGTCGACTTCGTCGGCCGGTACGTCGGCCAGCGTTTTGAAACCGGCGGCGAGTTGCTGCTCGCGATAGAGATACAGCTCGGCATTCGTCTCCGAGATACCGCTGCGAATGGCAAAGCGCAGACGCTCCGGCGAGACCGTGTACTCAAGACGCATCAGCTCGCGGATGCGTTTCGGGTCAACATCCGGGAAAAAGAACGTGTTTTTAATCACCGGCTCCGGTACATCCGGTTGCGGGATAATGGCCGTCGGCTCGTCCGGCGGCTTAATCGGGTTACGCATAATCACTGTCGTCATGACGACCTCAAAAATAGGGGGCGGTGGACGGCGGCCTTGATACGTCAAAAGACGCTCGCGGCCACCGTGCCGCCCGGCGCGGGGCGCGTTCTGTTAACCGGCGGTTTTTACCGCCTTGCGTGGGCGTCCGCGCTTGGCCGGCGTGGCAGCCTTACGCGGGCGCGTGGTTGTTCTTTTGGCGGCGGCCGCCGGCTTCGGCTTGAGGGCGCTCTCACATTTTTGGATCTCTTTTCTCACCCCGGCGTGACCGTCGAGCTGCATCGCGCGCTCGAGGTGCTCCAGCGCCTGCGCATAGTCACCGCAGTCGCTCAACATCAGGCCGGTCACCTTGAACAGTTTGGCCTTGACCATGTCGGGCATATCCTCGGCGGCCGTCATCTCGATGGCGGCGCGAAGGTCATCCATCTTGGCCGGGTTGCCCGCCTTGCGGCTGCGCTCCGCCGACAGCGCCACCTCTTCGGCCAGCAAGTACGCCACCGGGCGCTTGTTGTTCGGCACTTTAAGACGGTATTTCAGCGCATAAGGCGCAATTTCCAGCGCGCCGGGAATGTCATCGGCGTCGAGCATCCACTGCATGACGGTCATCAGGATGTCGTCCTGCGCGCCCCGCCCTTCGGCCAATACCCCGGCCACCCAAGGCGCGTAGAACGGCAACATGGCGCGTTTGTGCTCAGCCTTTTTCTCGACGGAATGGATCTGTTTCAGCTTGGTGCGGTCTGCGGCCAGCTTGACGAGCATTTGCTCGTAGGCGGTGGCATGGCGCAGCGGGTCATCCACCCGCTGCGCAGCCTCCACGGCCGAGACCCGCATCATGTGACGCTGTGCGGGACTCGTCATGGTTACGCTTCGCCTTCAGTTTTTGGCGTTTCCTCACCGGCTGGCGCAGGTTGCGCGGCCGCCCCTTTCACTGCCAGCACGATAGCGTCAGCCAAGGCGCTGATATCGGCTCCCGATGGCTGCGGGTCTTCTTTGGATACCCGTACGCCCGACTTTTCTGTCGACGCAGGCAGCAGCGCGATATTTTCAATCAGGCAACCGGCAGCGTAGTCCTCGATGACGTAGTCAATTTTCATAGACTCGTAGTTTTCGACGCGGTCACGCTTGGCGTTCTCTTCGATATGGCGGCGGTGACTCTCATCCATGATGTAAATCGACAGATTCTCGAGCGTGGTGACCATAATCGCGTTGGCCGGGAAGAACGGCACGCGCACGGCCGGAAGGTTGCCGATGCGCTTCTGGCTGACAATCACGTCGGCGGCCATCGCCTCGGTGTTCGGCTGCTCTTGGTTAACCAGCGGGAAGTATTTGTCGGCCAGCAGCTTACGGCCGCAAATCACCACAAGGTCGGGGGATTCCTGATGCCATGGCGCAATCAGGTTGTTGGTCGCATCCATAACCACGGCGTCGAGGTTGGCATAATCGCCCCCCTTGCCGATGCGGATGACCGGGGAAATCACCGCACCATCCTCGCCGGTGATGTTGCTCATCACGCGCGCCGGGGCTTCGTTGCGGTATTTCTGCAACCAGCCCACCGCCACATCCTGCAACATCGGGTTTTTGGCCCGGTCAGACGTGGCGGCGCGGCTGATACCGTTGAATCCGGCCATGATGAAGTCCAGCGCCTGACGCTTGGCGATGGCGTTACGGATGCGCAACTGGAAGTCCTGATAACGCGCCCATAAATCGAGCTGGTTATAGCGCATATGGAAATCAAAGTTCACCTGCTGGCACTCGTACTTATTGGACTCCAGCGAGGTGAAATCAGCGGTCTGGCGCTCTTTGCCGCCGTCGGTGTCGGTGGTGCTGGCAATCGAGCCATTGACGCCCACGCCGACCTTCTCGCCTTTCAGCTCAGCAACCGGCGTCATGTTGATGCGGGTCAGGAACTCGGAAGACTCCTGCACGACGTTCATCAACGACTGCGTCACCGACGGCTCTACGCTGAATTTTTTGCCGACGTCGCCGACGTCCGTGATGCCGTTCAGCTTGGCCACCTGTTGCAGATAGGCGTTAAATTTAAAGCGGGTCGTTTTTTTCATTGAATGGTCCTGATTCGATAAATTCGGGTTGTCTCACAGCGGCGCGCCGTGCGCCCCGCCCTGACTGTTCTCAGCAGTTGGTCAACAGGCTGTCTTCACCATTGCCGCCGGGCGCTTTCGGGCGGCGCTGCTGGTTCAGGTTTTCGGTGGTATCGAGCGCGGCCTGAAGCCCGGAAAGCGCTTCCTGACCGGTCGTCACCTCACCTTTCAGCCCCGCGATTTCCTGCTCAAGCTGCGCAAAACGCTGCTCGGCGCTGTCGCCGTTGGTTTGCACCTGCTCGGCGACGGCGGTGACTGCGTCATGCACATCACTGAAGCGCGCGTCGTCGCTGGCCTGTTTGCGGCTGAACATGCCCTTCACGCGCTCGGTCAGATTGGTCAGCAGGCTGTCAGGCTGTTCCTCAAACTCGATCAGCACCTCAGTCGCCACCGAGAACAGATCGCCCGGCTCGGCTTTTTTACCGGCCAGCGGGTTAGTTTTGGCGCGGGAGCAGAATTCGAGGTATTCGGTGCCGAGGCTGGCCGGGTCGTCAGTAACCGCCAGACCGATGAGGTAGCATTTGCCTGTGTTGGCAAAGTTCGGACGGATTTCCATGGAGGTGTAAACTTTCTGGCTCGCCTTCACCATGGCGACCAGCTCGTCGGTCGGGGTCATTTTGGCGAACAGCGCCCATTTGCCGTTGAGGATGGAGTCGTCATCAATCTTCTCGGCTTTCAGCGCGACCACGTCGCCGAGACGCTTAAAATCGCCATTGGGAAACAGTCCCTTGATGTGCTCCAGATTGATGCGGCAGCCGTAGACGCGCGGGTCGAAGATTTCCGACATCTCCTGAATGTCGTTGCCGTCAATCACGCGGCCGTCGCAGGTGTCGCCCTCGACGCCGATGCGGAACCATTTCGATACTTTCTTTGCCATGTGCCATTGTCCTGAGTGGTTAAGGTCGGGGCTAGTTTCCCGACTGACCACCCTCGCGGCCAGCGACTGCCGACGGACTATCCCCCAGACAACAGCACCTTAGCGCACGCCCGGCGTGGCTTGCGTAGCCTTGCCCTCGTCATGCAAATGAGGGCATACCATGCAAATCCAGACAGACACATCCTTACTCAGCGACCCACGCAGGCAGGCCGCCTTGCTGTACTGGCAAGGCTTCTCCGTGAAGCAAATCGCCGAAATGCTGAAGCAAAAAGCGCCCACGGTGCAGAGCTGGAAGCAGCGGGAAAAATGGGACGATATCGCGCCGATTTCCCGCGTTGAATCCAGCATTGAAGCGCGAATGGTGCAGCTCGTTCTCAAGACAAAAAAAGAGGGCAGCGACTACAAAGAAATTGACCTGCTGGGCCGCCAGATTGAGCGCCTCGCGCGCGTCAGCCGTTACATGAACTCCGGCAACGAGGCCGACCTCAATCCAAACGTCGCCAACCGCAACAAAGGCGAGCGCAAAAAGCCGACAAAGAACTATTTCAGCGAGGAAGCGATTGCGAAGCTGGAGGAGATTTTTTATGACGAGTCTTTCGAATATCAACTCGGCTGGCACAAGGCCGGGCTTGAGCATCGTATTCGCGACATCCTCAAATCGCGCCAAATTGGGGCCACGTTTTATTTTTCCCGCGAGTCACTGCTGCACGCGCTGAAAACCGGCCACAACCAGATTTTTCTTTCCGCGAGCAAAACGCAGGCGTATGTCTTCCGCGAGTACATCATTCAATTTGCCCGGCGGGTTGACGTTGAGCTGACCGGCGACCCGATTGTGCTCGGCAACAACGGCGCGAAGCTGATTTTTCTCGGCACCAACTCCAACACCGCGCAAAGCCATAACGGCGACCTGCTGGTCGATGAGATTTTCTGGATCCCCAACTTCCAGAAACTGCGTAAAGTCGCCTCCGGCATGGCCTCGCAAAAGCACCTCCGGTCGACCTACTTTTCCACCCCGTCAACGCTGGGGCATGGCGCGTTTCCTTTCTGGTCCGGCGAGCTGTTTAACAAGGGCCGCAAAAACGCCAGCGAACACGTCGAGATCGACATCAGCCACAGCGCGTTAGCGGCCGGGAAGCTGTGCGATGACGGCCAGTGGCGGCAAATCGTTACCATTGAGGACGCCCTGCGCGGCGGCTGTAACCTGTTTGACCTCGACGTGCTGAAGCGGGAGAACAGCGCCGAGGACTTCCGCAACCTGTTCATGTGCGAATTTGTCGACGACAGCGCGTCAGTATTTCCCTTTGAGGAGTTGCAGGGCTGCATGGTCGACAGTCTGGTCGAGTGGACGGACGTTAACCCCTATGCAGGCCGACCGTTCGGTGACCGGCCGGTGTGGGTCGGCTATGACCCGGCGCACTCCGGCGACAGCGCCGGTTGCGTGGTGCTGGCCCCACCGATGGTCACCGGCGGCAAATTCCGCATACTGGAGCGCCACCAGTGGAAAGGCATGGATTTCGCCACGCAGGCCGAATCCATCCGCAGGCTGACCGAAAAATACAACGTGGAATACATCGGTATCGACGCCACCGGCATCGGGCAAGGCGTTTTCCAACTGGTGCGCGCGTTCTACCCGGCCGCCCGCGAAATCCGCTACAGCGCCGAGGTGAAGACCGCCATGGTACTGAAGGCGAAAGATACCATCGGCAGCGGCAGGCTCGAATACGACACCGCGTATACCGACATCACCAAATCGTTTATGGCCATCCGCAAAACCATGACCGCCAGCGGCAGGGGCATGACCTACGAAGCGAGCCGCAGCGAAGAAGCCAGTCACGCCGATGTCGCGTGGGCCACCATGCACGCCCTGCTGAATGAACCGCTGACCGCCGCCAACGGCCAACCGTCTAAATCCATTCTGGACTTCAACCGATGAGCAAACGCAATCGCCGCAAGGCAAAAGGAAATCTGGCCGCCACCGAGGCGGAGCAGAAAATGCAGGCGTTCACCTTTGGTGAGCCGTCGGCCGTGTTGGATCGCCGCGACATTCTGGACTACACGGAATGCGTCGGTAACGGTAAATGGATTGAGCCGCCCGTCAGCTTTTCCGGGCTGGCAAAAAGCCTGCGCGCCGCCGTGCACCACAGCTCACCCATTTACGTGAAGCGCAATATTTTGGCGAGCACCTACATCCCGCACCCGCTGCTGTCACAGCAGGATTTCAGCCGGTTTGTGCTGGATTATCTGGTGTTCGGCAACGCCTTTTTAGAAAAGCGTTTCAGCGTGACCGGCAAGCTGTTGAAGCTGGAGACCTCCCCGGCCAAATACACCCGGCGCGGCGTTGACCCGAGCGTTTACTGGTTCGTGCAATCGTTCGCTGAGCCGCACCCGTTCGCGCCCGACAGCGTTTTTCACCTGCTGGAGCCAGACATCAATCAAGAATTGTATGGGATGCCGGAATATCTGTCGGCGCTCAACTCCGCGTGGCTGAACGAGTCCGCCACGCTGTTCCGCCGTAAGTATTACCAGAACGGCGCGCACGCGGGCTACATCATGTATGTGACCGACGCCGCGCAGAACAATACCGATGTTGAGGCTTTGCGCGAAGCCATGAGCGACTCTAAAGGCATGGGGAACTTTAAAAACCTGTTCTTCTACGCACCGAACGGGAAGCCCGACGGTATCAAGATTGTGCCGCTCAGCGAGGTGGCGACAAAGGATGATTTCTTCAACATCAAAAAGGTCAGCGCCGCCGACCTGCTGGACGCCCACCGCATCCCCTACCAGCTGATGGGCGGCAAGCCGGAGAACGTTGGGTCAGTGGGTGACGTGGAGAAGGCCGCAAAGGTGTTTGTCCGCAATGAGCTGACACCGCTCCAGCAGCGCATCAAAGAAGTGAATGACTGGGTCGGCGTCGAGGTCATCCGGTTTAAAAAGTACAGCCTCGACAACGACGACGAATGATAAACCGGCCGCCAGATTGGCGGCCTTTTTATACCCGCCACCAAACGCCCCCTCACGCCCACCACGGCCCGCTTGCTCATACATGCCCGCGAATCAAACCAGCGCAACAGAACGCCACCACGACGCGCTGACGCCGTCAATTTTGATAATTAAATACATGCCTGCGCGCAATGCTATCCCCGCCACGCCTGCCCGCTTCATGGGTCGGTTTTAATGCAGCTGCACTAACCACGAAAACCGCGCCAGTACTGGCGCGGTTCAAAAATCAAAATTATTATTTCGTCATGCAAAGTCATGCATGTAAATGCATGAGGTCACCGATTAAATCAAGACTGCAACCTAATCTGTTGTTTGACTTGAATCGGTTGCAACGTTTGATATCTCTGACGAATATTATTGTACAGCTCAGGCGTATCCTGTGCTTTTAACGATACGATAAGAACATAGGATAAGTTTGGCAAATCTCCGACCTCAGCAGGCATGCCACAATTGCGCCCGTAGTATATAACATCAAAACAAGGGTCTTTAAGAGTACCTTTATTGAAAGTGTGCTCACTTCGTATCGTTGTTTCCCAACGATGAGAATCCTCACGCAACTCCTCTTCAGTCGCATAAATATTTTTACTATTAAACAATGGGAAAGTTGCTCCAATTTTGTCCTTGGGAGTTTTCCTCATGGTTACAACCAGTCCACTTTTTGTATAGTTTACCGGGTGTTCAATATCAACAGGAGTTGTAAAGCAGAAAGTGGCTTTTAAATTCACAGAACCATTAACGGGAATGTCTGGAAATGGAATGGAAGCACGAAGGTGTTGAGAAGGCTTTAACTCACCTTGATATATTACTTTAACCTCATCATCATCACAATAAATCACATCGGATATATCATGAGGGAATCGCCCCCAACCAACGTGACTACGCTCAGAACCATTATTCTCCGCATGGTGAATTAGTAACGCTTTAGCCGTTAGAGGGGTAATGTCGTATTGCAGGCTTGCAGCTAAACCAATTGCCTGACGTAAAACCAATGGGGAAGAGAAACTTGTTCCAGCAGTTTGGACTACGCCACCTAAAAATGGGCTATATAGTTTGAACGGCTCTTCCTTAGACCCACCGAACGCGACTCCATCAGGCTTAACAAAGCCGGGACTCCGACCAGGACCTATACAGCTATAATCGCTTTTTTCCCAAACGTTTGATAACGAACTGGCAGCACCAACAGCAAGCGCATTCACCAAATCTGAAGGAGGTTGAATACGATTCAAACCATCCGCCAATCGTCCATCATTACCTACCGCTACAGTACATAGTGTCTTACCTGAAGAAAGGTATTGCTCCAGAGTTGATGTCCAAACATGCACATCATCATCATCCACTGGAAATCTTGGACCAAGACTCAAATTGATATAATCATAATCAATATTATCAAGGACTGATTTAATCCTTAACAACACATCAAATAGATCATCATCTTCACCATCAATTGAGTTATCAAGCACACGGTAATGATCTATTTTTGCATAGGGCCTTGGTAACTCAACTTGACCATCAGAAAGAGCACCAAACAAAACTGTAGAAGTTACATCCTGACCATGAGAAAGCAACTTCCCACTCGTTTTAGAACCCTCACTGAATGTATATTCTTTCACCCACGGCTCAAAGTCCGCATTCCCTATCCCACCATCAAAAATAGCAACTTTAATATTTTCATTGATGGCCTTTTCTTTGGGTAATTGTAACTCATTATGTTCAGTGAAGGTTCGAGTAAAAACTGGGTTATTAATTCTCAAACTTGGCAAGTCGCGAATTGCCCGAAGGAAGGAGAATTCCGCCACACGCACTGCATTATCTGCATTTGCAGAAATAGGCATAAAGGTTAAGCCATTCATATTAATGATTTTATTTTCATTAATAACAGCTCCACATGATGTAGCATACTCAATAAAACTCTTCAGCACTCCATCATTACTGTTTGGCGTATGAAGAGCAACTTCTAACTTCCTAACCTTTTCTGATGAATCAATGGATTTTATTTTCTCACTAGGCTCAAAAAAAGAAACAGACTCCAGCGTGATTATTTCTTTTTTCTCACCTTTATTTAGGCGGCCATTATTCATTGCATCAAACAAGCGTAAAAAGCCGTCTGATTTTCCAGATACATAGATACATGCACTGGTAAACTCTTCTTTTGGTTTCCCTCGACCACCAACCACCTTTCTCGGTCGAATTTTAACAGCTTTGCTACCAACACTTTGCAAAGAGAATTTTTTAAAAAGCAAAACCGGGAAATATGACTTTGCTAAGAATGCAGGGTGGAGAGTAATTTTAGCAATAGCCTCGCCATTAGGCTTAACCGCATCAGGAAGCTCCTGAAAATTCCTGAGAACGCCCTGCAACTCCCGCATGATTACAGGTGCATTCTCTTCATATGTATACGGTTTGTTTTTAGGACCACTCCTTTTTTCAATTTTTACCTGCCCAGTTAATGTCTCGCCATAACCTAAAAGTAAGTTTTTATTGTTCATGATTCACCCCATCGGCAGTAACTATTTTTTTAACTAGCGCTCTAGATACTGAAAGCTCAGAGGAAATTTGCCTTTGAGACATTCCTTTTTCATTCATAAACTTGATTAAGTCGGCAATAGACTGCCCCTCAAACAACTCTTCTAGAATAGCTTTGTTAACGGGTATACCTTCCAAAACAGAGTTTCTTTTTGCTTGTTTAATTGAGCGTTCAATAACAGCAAATGACTTACCAACGAGTTTATCACTAACATTAATAGCGATACCCAATGGAACATCACTTCTAAGTAAGAACTCTTTGATTAGATCTTGGGAAGGATAATCAAAGCTTATAACACGATCAAACCTTCTCCAAACAGCAGGATCAAGCAACTCACCATGGTTAGTAGCTGCCACCAAAATTGAAGTATTCGGCCACTCATCTATCGCTTGCAATAATACAGTTACAAGTCTTTTAAGTTCACCAACATCAGAAGAGTCATCCCGCTTCTTTGCAATAGAATCGAACTCATCCAATAAAAGAACACAAGGAAATGAACGCGCATAATCTAAAACAGCACGAATATTATTGCCAGTTTTCCCAAGAAAACTACTCATAACACTAGCTAAATCTAATGTTAAAAGTGGTAAATTCATCTTTTCCGCAAGCCATTTAGCGGCAAGTGTTTTCCCCACACCAGGGGGGCCATCCATCAAAAGTGATTTAGACGGAAGCAAGCCATTATCGATTAATTGCTCTCTTTTATCCCATTCGGCCGCAAATCGGTTTAAAGAAGTAGAGATAGACTCAGGCCAAAGAGGTGTAACTGTTAGTTGAACAGGATAAGTCTCTACTAACAGTTTTTGTCTTGTATCAGTATCAACAGGTGCAGGCTGCCTATCGTTGGGAATACCCCTAACAACACTGACAGAATCTGTGCTTCTCAAAAGCGCATCACTTAACTCAGATGCCAGCTCCGGCGAGTCTTTTTTAAGTTTCTTTATCATGATGCGTAGACGCATTTCTAGGTTATCGCGCTTTCCCTGTAATGCATCATTCATCACTTCAACAAACATATCTTTAGTGATGTTAATCATACAAACCACTCCGAGGAGAAAATGAACCAAATCGACCTAAATCATATACCATAGTGTCCAAATATCCAGTACTTTGTTCCATAAACGACAAAAACAATACCAAAAAACATAAAATCCCGACCACAGATCCTACAAACCAGAGAACCCGACCCACTCGTTTAGCACAGGATATGAATATGCTTGGTTGCCATAAACAACAACTGCCCCTCGAGTCAGGGCTTTAAGCTCCCAGCGCTCAGCTGTAATGCCTTGTTGCGCCAGCTCAAATCGAATTTGCGGAATCCTTGCCCGTTCTGCCGGAGTCAGCCGCGCCGACGGCGCATCATTTCGAGATTTTTTCCGATTCTGGGCGATTTCTTGGCGATTATCCTTCGGTGTCTGCCCCCTTATCGCGTCTCTAAGCGTCTTAGCGACGTCCGCGTCATTCCAGCTAACATCCCCGCTCTCAATCAAATTCATCACCGCCGTGACATACTCAGGCGTTGCTACCTGCATATCTGGCTCAGGTTCTCGCTGAACCTCCCCACAGTTATTGACAGGACTCCGAGGCGCGCCAGAGGCGCTTTTTAAAGTCAAAGGATCAACATCAAGGTCAACGGCCTTGCGGACAATGCGCCATTCTGTTGTCCGGGTTTCGTGAATATGACCCGCGCCAAGGTGCGGCGCAAAAATGCCGACAACCTTTTGCACCTCTTCGTCATAAGCGTTCGGCTCATCAGCCACCTTGCGCGCGACTCGAACGGTCTGCACGTCGCGCGGGACGTTTGCGCCTCCCTGTCCAGCCATATAGGCGGCAAAATTTCCAGCACTGGCAGCCGCACGTACGGCCTCGACACGCTCGTCAAAAGTTTCAGCAAGGCTGATGTGGCGGAGGCAGGCGGCCCGGCATTCACGATAAGCGCCCATGGTAGGGATTCCGATAGCCTTGAACTGAGGGATGCGCCATGTTGACGCCCATGAGGTCACCGCAGCAGCCATATCGCGTAACGGTTTGCCGGTGTCGTGGTCAATCTGGCCGTCGAGCGCATAACCATCGATATTTTTAGCGATGTATTTAGCGATATACCCCGCCGCGCCGCCCTTATTCATATGCTTGGCTTCAAATCGGTTCTTTGCTGCACCGCGCTCATCGCCGTCTTCTTTCAATGCATAGCGACGCATGATGTCGATGACGTCCTGACGTTGTTTACGCTCGCAGAACAGCATCATATGCCAGTGCGGCGTACCGTCATGGTGAGGTTCAACGACACGCATACCGTAAACGCTCAGGCCGTTGTCTTTAAACGCGGTGCGCATTTTGCTCCAGATGCGCACCAGATAACGTTGGCCGTCTTTCGGTGAAAAAGCCTCTGCATCCCAATTGTGGTTAAACTGGATTTTTTCAGCCCCTTCCTTGCCAACAACGCGCGTCGGGTGATATTTAGACGGGGTGGTGATAGTGATAAACATGCCGACATGCCTCTCGCTGGCAGCATACTTTTCTATCCCTGCGATGGTGCTCATCAGCTCCATGCGGCGGATTTCCGGATTAGAAATGCTCGCCATGACCTTATCAATCAGGTCGACACGTTCACCCGTGGCGACATTCTCCAGATCGCACCCTTTCAGATAATCCATATTGGCTAACCGCCGGGCCTGCACATCCCTAATCGCCTGCTTGCTCGCGTATGGGTATTTCTTTAGGTTTACTTCACCGGCGGCAATCAGTAGCGCCTCACGCCAGCGTGTGCGCTGCGCTTTCAACTGGCGTTCCCACCACTCCGCGTTAGCCAGCCGTGACAAACTGGCAACAGCCGAAGATGCGTCCAGCTTACCTTTGCAGTATTTTCTCCAGTGCATTGGCGTGATATTAAAGGCTCGCGCCATGCGGGCGATGCGCCCATAAAACACAGCCTGTACGCCGTTACTCAGCAGTAAAGAATTATCCCCGTCATTGGCGGTGAGAAACTCCTCACAATAGCGGTCATAATTTTGCAGCAACTGCCCAGCGATACGGTCAGCAAAACGCCGCAACTCCTTATCCTCCATGCCCGGCAGACGCGCATAATTATCCACCTCAGCCATAAAGCATGGCGAGGCGTTAATGTTCATCGCATTTTTCTCATTAACAATTTCAATGCGCGGCCAGATGCGGCGCTCAAACTGGAGCACAAGCCACTTATTAGCAGCGTGCAGCCCCTGCTCTTTCAACAAGAAAGAATGACGCCCAAGAAAGATACTGCTGAGGAAATGCGGTAAGGCGTGAATTTTACGCAAAACAGCTTGCCCCTGAGCGTATTGCTCACGGGTAAGCGGTCTTTCTTTCCCAATAGCGGATTTTGGTGCGTTCCATGAATGAACGCCGACGAAGGGCTCGCCGGAAGTTGCTGCAAATGGCGGTGGTGGTGAAGGGGCTATGCGCCCCCGGGCTGATACAGTCATTTATCCTCTTTGCTTATCGTGGAAAACGCCTCTTGGCACAGCTCGCCAATGCGGCCAATCTCTGCGGCCAAACCTGCGATACTGGTAACGGTTGAGTCACGGACGTGGTGATGCACCAACCCGGAAACCAACTGCGTGACCGTCGGGTAATAACCGACGGCGTCGAGCCACTCCTCGCCCGCCTTACCACCGGTTTTAACCAGCTTCTTTTTGTTCAAAATGAACTGATGGACATCACTGGTGATAACCCAATCCTTACCGACAGGAATACGCAGCATGATTACCCCCTGAAATGCTTGGTTTGTTGTTCGTGGATGGTCTGGCATGACACGCAACGGGTCACACCGGCAAAGGCTGCACGGCGTGCAGCGGGGATAGCTTGGTCACACTCTTCACAAATTGACGCTGACACCCCGCCCTTGATGCGCGCAGCATTAACTTGTGCGGCGAGAGTCTCCTGCTGGCGCTGCTGCACCAAGTCCATTAAATCCGGCATCGTTATTGCTCCGATTCACTGTTCAGTTGATTGAGTACCTGCTGAGCTAATTCTGCGATGCGATGCGACTCCTTCATCAGCTCGCTAATACTGGTAATGGTTTTAAGAAAAACGCCGCGCTTTACCGACAAATTAATAAGGTCAGCAACCAGCTTTAACTCATTCGAGTAAATAGCTCTGGTCGGGTAATATTTTTCTTTTGTCTCTTTATCTATTTTTACTTCGGCCAGAATAAAATCGCCCTCATCCATTTTCACGATGGCGAATACGTTATTAATTTCCACATACTCCCGCTCAACCATGGTTCACCCCCTGCTTGTGCGCCCGGCCTTCGTGGTCAAACTTCTCCGACTCCTGACGCAACAGCTCGATGATTTCCACGCATGAGAGATGATTAACCGCCGCATGAGTCGCCAAACGGTCAAGATGGGAGGAGAAACTAACGGCCGCATCTGCCTTTGCTTCCGCACGAGCGTTGTTCAGCATGAAGTTACGCAAATCCGCATCAGCCTTATTTCGCATTTCTTGGCCAACGGTTTTATACATGTGCATAGAGAACTCCAGATAAAAGGATGCCCGACGCAATCAAGCGCCTTTAAATTTAAAGCGAGTTAATTAATGAAAATACGCTTCAGGTTTAACCGACGTTAATATGGTCGGTGCATATTCGAATAAATTAAACAGCTCACGCAGCGCCCTGAATAACTCCTCGCGCCATTTACAGGACTCATCATCAATACGCCAGTACGGCTGATTAAACTCGACCTCAGTTAACCCGGCATGTAGGAATAAAGTGCGGCGCTGGCTTATGGTTAACCGGCCAATGAATCCAGTTTTACTGATACCGTGCTTACGATAAGTAGCGAAAGCGCTGCGAAGTTCATCAATGGCGCACACAAGACGCTCGCGCTCACTGTCATTCATTTCCTCTAAACGCATGACAGCATGGCGCTGTTTTAACTGCGCATGGAAACAGATGGTCAGGCGTTCGCGTTCCATCATCTGATTATAAAAATCGCAGGTGCTTTTCCAGCGAGGGGCAGCGAGGCGCTCCCCAACCAAAGCACGCAGCCCGGCGGGCTGGTTGCGAACAATACCGGCGGTGATAGCTGTCATTTTGAAAAACCCCGCATTGCTGATTTGATGGAGGAGATCCAGCGGCTGGCCGGGCGAGTACGAATAACGATACCTCTCCGGCCTTTACCGTGGGTGATGGTGATATCAAGCTTGCGCCCGGTCTGGTGGTTCCAGAGCAGTGGGGCGATTGAAATAGGCTGCTGCATGCTTTCGCCCCTGCTTATAGGCCCATCCAGAGCAGCCACGCATCGCGCTGCTCTGTTGGCCGGTTCATGAATGCTTCACGCAGTCCCTGATTGAAAGCAGGAATGTAGACAAATTTGTCACCAGCACGCGCACCAACCTTTTCCGGGTCACGTAGTTCGATAACAGGCAGCTTGTTTTTCTTCACCATCTCAGAAACTGCCGAGCTTGGCTTTCCCAGCAGCTCAGCAAATTTCTCGACTGTTACGCCGTCAATCGGATAACGAATCGCATAATCTTCAATGTTCATGTGCTAACCTCTCCAGATCCAACCCCTTGCAAACCGTCCCAGACCGTTTATGCCGGGTTGGTTTTTCACGCCCCAAAAAGTCCTGACTCAATGACCTTTCGGGGAGAATATAGTCATTAACTAAGGACCATGTCAATGAGTATCGCTCAGAAGCTAAGAGCCATCAGGAAAGCGGAAGGACTAACACAGGCGAAATTTTGTGAAATCAGTGGAATAGCATTAGGCACCCTCAAGAACTACGAAGGAGGACACCAAGAACCCGGGCTTCATGTCGTCTTACAAGTGACCAATGCCAAACGATTCGAAAAATATACGCTCTGGCTTATGACCGATAAAACAGCACCAGAATCCGGGCAAATCGCACCGGCATGCGCACACTCTGGGCAAGACAGCAAAGAATCAGACCACTCCGAAAGGAATGCTGGCTAACAATCTACAAGCTCTACATTTTCACTATTTGTTACCAAGATGAAGAATTCATCGGAGGGCTTCAATATGTCGATTAAGAAGCTCGATGATGGTCAATACCAAGTGGACATTAGGCCGAACGGACGTGAAGGACGTCGCATCCGTCGGAAGTTTGACAGGAAGGCAGAGGCAGAAGCTTTTCAACGCTATGTGCTGACCAATGCCAATAACAAGGAATGGGCGGAGAAACGTGCTGACCGGCGCACGCTGACCGAGTTGCTCAATGTGTGGTGGCTCTTTTACGGCCAAAGCCAAGAGAACGGCACGATTGAAAAGCGGCACCTTAAGAAGACGATAAAGGCGCTCGGCGATATAACCGTCAACAAGCTGAATAAGCGTGTTCTGACATTGCATCGAAGCCAGCGGCTAACAGATGGCATAAGTGCGGCAACCATTAATCGAGATATGTACCGACTTTCCGGCATGTTCACGGCCCTGATAGAACTGAACGAGTTTTCAGGCCTTAATCCGGTGCGAGGTTTAGCCCCGCTGGCCGAAAAGAACCCAGAAATGACATTTCTTGATATGGACGAAATAAATGATTTGCTGAGCAGCACGGAAGGCGATGACAGGCTGTTTGCGCTGATAAGTCTGAGTACCGGCGGCCGGTGGAGTGAAGTTTACTCCCTGAAGCGAACACTCATGACACGAGGCCGTGTGACGTTTCTTAAAACGAAGAACGGCAAAAAACGCGTGGTGCCAATTTCTGATGAACTTGAGAGAGAGGTGAAAGAAAATGCTGTGGGTAATGAGGACGGTACTCTTTTCAACGTTGATTATGAAAAGTTCTGCGGAATACTGCGACGAGTTAAACCTGACCTTCCACGCGGGCAGGCAACACACGTTTTGCGCCACACATTCGCGAGCCATTTCATGATGAACGGGGGGAACATTATCGCGTTGCAACAGATACTTGGACACGCCAGCATTCAGCAAACAATGGCCTATGCGCATCTAGCGCCGGACTATTTGCAAAATGCCATAACTCTCAACCCTCTGAAAGGAGGCTTAACACTGTGATTACTCGTCATTTAGAATCGAGCGATGCTTGTCCACTATCACAACCGAAGCCTCTTGTTCTGGCAGCACTACCTGACGAACGTCGGCGGTGTAACCATTGAACCGCTCATCAGATGTTGGGCTAAATTTTAGCGACCAGTTACGCCCCATGAGAATCGTTATAGCACCATGTAGCATAGATTCCGCAAATCTTACTTTTTGAATAAAAGGGAGTTTTTTAGAAAAAATGAATAGTTCCATAAACAAAATCCATTGTCGGGCCAGTGGCAGAGATATTGACGATTTAGCTAAGCAGCTTGACACCGTCACCGTACCTTATCAACGCGGCCCTATGTGTTTTGGTGCTGGCACAACTGAATATCTAAATATTCTGGTGCCGGTTGCCGCAGCTGGTATTGGGGCAGTCGCAGCCATTATCGGCGCTTACCTCAAGCGCGATAAAAAACTACGTTTAGTCTTCGAGGATGGGAAAGTAAAAGAATTGGACTCATCCAACTATAAGCCTGATGAGCTTGTTGAAGCTATCAACAAGATTAAGGAAATAGATATTAGCCGTTGATAAACGATGGGCGCGATTGCTGTCCACATCGCGTCCACACCCAAGCAATTTAGAGCACACCCTAGCCCCTTTGTGCACCTGAGTAAGTTGTTGTTTTAGAAAAACTTGCACATAAGTGACTGATAAAAAAAACCCCGCCATCATGGCGGGGAAGACAGGGATGGTGTCTATGGCAAGGAAAAACAGGGGACTACTCAGTCGTACTTCACTTCTGGGCAGAAGCTTGCTGCAAACCAGAAATTTGTTGCTCCACCTGCTGCATACGCTGCTGATGTTTCTGGTCTAAAACACTTTTTTGCTCTGGCGTCAGCAGGTTATACATTTGGTTGCGCACCCGGGCCATTTCGACCTGGCGCTTGACCTGCTGTTGGGCCATCTTTTCCGCCTGGGCATACACGGCGGCTTCGTCAAATTTCTCTGCGGTCACCAGTTTATGCATGGCTTCCATTTCAGCTACATTGACACCAGGCAGATCGTGCCGGGCCTGGCGCATCAAATCGCGCATTTGCTGGCGCTGCTGTTCGCTGAGGCTGACACCGTCGAACATATGGTGTTGGCCGGGTATTCGGGTCATCGCGTCGTTGCCGGGAGGTTGGGCTGTGTCCGGTATAGTGTCGGCAGCGAAGGCAGCGGTCGAACCAATTGCCAGCAGTGATGCCATAACTAATGCGGTCACCTTACGCATTTCAACTCCTCAAGCTTTCTCACTTTGCGAATCAACGAGGAGCAGTGTACCGCTACACCTGAAAACCTGCGTCAGTGCATGTAAAACTACGTAAAGTCATGGAATGGCAACAGTTGATGACGTATTTTGCGTCTGGAGGTAAATCATAATGAACAAGATTCTGTTAGTTGACGACGACCGCGAGTTGACCTCGCTGTTAAAAGAACTGCTTGAAATGGAAGGTTTTAATATCGTCGTCGCGCACGATGGCGAGCAGGCGTTGTCGCTGCTGGACAGCTCCGTCGATCTGCTGCTGCTCGACATCATGATGCCGAAGAAAAACGGCATCGATACGCTGAAAGAACTGCGCCAACATCACCAGACGCCGGTCATCATGCTGACCGCGCGCGGCAGCGAACTGGACCGCGTGCTGGGCCTGGAGCTGGGCGCCGATGATTACCTGCCGAAACCCTTTAACGATCGCGAGCTGGTCGCGCGCATTCGCGCCATTCTGCGCCGTTCCAA
This sequence comes from Serratia sp. MF1(2023), assembly GCF_030954545.1. Taxonomy (NCBI): domain Bacteria; kingdom Pseudomonadati; phylum Pseudomonadota; class Gammaproteobacteria; order Enterobacterales; family Yersiniaceae; genus Serratia; species Serratia sp. MF1(2023). Next base: position 72,730 of record NZ_JAVHUX010000038.1, on the reverse strand, counting down.
CTGGAGCGAACAGCAGCAGCAGGTCGACAGCGGCGCCCCGACGCTGGATGTCGATGGCCTGCAGCTGAACCCCGGTCGCCAGGAGGCCAGCTTCGACGGCCAGGTGCTGGATCTGACCGGCACCGAATTCACCCTGCTTTACCTGCTGGCGCAGCATCTCGGCCAGGTGGTGTCGCGCGAACTGCTGAGCCAGGAAGTGCTGGGCAAACGCCTGACCCCGTTCGATCGCGCCATCGACATGCACATCTCCAACCTGCGGCGTAAGCTGCCGGATCGCAAAGACGGGCATCCGTGGTTCAAAACCCTGCGCGGGCGTGGTTATTTGATGGTATCTGCAACATGATCAACAGTTTGACGGCACGCATCTTCGCCATTTTCTGGTTCACGTTAGCCCTGGTGCTAATGTTGGTGCTGATGGTGCCCAAGCTCGACTCCCGCCAAATGACCTCGCTGCTCGACAGTGAACAGCGGCAGGGGTTGATGCTGGAACAGCACGTCGAGGCCGAGTTGCAAAACGATCCGGCCAACGATTTGATGTGGTGGCGCCGCCTGTTCCGCGCCATCGACAAATGGGCGCCGCCGGGCCAACGCCTGCTGCTGGTCACCAGCGAAGGCCGGGTGATCGGCGCGCAGCGCAATGAAATGCAGATCGTCCGCAACTTCATCGGCCAATCCGACAACTCGGATCATCCGAAGAAGAAAAAGTACGGCCGCGTCGAGCTGGTAGGGCCGTTCGCGGTGCGCGACGGCGAAGACAACTACCAGCTGTACCTGATCCGTCCCGCCAACAGCCCGCAATCCGATTTCATCAACCTGATGTTCGACCGGCCGCTGCTGCTGCTGATCGTCACCATGCTGATCAGCGCCCCGCTGCTGCTGTGGCTGGCCTGGAGCCTGGCGAAACCGGCGCGCAAACTGAAAAACGCCGCCGATGAAGTAGCGCGCGGCAACCTGAAGCAGCATCCGGAACTGGAGGCCGGCCCGCAGGAATTCCTGGCCACCGGCGCCAGTTTCAACCAGATGGTCAGCGCGCTGGAACGCATGATGAATGCTCAGCAACGCCTGATATCGGACATCTCGCACGAGCTGCGCACGCCGCTGACGCGCCTGCAGCTGGCCACCGCGCTGATGCGCCGCCGCCACGGCGAAGGCCACGAACTGGCGCGCATCGAAACCGAAGCGCAGCGGCTGGATTCGATGATCAACGATCTGCTGGCGCTGTCGCGCGGTCAGCAGAAGAGCGAGCTGGCGCGCGAGCAGCTGAAGGCCAACGAACTGTGGGCCGACGTGCTGGACAACGCCCGTTTCGAAGCGGAACAGATGGGCAAGCAGTTGGAGATCACCGCGCCGCCCGGCCCATGGACGCTGTTCGGCAACGCGAGCGCGCTGGACAGCGCGTTGGAAAACATCGTGCGCAACGCCCTGCGTTATTCGCACACCCGCATCGCCGTGGCGTTCAGCGCCGACAATCAGGGCGTGACCATCCAGGTTGACGACGACGGCCCCGGCGTCAGCGCCGAAGACCGCGAGCAGATCTTCCGTCCGTTCTATCGCACCGACGAGGCGCGCGACCGCGAATCCGGCGGCACCGGCCTCGGCCTGGCAATAGTCGAGGCGGCTATCAACCAGCATCGCGGCTGGGTGAAGGCCGAAGACAGCCCGCTTGGCGGCCTGCGGTTGGTGCTGTGGCTGCCGCTGCATCATCAACGTCTGTCGACTAAGACAGAACAGTAAGAGTTTGCTATCCTGCGCCCCTCGTTCACGAGGGGCCTGCAACATGCTGAACATCGTTTTATTTGAACCCGAAATTCCACCCAACACCGGCAATATCATCCGCCTGTGCGCCAATACCGGTTTTAACCTGCACCTGATCGAACCGCTGGGTTTCCCGTGGGACGACAAGCGCCTGCGCCGCGCCGGGCTGGACTACCATGAGTTCACCCGCGTCAGCCGTCATGCCGATTACGCCGCCTTTCTCGCCGCCGAAAAGCCGCAACGGCTGTTTGCCCTCACCACCAAAGGCACGCCGGCGCACAGCGCCGTCAGCTATCAGGCCGGCGACTACCTGCTGTTCGGCCCGGAAACGCGCGGGTTACCCGCCGATATCCTCGATGCGCTGCCTGCGCAGCAAAAAATCCGCATCCCGATGCAGGCGCAAAGCCGCAGCATGAACCTGTCGAATGCCGTCTCGGTGGTCGTGTATGAGGCCTGGCGGCAGCTGGACTATGCCGGCGCGCTGATCAAGGCGTAATCCGCGACGACGCGCCATACTGAAAGGGTCATCCTCTCCAGAGCACGGCACATGGCTTTCGTCGCAGATATTGTCACCCAGCTTCGCCGGCTTGAGCCGGCGCTGAACGAGGCGCTGTTGCGGCTGCAACAGGCGCAAGACACCGAAGCGCTGCACGACTTGCGCGTCTGTCTGCGCCGCATTCGCAGCCTGCTGCGCCCGTTGCGCGGCTGCCCCGGCGCAACGCGGCTCGATCGGGCCGCCGCCGAGTTGGGCAGGCTCACGACGCCGTTGCGCGATCTCGAGGTGCTGATCGCCGAACTGGCGCGCCATCGCCTGGATTGGCAGGCCAACGTGCGCCAGAGCGATCTTCAGGCCCGCTACCGTCAACTGCTCGCCCATCCGCAGATCATCGACTTTCCCTCGCTGTTGCACGCCTGGCCGCGCCGCTTCCGCCGCACGGCGCGACGCACCGCCAAACACCGCCTGAACCGACGCCTGCAGCGCCAGCAACAGCAATTGCGCCGGGCATTGGCCGATACCGGCTACGATCGCCACCGCCTGCGGCTGCTGATAAAGCGCCTGCGCTACGCGGCCGAAGCCTATCCGCAACGCCTTCCCCTCTCTCCCGCCGCGATGGCGGGCCTCAAGGCGGCGCAAAGCGCCCTCGGCGACTGGCACGATCGTGAGGTCTGGTGCCTGCAGGCAGAACATCAGGCGGATCTCTGGCCCTTGTTGCCCCGGTGGCAAGCTGAGCAACGCCAGACGCTGGCCAAGGCGGATACCCTACTCGCCGCCTTATCATCGGCGCTGGCGGCGAAAACCGGCGGCGCATCACGATCCTGAAAAAAGGCCGCGGCAGGGCACGCCCGGCCCCGAAAATGCCCGATGAGGCGTAGATAATGCGCTATGTTTTGTAAGGGTAATCACCACTCATCATAGGAAACCATATGAAGAAACAACGCTTGAGCGTTGCCATGGCGGTTCTGGCAGCGGGCCTGTTGCTGGCGGGCTGTTCGTCCAAAGTCACCCAAACGTCGCAGTATTCGGGCTTCTTGTCCGATTACAGCAAACTGCAGGAAACCACCTCGCCAAGCGGCCATAAAACGCTGCGCTGGATAGATCCAAGCTACAAGGAATCCAACTATCGCGGCCTCTATTTCCAACCGGTGGTCTATTTCCCGGCGGAGAAACCCACGGCGCGCGTCAGCCAGGACACGCTGAACAAGATTAAGACCTACGCGACCCAGCGGATCAAAACCGCGCTGCAGAACCGCTTCACCATTCTGCCAAGCCCGACGGGCTCGCGCGTGCTGGTGGCCAAGCTCGCCATCACCGCCGTTTCCGCCGAAAATGAAGACATGAAATTCTATGAGGTGGTGCCGGTCGCCGCGGTGGTCGCCAGCACCATGGCTGCTACCGGGCACCGGACGCAAAATACCGCGCTGTATATCGAAGGCGAGCTGATCGACCAAGATACCGGTAAAACGGTGATGGAAGTGGTACGTAAGGCCTACGGTAAAACCGTCAACAACGACAGCACGCCGGTCACGGCGGATGACGTCAAGGCGGCGATCGACGACATCGTCACCGATATCACCAACTTCCCGAAACAGGGCTGACCGCCGCCGGAAAAACACAGGGGGAGCCGAAGCTCCCCCTGAATGGCTGCACAGACGGCGCTCAGATGCCGTCGCCGTACTCGAAGCCATGATTGGTGCCGTTAAAGTATTGGTCCATATCCATCGACGGCGTATCGCTCTCCGGCCGCCCGACGATGCGCGCCGGCACACCGGCGGCGGTGGTGTGCGGCGGTATCGCCTGCAAGACCACCGAGCCCGCGCCGATCTTCGCGCCCTTGCCCACTTCGATATTGCCGAGAATTTTGGCGCCGGCGCCAATCATCACCCCTTCGCGGATTTTCGGGTGACGGTCGCCGCTGGTTTTACCGGTACCGCCCAGGGTGACCGACTGCAGGATAGAGACATTGTTCTCCACCACCGCCGTTTCACCGATCACGATGCCGGTGGCGTGGTCGAGCATGATGCCGCAGCCGATGGTCGCCGCCGGGTGGATGTCCACGCCGAAGGCGACGGAAATTTGATTTTGCAGGTAGATAGCCAGCGCTTGCCGCCCTTGCTGCCACAGCCAGTGACCGATGCGGTAAGCCTGCAGCGCATGGAACCCTTTCAGGTAAAGCAGCGGCGTGGAGTATTTATCGACCGCCGGGTCGCGCAGCCGTACCGCGAGGATATCGCGCGCCGCCGACACGATCATCTGGTTGTCGGACTTGTAGGCCTCTTCCACCACCTCGCGCACCGCGATGGCGGGCATGATCGGCGTCGCCAGCTTGTTGGCCAGCATATAGCTGAGCGCGCTGCCCAGGTTCTCGTGCTTGAGCAACGTCGCATGGAAAAAGCTGGCCAGCATCGGTTCACAATCAGCCAGTGCTCGCGCTTCTGATTTAATGCTGTTCCAGACCTGTTCCAACTCTTCTGACGACATCACATTCCCCTCTGCCTTGCCAAACGGGCCGCTTCACACGGTAGCGCGAAGCGGCCCAGGTCATTAGCGGGGTCAGCATGCTGCCCCGACATATCGTTTTATGTCACGCGCTGGGTTTTTCGTCCTTTCGGGCTCGCCCCAGCAGGCTCAGCGCCGCTTCGCGGGCGTCTTTATGGCAGTAAAGCACCTGATAAATCTGTTCGGTGATCGGCATTTCCACACCGTGCCGCTGCGCCAGCGCCAACACCTCTTTGGTATTGCGATAGCCCTCGACCACCTGACCGATGCTGTCCTGCGCTTCCTGCACGCCTTTGCCCTGCCCCAGCATAATGCCGAAGCGGCGGTTGCGCGATTGGTTGTCCGTGCAGGTTAGCACCAGATCCCCCAGCCCCGCCATGCCCATGAACGTCGAAGGATCGGCGCCGAGCGCAGAACCCAGACGGCTCATTTCCGCCAGCCCGCGTGTAATCAACGCGGTGCGGGCGTTGGCGCCAAAACCGATGCCGTCGGACATGCCGGCGCCGATGGCGATCACGTTCTTCACCGCGCCGCCAAGCTGCACGCCGATGAAATCGGGATTGCTGTAGACGCGGAAGCTCTTGCCGCAGTGCAACAGCTGTTGCAGATCGTCGGCGAACTGCGCATCGGTCGCCGCCAGCGCGATCGCCGTCGGCAGGCCGGCGGCCAGCTCTTTGGCGAACGTCGGCCCGGAGAGCACCGCCAGCGGGATCGCCTCGCCCAACGCCTCACGCGCCACGTCCTGCAGCAACCGGCCGGTTTCCGCTTCCAGCCCCTTGGTAGCCCACACGATGCGGGCGTCCGGGCGCAGATGCGGCTTCAGCTGGCGCAGCACGTCGCCGAACACGTGGCTCGGCACCACCACCAGCACGTCGCGGCTGGCCGCCAGCGCCCGCGCCAAATCGGCTTCAAGCAGCAGGGTATCGGGGAAGGGAACGTCGGGCAGAAACGCCTGATTGCAGCGATCTTGCTGCAACGTTTGAACTTGCGCGGGGTTATGCCCCCACAGCACCACGGTGTGGCCGTTACGCGCCAGCGTAATGGCCAATGCGGTGCCGTACGAGCCGGCACCGATGACAGTCATTGAAGCATTGACGGTGTTCATCAGGCATCCTGATGTGGTGCGGCACCTTCGCCTTCCGCCTGCTGCTGCAGATAGTTCATGAACAGCGCGTCAAAGTTGACCGGTGCCAGGTTCAGCTGCGGGAACGTACCGCGGGAAACCAGGCTGGTGATGCACTCGCGCGCATACGGGAACAGGATGTTCGGGCAGTATGCGCCCAGGCAATGCGCCAGCTGCGTGCCTTCGATGCCTGCTACCGAGAAGATGCCCGCCTGTTGCACTTCGCACAGGAACGCGGTCTCTTCGCCCAGGGTCGCCGTCACGGTTACGCGCAGTACCACTTCATACACTTCGTCAGCCAGCTGGCTGGACGCGGTATCCAGATCAAGTTTAACTTCCGGCTGCCATTCCTGCTGGAAAACCTGCGGCGCGTTCGGCGCTTCGAAAGAGATGTCCTTGGTATAAATACGTTGGATCTGGAAAGCCATTTCGGTGCTGTTTTGTTCTGACATGTGAGTAATACCCTTGGTTAAACGTCCTTATTGACACTCGATGAACCGGCAAGCTGCTTAAAGCAGTGGATCCAGGCCGCCGCGAGCATCGAGTTCATATAAATCATCGCAGCCGCCGATATGCCGGCCATCGATGAAAATCTGCGGCACGGTGGTGCGCCCGCTGCGCTCGATCATCACTTCACGCTTGGCGTTATCGCCGTCGATGGCGATCTCGTTAAACGCCGCGCCCTTGCTGTTCAACAGCGCCTTGGCGCGATGGCAGAACGGACAGGTCGCTTTGGTGTAGATATCAATGTTAGCCATGGATTGCCACCTCAAATAGGTTAAACGGTTACTTACCGCGCACCAGCGGCAGGTTTTCTCCGCTCCAGCCGGAAATGCCGTCTTTCAGCATAGTCACCTTTTCAAAACCGGCCTTGCTCAGGTTCTCCGCCGGCTCGCGGGAGGCGGTGCCGTTGGCGCACACGACGATGATCGGCTGCGCTTTGTGTTTTTCCAGCTCGCCCAGGCTGCCGCTTTTGATTTCGCTGGCGGTCAGGTTGATGGCGTTGGCCAGGTGACCACGGCGAAAATCGTCGCGGCTGCGGGTGTCGACCACCACGGCTTCTTCTTTGTTGATCAGACGAATAGCTTCACCGCGGGCGATCTCTTTGACCTTGGAGAAACGGCTTTTGAAGGTCATGACGATCACGGCGACCAGCAGAGCGATCCAAGCCAGGCTCAGAATAGGGTGTCTGCTTACGAATGGCATAATTTCTTGCAGCATGGGGTGTAACAACTCCCGTCAGTTAAGGGATAAATAAGTCAAGGTTCCAGAGTATACCTGCCGAGTGCGGCAAATACAGCCAATAAGCAAGCGCGATTGCAGAAACTGCGGGCTGCGCTGAGAAATTCCCGACGTCAGAGCATAAAAGCCCGCGCGATTCGCCGCAACCTTGATCTCTTTGGGCTATTTATCGCCGGCGGCGATGTAAAATCAGCCGGTTTTTCGAGGGTGAATAGCCATGCTTGCGGCGGGCGCATGGCTATTCGCAGCTTAAAAAGTTCATAAGAGGTCAATGCAATGTCGAGCAACAAAAAACCGATGGTTCTGGTGATCCTGGACGGTTACGGCCACCGTGAAGAGCGGCAGGACAACGCGATCCTGAACGCCGGCACTCCGGTGATGGATCGCCTGTGGCGGGAGCAGCCGCATACGCTGATCGCCGCCTCCGGGCTGGATGTCGGCCTGCCCGATGGGCAAATGGGCAACTCCGAAGTCGGCCACGTCAACCTGGGCGCCGGGCGCATCGTGTACCAGGATCTGACCCGGCTGGACAAAGCGATCGCCGACGGCGACTTCTTCGCCAACCCGGTGCTGACCGCCGCGGTCGATAAGGCCGTAGCGGCCGGCAAGGCGGTGCACATCATGGGCCTGCTGTCGCCGGGCGGCGTGCACAGCCATGACGAGCACATTCTGGCCATGATCAAGCTTGCCGCCCAACGCGGCGCCAAAGCCGTTTATCTGCACGCCTTCCTCGACGGGCGCGACACGCCGCCGCGCAGCGCCGAAGCCCCGCTGCAACGCTGCCGCGACGCCTTCGCCGCGTTGGGCGTCGGGCGCATCGCCTCGCTGATCGGCCGCTACTACGCGATGGACCGCGACAACCGCTGGGATCGCGTGCAGCTGGCCTATGATCTGCTGACCGCGGCCAAAGGCGAGGCCGTGGCCGAGGATGCGATCGCCGGGCTGCAGGCCGCTTATCAGCGCGGTGAAAACGACGAGTTCGTCAGACCGACCGTGATCCGCGCCGCCGGTGAGGCCGATGCCGCGATGCAGGACGGCGACGCGTTGATCTTCATGAACTTCCGCGCCGACCGCGCGCGCCAGATCACCCGCGCCTTCGTGAACGCAGATTTCGACGGTTTCCCGCGCGCCAAACAGGTGCAGTTCGGCGATTTCGTGATGCTGACCGAATACGCCGCCGACATCGCGACCGCTTGCGCCTATCCGCCGGCGTCGCTGGCCAACACCTTCGGCGAATGGCTGATGAAGCACGACAAAACCCAGCTGCGCATCTCGGAAACCGAAAAATACGCCCACGTCACCTTCTTCTATAACGGCGGCGTGGAAGCGCCGTTCAAGGGCGAAGACCGCGTGCTGGTCAACTCGCCGAAGGTCGCCACCTACGATCTGCAGCCGGAGATGAGCGCCGCCGAGCTGACCGACAAGCTGCTGAGCGCCATCCGCAGCGGCAAATACGACGCCATTATCTGCAACTACCCGAACGGCGACATGGTGGGGCATACCGGCGTGTATGAAGCGGCGGTCAAAGCGGTGGAAACGCTGGACGCCTGCATCGCCCAGGTGGTTGATGCGGTGCGCGACGTCGACGGTCAGCTGCTGATCACCGCCGATCACGGCAACGCCGAGCAGATGCGCGATCCGGCCACCGGCCAGGCGCACACCGCCCACACCAGCCTGCCGGTGCCGCTGATTTACGTCGGTAAACCGGCGCGGGCGGTCGAAGGCGGCAAGCTTTCGGACATCGCGCCAACCCTGTTAACGCTGATGGGAATGGAAATCCCGCAAGAGATGACTGGTAAGCCGCTGTTCATCGTGGAATAATCCTTCTCCATGAGGGAGAAGGCGTTTTTTGCACTATCAAGGGTAACCCGAAGCGCAAACGCAGGCAGCCGGCCGCTGCCTGAACGCACCGCGCCAAGGACGTTCACCGCCATGTGCGCCAGCGTATTTTGCGCTGGCGTCTTGCTGTTGCCGCTCGCCGGCCAGGCGGCGGAGGACAATAAATCCCAGCTGAAAGACATCCAGCAGAGCATCGCCGAGAAAGAAAAGGCGGTGAAGCAGCAGCAACAGCAGCGCAGCTCGCTGCAGGATCAGCTGCGTCAGCAGGAAAAAACCATCGCCCAGGCCAGCCGCCAGCTGCGCGACACCCAGAGCACGCTCACCCAGTTGGGCAAGGACATTGCCGGCCTGAACGCCTCGATAGCCAAACTGCAAAAGCAGCAATCAACCCAACAAAACCTCCTCGCCAAACAGCTCGACGCCGCCTTCCGGCAAGGGCAGCACAGCGCCGTGCAGCTGATCCTCAGCGGTGAAGAAAGCCAGCGCAGCGAACGTATTCTGGCCTATTTCGGCTATCTGAACGAAGCGCGTCAGAAAACCATCGAAGAGCTGAAGCAGACCCGCGCCGAGCTGGCGAAGCAAAAAACCACGCTGGTGGCCAAACAGGGCCAGCAAAAATCCTTACTGGGCGAGCAACAGACGCAGCAGCAGAAGCTGGAGCAGGCGCGCGGCGCCCGCAAGAAAACGCTGACCGCGCTGGAAGCCTCGCTGGAAAAAGACCAACAACGCCTGGTGGAACTGCGCCAGAACGAAGCCCGCATGCGCGACAAGATCGCCCGGGCGGAGCGCGAAGCCCGTGCGCGCGCCGAACGCGAAGCGCGTGAAGCGGCCAAGGTGCGCGAACAGGTGCGCATCAAGGAGCAGCAGGCGAAGAAAACCGGCACCACCTACAAACCTAGCGAAGCCGATCGCTCGCTGATGGCGCGAACCGGCGGCCTCGGTCGTCCGGCCGGCCAGCTGATGTGGCCGGTGCGCGGGCGCACGCTGCACGGCTTTGGCGAACAGCAGCAGGGCGAGCTACGCTGGAAAGGCATGGTGATCGAAGCCCGCGAAGGCAGCGAAGTGAAAGCCGTCGCCGATGGCCGCGTGCTGCTGGCCGACTGGCTGCAAGGCTATGGCCTGATGGTGGTGGTCGAACACGGTAAAGGCGACATGAGCGTGTACGGCTACAACCAGAGCGCGTTGGTCAACGTCGGGGCGCAGGTGCGCGCCGGCCAGCCGATCGCTCTGGTCGGCACCAGCGGCGGCCAGGGAACGCCGTCGCTCTATTTCGAAATCCGTCGTCAGGGACAGGCGGTTAACCCACTGCCGTGGTTGGGAAGATAGATTTGCGCTATGTCAAAACCCGTACAGCTCTGTTAATAGGCTGTCTGCTGCAGGTTTACGCTGCGCAGGCAGGAAAACTCTCCATCGTCATCGATGACGTGGGCTACCGCCCTCACGAAGAAAACGCGGTGCTGCAAATGCCGACGGCGATCTCGGTCGCGGTGTTGCCCAACGCGCCGCATGCCCGCCTGATGGCCACCCGCGCCCACAGCCAGGGCCGCGAAGTCTTGATCCACATGCCGATGGCGCCGCTCAGCAAGCAGCCGCTGGAGCGCGATACCCTGCAGCCTTCCATGAGCAGCGACGAGATCCAGCGCATCATCCGCAACGCGGTGAACAACGTGCCCTACGCGGTCGGCATGAACAACCACATGGGCAGCGCCATGACCTCCAGCCTGCCGGGCATGCAGAAAGTGATGCAGGCGCTCGAAAGCTACCGACTGTATTTCCTCGACAGCATGACCATCGGCAGCAGCCAGGCGACCCGCGCCGCAGCCGGCACCGGCGTGAAGGTGATCAAACGCAAGGTGTTCCTCGACGATACCGCGAACGAAGCCGACATCCGCCGCCAGTTCAACCGCGCGGTCGAATTGGCGCGGCGCAACGGCTCCGCCATCGCCATCGGCCACCCGCGCCCGGCGACGGTGAAGGTGCTGCAGCAGATGCTGCCGTCGCTGCCCGCCGATATCGTGCTGGTCAAGCCGAGCGCGCTGCTGAACGAACCGCAGGGCAACGGTGGCGGCGGCTACGTCCCACCGCCGGTCAAACCGCAAAAGCCGCAGCCGAGGAACCCGTTCAGCGGCGGCATCAAGCAGTGCAAGGTCAAACCGCCGAAGGAAAAAACCAACGCCGGCACCGCGCTGGGCGTCATCGCCGACAGCATCGCCACCTCGCCACCGGTGACCTTCATCAAGCGTCATTGGCAGCACTGGACGCAAGCCAAACCGCAAGCGTAAAAAAAGGGCCGGAATTCCGGCCCTTGTCACGTCTGCAGAGATTAATCCCAGCTCAGCACCACTTTACCCGACTTGCCGGAGCGCATGGCGTCGAAGCCCTGCTGGAACTCGTCGATCGAGAAACGGTGGGTGATGATCGGGCTCAAATCCAGACCGGACTGGATCAGCGCCGCCATCTTGTACCAGGTTTCGAACATTTCGCGGCCGTAAATCCCTTTGATAAACAGCCCTTTGAAGATGACCTGGTTCCAGTCGATCGACATATCCGAAGGCGGAATGCCCAGCATGGCGATGCGCCCGCCGTGGTTCATCGCATTGAGCAGCGTGCGGAACGCCGGCGGCGCGCCGGACATTTCCAGACCGACGTCGAACCCTTCGGTCATACCCAGCTCGGCCATCACGTCGCTGAGGTTTTCCTTGCTGACGTTCACCGCGCGGGTCACGCCCATCTTGCGCGCCAGTTCCAGACGGTATTCGTTAACGTCGGTGATCACCACATGGCGAGCGCCGACGTGTTTGCACACCGCCGCCGCCATGATGCCGATCGGGCCGGCGCCGGACACCAGCACGTCTTCCCCAACCAGATCGAACGACAGCGCGGTGTGCACCGCGTTGCCGAACGGATCGAAGATCGAAGCCAGTTCGTCGGAGATGTTATCCGGGATCTTGAAGGCGTTGAACGCCGGGATCACCAGGTATTCCGCAAAGCTGCCCGGACGGTTCACGCCCACGCCGACGGTGTTGCGGCACAGGTGCGTGCGGCCGCCGCGGCAGTTGCGGCAATGGCCGCAGGTGATGTGGCCTTCGCCGGACACGCGATCGCCGATGCTGAAGCCTTTGACTTCCTGACCGATCGCCACCACTTCGCCGACGTATTCATGGCCGACCACCATCGGAACCGGAATGGTTTTTTGCGACCACTCGTCCCAGTTGTAGATATGCACATCGGTGCCGCAGATCGCGGTTTTGCGGATTTTGATCATGATGTCGTTGTGGCCCAGCTCCGGCTGAGGCACGTCGGTCATCCAAATCCCTTCTTCCGCTTTCAGTTTTGACAGTGCTTTCATGGTTTTACCTTATGCAATAACGCCAAGATCCTTACCGATACGTGTAAACGCCGCCACTGCGCGTTCGATTTGCTCCGGGGTGTGGTCGGCGGACATCTGGGTACGGATGCGCGCCTGGCCTTTCGGCACCACCGGATAGAAGAAACCGGTCACATAGATGCCTTCCTTGAGCAACGCATTGGCGAATTCCTGCGCCAGCTTCGCCTCACCCAGCATCACCGGGATGATGGCATGATCGGCGCCGGCCAACGTGAAGCCGGCGGCGGTCATTTTTTCGCGGAACAGACGCGCGTTGGCCCACAGGCGATCGCGCAGGGCATCGCCCTCTTCCAGCAGTTCCAGCACTTTGATCGACGCGGCGACGATCGCCGGCGCCAGCGAGTTGGAGAACAGGTACGGGCGCGAACGCTGGCGCAACCACTCCACCACTTCTTTCCTGGCGGCGGTGTAGCCGCCGGACGCGCCGCCCAGCGCTTTGCCTAACGTACCGGTGATGATATCGACGCGGCCCATCACTTCGCAGTATTCATGGGTGCCGCGCCCATTGGCGCCGACAAAGCCCACCGCGTGGGAGTCATCCACCATCACCAGCGCCTGGTACTCGTCCGCCAGATCGCACACCCCTTTCAGGTTGGCGATCACGCCGTCCATCGAGAAGACGCCGTCGGTGGCGATCAGGATGTGGCGCGCGCCGTCGGCTTTGGCCTGCTTCAGCTGCGCGGCCAGCTCGGCCATGTCGTTATTGGCGTAGCGATAGCGTTTGGCCTTGCACAGGCGCACGCCGTCGATGATCGACGCGTGGTTCAGCGCATCGGAGATAATGGCGTCTTCCGGGCCGAGCAGGGTTTCGAACAGCCCGCCGTTGGCATCGAAGCAGGAGGAGTAGAGGATCGCGTCTTCCATGCCCAAGAAGGCCGCCAGTTTCTGTTCCAACTGCTTGTGGCTGTCCTGGGTGCCGCAGATGAAGCGCACCGACGCCATGCCGAAACCGTGGCTGTCCATGCCCGACTTGGCGGCAGCGATCAGCGCCGGGTGGTTGGCCAGGCCCAGGTAGTTATTGGCGCAGAAGTTGATCACATGGCTGCCGTCGGCGACGGCGATATCCGCCTGTTGCGCGGAGGTGATGATGCGTTCTTCCTTGAACAGCCCTTCACTGCGAGTGGCGGCAAGCTGTTGTTCCAACTGCTGATAAAAAGACGCTGACATTCGGTTATCTCCAGGATTGGGCTATTTGCGGCATATTTTACTGATTTGTAACCAAACTGACGAGAATGCGCGGGAGAGAATATTAAAATTGCAGCAGATATCACGGCAAAAAGCGGACTTCAATGGCAATGCGGGATATTCGGAGCCCTTCCGCTGTTTGCCGCGGCATGAAATGCTATTATAACCGCCATTGAGCGTGGGGCATTGTGCCCCGCCAGGCAGCTTAGCAGGGGTAACCCAATGATTATCGTCACAGGCGGCGCCGGCATGATCGGCAGCAACATCATTAAGGCACTGAACGACAAGGGATATCGCGATATCCTGGTGGTGGATAACCTGAAAGACGGCACCAAGTTCGTCAACCTGGTCGATCTGGACATCGCCGACTATATCGATAAAGAAGACTTTATCGCCAGCATCGTGGCCGGTGACGATCTGGGCGATATCGAAGCGGTCTTCCACGAAGGCGCCTGCTCCGCGACCACCGAGTGGGACGGCAAGTACATGATGGACAATAACTATCAGTACTCCAAAGACCTGCTGCACTACTGCCTGGATCGCGAAATCCCGTTCCTGTACGCCTCCTCCGCCGCCACTTACGGCGGCCGCGAAGAGTTCATCGAAGAGCGTGAGTATGAAGCGCCGCTCAACGTGTACGGCTACTCCAAATTCCTGTTCGATCAGTACGTGCGCGAGATCCTGCCGGAAGCGGACTCGCAGATCTGCGGCTTCCGCTACTTCAACGTTTACGGCCCGCGCGAAGGCCACAAAGGCAGCATGGCCAGCGTCGCCTTCCACCTGAATACCCAGATCAACCGCGGCGAAAACCCGAAACTGTTCGCCGGCAGCGAAAACTTCAAGCGTGACTTCATCTACGTCGGCGACGTGGCGGCGGTTAACCTGTGGTTCTGGGAAACCGGCAAATCCGGCATCTTCAACTGCGGCACCGGCCGGGCGGAAACCTTCCAGGCGGTGGCCGACGCAGTGGTGGACTTCCACCAGAAGGGCGCGGTGGAATACATCGAGTTCCCGGAGAAGCTGAAGGGCCGCTATCAGGCGTACACCCAGGCCGATCTGACCAAGCTGCGCGCCGCCGGCTACGACGCACCGTTCAAAACGGTCGCCGAAGGGGTGAAAGAGTACATGGCCTGGTTGAACCGCACCGCATAAGCAGAAGGAATTAACGCTGGGTATGAAAATACTGGTTATCGGCCCTTCTTGGGTTGGCGACATGATGATGTCGCAAAGTCTCTATCGCACCCTGAAGGCCGAATACCCGTCGGCGGAGATCGATGTGATGGCGCCGGCCTGGTGCCGCCCGCTGCTGGCGCGCATGCCGGAAGTCAATCAGGCGCTGGCGATGCCGCTGGGCCACGGCGCGCTGGGGCTCGGCGAGCGCCGCCGCCTGGGGCGCGCCCTGCGCGCCAACCGTTACGATCGCGCTTACGTTCTACCCAACTCGTTCAAATCCGCGCTGGTGCCCTTCTTCGCCGATATCCCGCAGCGCACCGGCTGGCGGGGCGAAATGCGTTACGGCCTGCTGAACGACGTCCGCGTGCTCGACAAGGCGGCCTTCCCGCTGATGGTGCAGCGCTACGTGGCGCTGGCCTATGACAAAGGCCGCATTCAGCGCGCCGACGATCTGCCGCAGCCGCTGCTGTGGCCACAGCTGCAGGTGAGCGACGAAGAGATCGCCGACACCACCGCGGCCTTCAACCTGACCGACAGCCGGCCGATCGTCGGCTTCTGCCCGGGCGCGGAGTTCGGCCCCGCCAAACGCTGGCCGCACTATCACTACGCGACGCTGGCTCAGCGGCTGATCGAGAACGGCTATCAGATCGCGCTGTTCGGCTCGGCGAAAGATCACGAAGCCGGCGAACAGATCCGCGCCGCGCTGCAGGAAGACGCCCGCGATTTCTGCCTTAACCTGGCCGGAAAAACCCAGCTGGAGCAGGCGGTGATCCTGATCGCGGCCTGCCGGGCGGTGGTCAGCAACGACTCCGGTTTAATGCACGTTGCCGCAGCGTTGAATAAACCGCTGATAGCCTTGTACGGCCCAAGCAGCCCCGACTTCACGCCGCCGCTCTCGGACAAGGCGCGGGTAATTCGCCTGATCAGCGGCTACCACAAGGTGCGTAAGGGCGATGCCGAGCAGGGATACCACCAAAGTTTGATCGATATTCAGCCGCAGCAAGTGTTGGACGCGCTGACGCCGCTACTTGTCGCCAGCGAGGAATAGTCATGCAGGTGTTAATCGTAAAAACCTCCTCAATGGGGGACGTACTGCATACGCTGCCCGCCCTGACCGACGCGCTGCAGGCCATTCCCGATATCCGCTTCGACTGGGTGGTGGAAGAAGGTTTCAGCCAAATCCCGACCTGGCACCCGGCGGTGGATCGCGTGATCCCGGTGGCCATTCGCCGCTGGCGCAAGAACTGGTTCGGCAACGACACCCGGCAACAGCGCTGCGACTTCAAGCGCGCGCTGCAAGAACGCCGTTATGACGTAGTGATCGACGCGCAGGGCCTGATCAAAAGCGCCGCGCTGATCACGCGCATCGCCAAAGGCAACAAACATGGCCTGGACTGCAAGAGCGCGCGCGAGCCGTTCGCCAGCTGGTTCTACAACGTGCGCCATGAGATAGACAAGCAGCAGCACGCGGTGGAACGCACGCGCGAACTGTTCGCCAAAAGCCTTGGCTACGATAAACCGGGCAGCTACGGCGATTACGCCATCGCCGCGCGCTTTCTCAGCAGCCCGCCGGCCGATGCCGGGCGGTATTTGGTGTTTTTGCACGCGACGACGCGTGACGACAAGCACTGGCCGGAGCAAAACTGGCGCGAGCTGATCGCGCTGACAGCGGACAGCGGGTTGAAGATCAAACTGCCGTGGGGTGCAGAGCATGAACATCAGCGCGCGCTGCGCTTGGCGGAAGGTTTTTCACATGTCGAAGTGCTGCCGAAGCTCAGCCTGCAGCAGGTGGCCGAGGTGCTGGCCGGCGCCAAGGGCGTGGTCTCGGTCGACACCGGGCTCAGCCATTTGACCGCCGCGCTCGACAAACCGAACATCACGCTATTCGGGCCGACCGATCCCGGCCTGATCGGCGGCTACGGGCAAAATCAGCGGTCGCTCGTTGCTAGCGATCGCCATATGGGATCCCTCTCCGCCCACGAGGTATTCGTTTTGCTGCAGGAGCAAGCGCTATGAAACGGCTGCACGTCATCAATCTGGAAAAAATGGGCGGGGCTGAGAAGATATTTCTGCAATTCCTGGCCAACACCACCTCAGGCAGCGACAGCATCCTGTGCATCAGCAACAAGATCGGCACAGAGATCGCGCGTGAATTGGGCGATACGCCGCTCACGTTCGCCAACCGGATCGTCAGCGGCAGCTCGCTGAAATACCCTGTTTTTATGCGAAAAGCGGCGCTTTTGCGAAAAATCGAACGGCAGCAAACCGACCTGGTGATCTTCTGGGATTTCGTCCCCAATCTGGCACGTAAAATCCGCGGCATCCAAACCCTTTATTACGATCATGGCTGCTCATGGCGCTATCCGTTAACTCAAAAAACACTCGGCTTCTTTGAAAAAGTGGATGGCTGCATCGCCGTCAGCCACGCCTCGAAACGCGTGATGGAAGAGCGATTCAAGCTCACCTGCCCGATCGAGATTGTCAGCAACTGCGTGCCACCTCCCACCGCCGTAATGCCCAAAACGCAACAGCCCGGCCCGCGAATATGCCTAGGTACCGCCTCCCGTCTGGTTTCTCTCAAAGGGATCGGCGTATCTATCCTGACACTGCAGGCGTTGCTGAAAATGAACATTGACGCAGAACTCCACATCGCCGGCAAAGGGCCCGATGAGGACGTTCTGCGAGCGCTGGTAGAAAAGTTAGGCCTGCAACAACAGGTGCGCTTCCTCGGTTTCCGCCAGGACCTGACGGAATTTTTCGCGAAAATCGATTTCTATATCAGCTCGCCAGTCACCGAACCTTTTGGCTTATCTTGCATGGAGGCTCTATTCCACGGCGTCCCGGTGATATTCCCGCTGATCGATGGTCAACCGGAAGTGATCCCCGACGGTAAGTGCGGCATCGGCATCGCCCCCACACTGACTTTCGCGCAGTATCAGTCACTGACCGGCATCGACATCGACTTCCCGCATCAGGTGTTCAACGCAGTGACCCAACGCATGATGGATCCGCTGGTGCTGTCACCGGAGGCGTGTGCGCGTCAAATTGCCGCCATGTTGATGCAAAACCAGTACCTGACCATGAGCAACAACGCGCTGCAATATGCCCGCGATCATTTTGATTACGCTCGGTTCGTCCAGGCACTGGAGCGGGGCTTCGCATGCTTCGTCAAATAAAAACCATCAATGCCATGACGCTTGCATTCGTTTTAGCCGCCATCGCGATCTCAACGACCCTGACTGACACCACGCTTAACCGCAACGCGTTTTATCTGTCCGCGCTCATTGCCGTCATTGCCCTGCTTGTACGCCGCCCGCACAGCATTCCGCGTGAAGCGGCGATGGTTGCGCTTGGCGTGTTTATCGTCGGGCTGAGCCAACTCATCTGGCATTGGCGTTTTCCGGCCGTCAGCATGATGGAGGCCGATGAAGACTACCTCACCACCTCGCTACGGCTGATCGCGGGCGCAGCTCTGATATTGGCGCTGGGCACGCTGCGCGACAGCTGGGGCCGAAAAACGTTGCTTACGGTTAAGGTGTTGATCGTCGTCGGCTTCTTATACACCTCATACATGGGGCTATATTACTACCTGAAAACCCCGGACGTACGTTTGCAAATCAAGACGGTTTCCACCATGACCGCCTACATTTACGTTTTGCAGTCACTGCTGACGATATATGTCATTGCATCGTTGAACCTGCGCCGTAAATCATTGGCCATTGCGGTGGTCGTTTTGATCACTATCGGGCTAATTTTATTGACGGAAACGCGCTCTTCGCTGCTGCTTTACCCGATCATTCTGTTGATGATGTTTGGCCGCAGGCACCATTTTTCACTCCGTACAATGGCGATCGCCTGTGTCATTACGCTGCTCGCCGCCGCTATCACCAGCCATTTCTTCAGCAAAGCCACTGAACGGCTGATTGGCACCGCAGCCGAACTAGGCAACTATCAAAAAGGCGACGGCAACTCGTCACTGGGCTCGCGCATCAGCATGTGGAAAGCGGGCGTCGACGCGATCCTGCACCACCCTAACGGCCAAAGCACGGCCACTCGATTGGCCTCGACGACCGATTACATCAACCGGCACGAGGGCGGTAACCCCGAAGCGTTGCGCAACTTGGTGTTCCACCTGCATAACGATGTGATTGATGCGAGCTCTCTGCAAGGTCTCATCGGTCTGACGGCGGTCGTCCTGTTTTACCTGCTGACGTTTTACGCCAGCCGCCTTGGCACCACGGCGAGGCCCATCTTGCTGCTGGTGCTGCTGCCTACGGTCGTGATTGGCATGGTAGATACCTTGTTCATCGATCACCGTTATGTGACCAACTTGACGTTGCTGCTGGCCATTTACCTGTGTCTGTCGCCTTCAGCAGCCGCCAACGTAGGCCCAAACGAAAAATAATCAACATGAAGGAGGCTCAATGGCTATTTTAGTGACTGGCGGCGCCGGGTATATCGGCTCGCATACCGTGCTGGCGTTGCTGGAGCGAAATGAAGACGTCGTGGTGTTAGATAACTTGGCGAATGCCTCCGCGGCTTCGCTGCAGCGCGTAGCGGAGCTCGCGGGCAAAGCGGCCATTTTCTACCCTGACGATGTTCAAGACCGAACGGCGTTAAAGCGCATCTTCGCCGAACATGACATCTCTTCCGTCATCCATTTCGCCGGCTTGAAATCGGTCGGGGAATCCACCTCCAAACCGCTGGAGTACTATCAGAATAACCTCGGCGGCACGTTGATCTTGCTGGATGAAATGCGCCAGGCCGGCGTGCGCCAGTTTATTTTCAGCTCTTCCGCCACGGTCTACGGCACGCCGGAACAGGTTCCACTGCGTGAAACGTCGCGCATCGGCGGCACCACCAACCCTTACGGCACGTCCAAACTAATGGTGGAGCAGATCCTGCAGGATTTAGCAAAAGCGGAACCGGATTTCGCGATCACCATCCTGCGCTACTTCAACCCCGTCGGCGCACATCCTTCAGGCCGGATCGGTGAAGACCCCAACGGCATCCCCAACAATCTGATGCCTTACATGTCTCAGGTAGCAATTGGCAAGCTGGATGCATTAGCGGTCTTCGGCGATGACTACCCTACGCAGGACGGCACCGGCGTGCGCGACTATATCCACGTGATGGATCTGGCGGAAGGCCACCTGCAGGCACTGGAACACATCCGCGATTCTCAGGGCGTGGCGGTTTACAACCTGGGCACCGGCGTCGGTTACTCCGTGCTGCAAATGCTGCACGCCTTTGAACGGGCCTGCGGCCATAAAATCACCTACCACATTGCACCGCGCCGCCCTGGCGATATTGCCGAATGCTGGTCGGACGCTTCGTTAGCCGCAGAAAAACTGGGCTGGAAGGCTCGTCGTGGATTGGAAGACATGATGCAGGACGCCTGGCGTTGGCAACAGAGTAACCCACGCGGATACGATGACTGAAAACGGCCAGAGAACAAAGAGCGTGCATGCACGCTCTTTGTTTACCCTTATGCCGCAAGCATCGCCATAACGCGCGGGTAAACATCATCGACAGCGATCGCCCGCAGAGGCGCTTCTTTGTCGGTGACACGCGGATCGCTCAACGGCAGATAAATATTCTGATGCAGCTCGCGGTCCTGATAGGGACCGCTGCGGCGTGGATCTTCTGTCACGAACAGGCTCAGGGTCGGCACATGCAGCGAGATAGCCAGATGGAAAGGGCCGGTATCGCCTGTCACCAGCAGATCCATAGAGGCGATCACCCCCAATAACTGCGGCAACGTGGTTTTCCCCACGAAACTGACGATTTTGTCCGCAAACGCCGCATCAATATGTTTCATCAATGCCTCAGCCAAAGGCGTTTCCTGCGGCGAGCCAATCAACACGATTTCAATGCGTTCGTTCTCAGCCAATAAACGCTGTGCAAGAGCAGCGTAATATTCCGGCGGCCAACAACGTATCAGCGTCGAAGCGCCAAGTTGGAAACCCACACGCACCGTTCCTTCCGGCTTAGGCTGCACTTCGTAACGGCATGGCAACGCCATATCGACATTGTCGGTCGCACAGCCTAATGCCGCCACCAGCTTCATTTTGCGCGCAATGACGTGTTCGTCGTAATCATCGAGCCCATAAGTCAACCAACGGGCCATTTTACCCACCGGCTTGGCGTAATTGTCGCGCACAATATATTGGCAGCCGGCCATGGCCGCACTGGTGATGTCATAAGGCAGATGAGAATGCAATAAAATGGCCAGTTGCGGCTTATAGCGTTTCGCCTGCTTTACCAACGCCGGCATATCGCTGATTTTGTTGTTCCAGAACAACACGCCATCGTAGAAGTCGTGCTGTGTCAGCAAGTTTTGATATTTGGGATGTGCGACCAGCGTAATGCACGCCTGCGGATAGCGCAGGCGAATGGCGCGCAGCGCCGGCGAATTGAACATATAGTCGCCCAACGCCGTAGTGGAATAGACCAGGATGCTGTCGAACGTCATCGAGGCCAGGGCATTTTTTTTCTCCGGCGTGCTTTTCGCCGGGCGGAAAAACAGGCTGAGAAAGAAATCGCACAGCCTAATCTTAAGTTTTTTCTTTTCTCTCATCGTGTACTGACTTTGTCCAAATAATATTCCGCAAGGGTTTTTCCTATCGTTATTCCCTGCAGCCAATCAAACAGTTGTTCCAGCTCGACATAGAGTCTTTCTATGTCCTGTTCCGTTTTAAACGTCGGGCTGCCGCCGGGCATAAACTCTGAAGAATGCAGCATAAACTCAACGTAGTCGTGCCCTTGAGCCAACGACATCTCCGCCACTTTTTTCATTTGCGCCAGATTGTCGCCGCTCGGGCGCAGCCAGTTGACGGACGGCGAACGCCGCTTGCCGCGCAGCCGATCATAACCTTGCTTGAACGCGTTCATCAGCGCCGAGTGCTTGTACTGAATGCTCATCGGCACTTCCAGCAGCGCCGAAGCGCCCGGTTTGGCAATGTTCTGCGGATCGATGAAATAGGCCTGCGACGGGAACCGGCTGTAATCGGTGCCGCCGTTGCCCTGCGGATTGCCCGGCGAAAACTGCCAGTTGACGCGTGGCGTCACCGAACAGTCCACCTGATAGCCATACTCCAGCAGCAGCGAGGCATAATATTCGTTGAATGCCCAGCGGCCGGCGCGATGGCTGAGCATTTTGGTCTGGAAGGCATCTTCCAGCAGCTTGGTCATGTGATCGACCTTGGCGCGGATCTGATCGGCGGGATACTCGATCAAATACGGTTTGTGGCGCCAGTCGTCGTCGGTGAGCGGCGTTAGCGGCGGGCTGTTCCAGGCGTGCAGGTGCATGCCGACTTCACCCGCGCCGCGGGCGATCACGTCGCGCGCGAACTCGACGTAAGCCGGATCCATCGCCATTTCATAGTTGGTGAGATAAACCGGTTTGAAGGCGTATTTTTCGCACAATGCCTGAAAGCGCGGCAAGAAACGCGTGTTTTCGGTCGCGATGCGATCGTGGTTTTGCCACAGATTATCGCCTTCGGTATCAATGGTGATGAGAAACGCCGGTTTAGTCATGAATATCGAGCCTGATATCAACAGAATGCACTATGTTACGCAGCCCGTTTCGCCAGGGCAAACGACTTTGCTGCCTGGTTTGGACAACATTGAAACGCATTCGTCCCCGGCTCGGCGATTTTTTTGCGGCCCGGCAAGAAAACCTTGCAACAGTAGCCACATGCGATCGGGTCATTTAGAATCAAAGATTGGTTTCCCAGAAAGCGACTCATGATGAACGACGCGCCAGCCCCAACTTCCGCCCCATCCGTACAGCGTATTTTGATCATAAAACTGCGCCATCACGGCGATATGCTGCTGGTCACGCCGGTCATCAGCAGCCTGCGGCAAAACTACCCGCAGGCGCAGATCGATGTGCTGCTGTATCAGGAAACGCAGGAGATGCTGGCCAGTAATCCGGAACTGTCGACGCTGTTCGCCATCGACCGCCAATGGAAAAAACAGGGAGCCCGCGCGCATCTGGGGCACGAACTGGCGCTGCTGCGCCGCCTGAAGGCGCAGCGCTACGA
Organism: Serratia sp. MF1(2023); assembly: GCF_030954545.1. NCBI lineage: Bacteria > Pseudomonadati > Pseudomonadota > Gammaproteobacteria > Enterobacterales > Yersiniaceae > Serratia > Serratia sp. MF1(2023). The sequence continues at coordinate 49,979 of NZ_JAVHUX010000038.1, read as the reverse complement.
TCTGGTGGTCAACCTGGCCGATCAGTGGCGCAGCGCCATCCTCACGCGCCTGACCGGCGCGCGCATCCGTCTGGGCTTCGATTTCCCCAAACGCCGCGGCTTCCTGTGGCGCCACTGCCACACGCAGCTGGTGCCGGTCGACAATCACGCCCACCTGCATACCGTCGAACAAAACCTCTCGCTGCTGGCGCCGCTGAACCTGCCCGCGCTCAGTGATCATGTGACCATGAGTTACGATCCGCAAGATTGGCAGGCATGTGAGCAACGGTTACAGAAACAGGGCGTCACCGGCAGTTATATTGTGGTGCAGCCCACCTCGCGCTGGTTCTTCAAATGCTGGAGCGAAGAGAAAATGGCCGCCACCCTCACCGCCTTGCAGGCCGACGGCCACCAGCTGGTGATCACCTCCGGCCCCGACGCCAGAGAACAAGCCATGGTAGAGCGCATTTTGGCGCTCTGCCCGCCGCAGGGCGTGATTTCGTTAGCCGGCCAGCTGACGCTGCGCCAGCTGGCCGCCCTGATCGACCACGCCAAGCTGTTTATCGGCGTGGATTCGGTGCCGATGCACATGGCCGCCGCGCTGCACACGCCGTGCGTAGCGTTGTTCGGCCCTTCCAAGCTGACTTTCTGGCGGCCGTGGCAGGCTACCGGCGCCGTGATCTGGGCCGGCGACTTCGGCGAACTGCCCGATCCGGACGCCATCGATACCGGCACCGACGAACGGTATCTCGACCTTATTCCTACAGACGCGGTGATTGCAGCCGCGCGGAGCACGCTGGCATGAAAGCATTTCGTTTGGCGATCGTTCGCCAAAAATACCGCCCGGACGGCGGGGCCGAACGTTTCGTTTCCCGCGCCCTGGAGGCGCTGGAGCAACAGGATCTCGATCTGAACGTCATCACCCGCGAATGGCAGGGTGACGCCAATCCCAACTGGCATATCCACCTGTGCAACCCGCTAAAACTCGGCCGCATCAGCCGCGAACGGGGCTTCGCCGTGGCGGCCAGGGCGCTGTGGCAGAAAGAGCATTTTGATCTGGTGCAAAGCCACGAGCGCATTCCCGGCTGCGACATCTACCGCGCCGGCGACGGCGTACACCGCCGCTGGCTGCTGCAACGCGCGCGTCTGCTGCCGGAATGGCGCCGCAAATGGCTGTTCTCCAACCGTTATCACCGCTATGTGATGTGCGCCGAACGCGCCATGTACGCCGCACCGGAGCTGAAAGCCGTCATCTGCAACGCCGAGATGATCAAGCAGGAAATCATCGCGGACTTTGGCGTGCCCGCCGAAAAAATCACGGTGATCTATAACGCCATCGATAATCAAAAGTTCCCGCCCGCCGACGAGGCCCTGCGCCAACGTCTGCGCGAGCAGTATCAGATCCCGCAACAGGCGCACTGCCTGATTTTCGTCGGTTCCGGCTTTGAGCGCAAAGGGCTGGCCGCCGCCATCCGCGCCGTGGCGGCGACCGACAGCCACCTGTTGGTGGTCGGCAAAGACAAGGCCGAAAAACGCTACCGGGCGCTGGCGCAGTCGCTGGGCTGCGGCGATCGGGTTCACTTTATGGGCGTGCAGAAGCAGACCTTGCCGTTCTATCAGGCCGCAGATGCGCTGCTGCTGCCGACGCTGTACGATCCGTTCCCGAATGTGATTCTGGAAGCGATGTCGTGCGGCCTGCCGGTTATCACCAGCACCACCTGCGGCGGCGCCGAGTTTATCACCCCCGGCCAGAACGGCTTCGTGACCGATGCGCTCGACGTACCGGCCATCGCGGAGGCCATTCGCGCGCTGCCGCGCCAGGCGCTGGGAGCGGAGATGGGGGCTGCCGCACGCGCCACCATTTTGCCGCACGACGCCCAACGCCTTTCCCAGCAGTTGATCAGCCTCTATCGAAAGTTGTTAACTCCATGAAAAAACACATCTTGCTGATTATCGACGGCCTGCCAGGCGGCGGCGCGGAAAACGTCACTCTGACGCTGGCCAAAGGCTTTCAGCAGCGGGGCTGCGCGGTCACGTTGCTGTCACTCAGTGCTCGCCTCGACTATGAGATCCCTACAGGGGTGAACTATATCGTCGATCATGACACCAACAACGGGCCGTTTCGCAAAACCCATGAACTGTCGCGCCGCGCCGCCTCGATGGATCGTTTGCTGCCCAACTTATTCGCCGAGTTGGGCAAACCTGCACTGGTGATTTCCCATCTGCACAAAACCGACCGTATTGTCGTTCGCTCGCGCGTGCTGAAAGAGTGCAATGTTTGGTACTGCATCCACGGCATGTTTTCCCGCACTTATCTTGGGAATAAAACAGGGTTCAGTCGCTGGTTAAAACAGAAAAAAGTGCAGAAGGTCTACAGAAATCGCAAGGTCATCACCGTGTCCGAAGCCATCGGCGCCGACCTGATCGAGCAGACCGGCATTCGCCCTGAAAAGCTCATTACAATTTACAATCCTTTTAATATCAAAGAAATAGAAAATCGCGCCGCACAGAAAAACCTCTTCGCCGACGAAGATTACATCCTGCACGTCGGCCGTTTTCATCAGGTAAAACGCCACGATCGGCTGCTGGCGGCGTTTGCACTGGCTGATCTGCCCGCAAAGCTGGTGTTGATAGGCCAGGGAGAGGCCGCCGTTACACACGCCATTCAAGAAAAAATTACGGCCCTTAACTTGCAGGAAAAAGTCGTGCTCACGGGGTTCCACGCCAATCCGTTGCCGGCGATCAAAGGCGCCAAAATGGTCGCGCTCAGCTCTGACAGCGAAGGTTTGCCAACCGTCTTGATCGAAGCGCTGATTTGCCATACGCCGATCGTCAGCACCGCCTGTCCGGGCGGCGTGGCCGAAATCATGTCGGGAGCATTGCGGCCTTATCTGGCGGAAATGAACGAACAGGCGTTGGCGGAAAAAATGCGTCTGGCATGGCAAACGCCGCCGCAAATCACAGCAGAGATGTACAGTAAATTCGATTACGAAAAGATTCTCGATAAATATTTATCGTTGGCGGAGTGACGTCTATTACATTCCCCACCGCCATAATGATGGCGGTGGGGAAATAGCGGTCAGGCATTGTTATATTTTATGCAGCCCCAGACATCGTCAACAGAAATATCTATACAGTCGCCGGATTCGCTTTGCAAAATCTGATAATCATTCATCCACGGATGCCATTGCTCTTTATTTGTATCGCCAAAGAACACCACCATGTCCTTATTCAACGCGGCGGCAAGATGCATCTGCCCACCGTCGCTGCACAGCACCCGGTCGCATAAATCAAACCCGCCCAACAGCTCACGCACCGACGCCGTCGGATAAAGCGCGACGCGTTCGTTTTGACACAGCGCCAGCAGCTGTTCGGCGCGCTGCTGGTCGCCGATGTCGTCCGGCGCCAGCGTGCCCTGCGGCGACCAGAAGATCAGCACGCCGGTGTGGGGATCGGCAACCAGACGGTTGATGATTTCGGCATAGCGTTCAACCGGCCAACGCCTTTTCGGGCTGCGGCTGCTGATATGCACTGCGCATACCCGTTCGACCGGCGGCAGACGCTCCTGCAGCCGTTGCGCCGCCAATTGCCGCTCTTCAGGCGTCAGAAACACCCGCACCGGCGGGATCGGAATGGATTGATCGGTTATCGCCGATAAATAGCTGTAGGTATGTTCGACCTGATGTTGACCGCGGAAATCGTCCTTGCGGAACGGGCGATGAATATCTTTCGTGCCCAAATCGGCGCCGATGATATAGGTGGCGCCAGCCATTTTCGCTAAACGCAAACTGTATTTGCAAGGCACCGGGTTGGCCAGAATGACCGCATCGAATTTTATTCTGCGCAGCTTCAGGAAGATCATCAGACGCTCGAAATAAACGCCCAGCGTGGTCTCATTTTTAGCCTTGTGCTTGGCCTTTTTATAGACAAAGACTTTCTCGAGATGAGGGTTGTTTTTAACGACGTCCTGGCTGACTTTATTGATCAGCAGATAAACTTTTGCGTCCGGATAGGCAATTTTCACCCCTTCAATCAAGGGCGTGGTGCAAACAAGATCGCCGATGTTATCGCGGCGAATAATTAAAATATTCTTCATTCCGAGCCTGTCGGCGAAATCGCTCGCCGGTTGTCTGAAACTGACACCCAAGGTTACCAAATTAGCGCCTTTCCCTTCCAGTTATGGTACTATTCCGAATAACCCATATAAATGAAATTGATAGAATGTTGCTGCGTTTATATCAGGTACTACTCTACCTCATCCAACCCCTGATCTGGCTCCGCTTACTGCTGCGCAGCCGCAAAGCTCCAGCCTACCGTAAACGCTGGGCGGAACGCTATGGCTTCTGCGCCGGGAAAGTCGTGCCAGGCGGCATCATGCTGCATTCCGTCTCCGTCGGCGAAACGCTGGCGGCCATCCCGCTGGTGCGGGCGCTGCGCCATCGTTACCCCGCTTTGCCGATAACTGTGACCACAATGACCCCAACAGGTTCAGAACGCGTCCAGTCCGCTTTCGGCAAAGACGTGCATCATGTCTATCTGCCCTACGATCTGCCCGGCTCCATGAACCGCTTCCTCGATCAGGTGAATCCCAAGCTGGTGATCATCATGGAAACCGAGCTGTGGCCCAACCTGATCAACGCGCTGCATCAGCGGCAGATCCCCCTGGTGATCGCCAATGCGCGCCTGTCGGCCCGCTCCGCCGCCGGCTATAAGAAAATTGGCGGATTCATGCGCGATATGCTGCGCCGCATCACGCTGATCGCCGCACAGAACCAGGAAGACGGCGATCGGTTTATCGAGCTGGGCCTGAAGCGCTCTCAGCTGGCCGTGACCGGCAGCCTGAAGTTCGATATCTCCGTCACCCCGGAGCTGGCCGCTCGCGCCGTTACGCTGCGCCGCCAATGGGCGCCGCGCCGCCCGGTGTGGATCGCTACCAGCACCCATGACGGTGAAGAAACCATCCTGCTGGAAGCGCACCGCAAACTGCTGGAAAAACACCCCGATCTGCTGCTGATCCTGGTGCCGCGTCACCCGGAGCGCTTTCCGACCGCCAAGGAGCTGGTGCAGAAGGCCGGCTTCAGCTACACCCTGCGCAGCAGCGGCGAAATTCCGTCCGGCAGCACCCAGGTGGTGATCGGCGATACCATGGGCGAGCTGATGCTGCTGTACGGCATCGCCGATCTGGCCTTTGTCGGCGGCAGCCTGGTGGAGCGCGGCGGGCACAACCCGCTGGAAGCCGCCGCGCACGCCATCCCGGTGTTGATGGGCCCGCATACCTTCAACTTCAAAGACATCTGCGCCAAGCTTTCGCAGGCCGAAGGCCTGATCACCGTGACCGACGTGGATTCGCTGGTGAAGGAAGTGGAAACCCTGCTGACCGACGAAGACTACCGCCGCTACTACGGCCGCCATGCGGTGGAAGTGCTGTATCAGAATCAGGGAGCGTTGCAGCGCCTGCTGCAGCTGCTGGAACCGCACCTGCCGCCCCGGAGCCACTAAATGAGCAGCCGCAAAAGCCTGTCGGTGGTGATGATCGCCAAAAACGAAGCCGGGCTGTTGCCGGACTGTCTGCGCTCGGTCGAGTGGGCCGATGAAATCATCGTGCTGGACTCCGGCAGCGAGGACGACAGCGTCGCCATCGCCGAAAGCCTGGGCGCCAAAGTCTTCACGCACACCGACTGGCAAGGGTTCGGCAAGCAGCGCCAGCTGGCGCAAAGCTACGCCAGCCATGACTACGTTTTGATGATCGACGCCGACGAACGCGTCACGCCCGAGCTGCGGCAATCCATCGAACGGGTGTTGAACGCGCCGGACGACGGCGCCGTCTACAGCTGTGCGCGGCGCAATCTGTTCCTTGGCCGCTTCATGCGCCACAGCGGCTGGTATCCCGACCGCGTCAACCGCCTGTACGCCAACCGACGCTATCGCTATAACGACGATCTGGTGCACGAATCGCTGAACATCGGCGGCGCCAAAGTGATCCCCCTCAGCGGCGATATGCTGCACCTGACCTGCCGCGATTTCTTCGCCTTCCAGCGCAAACAGCTGCGCTACGCCGAAGAGTGGGCGACGCAACGCCACCGGGCCGGCAAGCGTTGCGGCTACCTGTCTATCCTGACCCACACGCTCGGCGCCTTCGTCAAAACCTGGCTGCTGCGGGCCGGCTTCCTCGACGGTAAACAGGGGTTGCTGTTAGCGGTGGTCAACGCGCAATATACCTTCAATAAATATGCCGCATTATGGGCATTGGGCCGCAACTACTCAGAGAAGTGAATCATGACCAGCAAAGCCATCTATCCCGGGACCTTCGATCCCATGACCAACGGCCACCTGGATTTAGTGACGCGCGCGTCACTGATGTTCGATCACGTGATTCTGGCCATCGCCGCCAGCCCGAGCAAAAAGCCGCTGTTCAGCCTGGATGAGCGCGTGGCGTTGGCGACGCAGGTCACCTCGCATCTGGGCAATGTGGAAGTGCTGGGCTTCAGCGAGCTGATGGCGCACTTTGCCGCTCACCAAAATGCCAATATCCTGGTGCGCGGCCTGCGTGCGGTGTCTGACTTTGAATACGAATTGCAGCTGGCGAACATGAACCGCCATTTGATGCCGACGCTGGAAAGCGTGTTCCTGATGCCTTCCGAAGAGTGGTCGTTCATCTCCTCCTCACTGGTGAAGGAGGTCGCCCGTCACGGCGGCGATATCGCGCCTTTCCTGCCGGATGTGGTCACCCAGGCGCTGATGGCGAAGCTCGCCGCCGAGTAATTGCTCAGCGCTGGCAGCGGCGGCAAAAGAAGGTGCTGCGCTGCCCGTGCTTGGCGGATTCGATCGGCGTGCCGCACGCGCGGCAGGGTTCTCCCGCCCGACCGTAAACCTGCAGTTCCTGCGCGAAATATCCCGGTTTGCCGTCCGACTGCAAAAAGTCGCGCAATGTCGTGCCGCCCTGCTCGATAGAGCGCTGCAACACCGCCTTGATGGTCTGCGCCAGCAGCGCCGCTTCGGCTTTGCTCAACGATCCCGCGGGACGATCGGGCAAGATCCCGGCGCTGAACAGCGATTCGCTGGCGTAAATATTGCCGACCCCGACCACCAGCTTGTTATCCATCAGCCACGGTTTGATCAGCGTGCGCTTATTGCGTGATTTTTCATACAGGTAGTCGCCGTTGAACGCTTCGCTCAGCGGTTCCGGCCCCAGATACGCCAACACGCTGCTGGTCGCCAAATCTTCGCACCACAGCCAGGCGCCGAAACGGCGCGGATCGGTATAGCGCAGGATCATGCCGTTGCTGATCACCAGATCGACGTGGTCGTGTTTGCCGGCTTCGTCTTCGTTTTCCTCACGCAGCATGCGCAGGCTGCCCGACATGCCCAGGTGCACGATAATCCAACCGTTCTCCAGCTCGATCAGCAGATATTTGGCCCGGCGCTGCACGCTGAGCACCGGCCGATCGCTCAGCGTCAGGATCTGCTCGGAAACCGGCCAGCGCAGGCGCGCGTTGCGCACCACCGCATACTGAATGCTGTGGCCGACAAGATAAGGCTCTATACCGCGTCTGCTCGTCTCAACTTCCGGTAATTCAGGCATCTGGCTTCCCCTCCGACGTTTTCTACCCTTTATAAAACAAAAAACCCGGCCAAGGCCGGGTTTTTCATTAATCCACTAAAATTATTTAATTTTAGCTTCTTTGTATACTACGTGCTGACGGACAACTGGATCGAATTTCTTCAGTTCCAATTTTTCCGGCTTAGTACGCTTGTTCTTCGTGGTGGTATAGAAGTGACCAGTACCAGCAGAAGAAACCAGCTTGATCTTCTCGCGAACACCTTTAGCCATGATTCAGTTCCTTAATACTTCTCACCACGGGCACGCAGATCGGCCAGAACCGTCTCAATACCCTTCTTATCGATAACACGCATACCTTTAGCAGATACACGCAGAGTTACAAAGCGCTTCTCAGCCTCAACCCAAAAACGGTGTGAGTGCAGGTTAGGCAGAAAACGGCGTTTGGTCGCGTTCATTGCGTGGGAACGGTTGTTACCGCTCACCGGGCGCTTGCCAGTAACTTGGCAGACTCGGGACATGTCTATTCTCCAAAAATCAAATCAGCTCGAGCTTCGTATAGGGTATGGCCGCCTCGTCAGGCTTTTAGAGCCCATCTCAGCAAACTTCATACTGAGGAGACTCTCGTCATCAGGTAGAAACCACACATCAGGTCAGAAACCTGCTGAGATAGGCTCTTGCGCCAAACCCAAGATTCTCAAAGGTGGCGTAGTATACGCTCTGAAGCGTAAGTGCTCAAGTCCCGAACAGCTAAAGATCCCACAAGGATCGCGAAAAAATCGCTTAAAGCCATCCGCGCTCGGCAAAAGAGACGCATTCACCCCGACCGATCACCAAATGATCAAGCACTCGGATCTCCAATAACTGACAGGCTTTCACCACCTGTTCCGTTATCAAGCGGTCGGCATGACTGGGTTCAGCCTTACCCGAAGGGTGATTATGCGCGAGAATCAGCGCGGCGGCATTAGCCTTCAACGCTTCGCGCACAATTTCTCTCGGGTAGACGACGACGCTGCTGATGGTACCAGCAAACATCTCCTGATGGCGAATAACCCGGTGCTGATTGTCTAAAAACAATACCAAAAAGACCTCCCGCTCGCGATGCGCCAGCAGGCTTTGCAGATAATGCTGAGTGACGCGCGGATTGAGCATGGCGTTTTCCTGCGACAAATGGCTGGAAAAGAAGCGCAGCGCCAGCTCGGCAATCGCCTGCAGCTGCGTATAGCTGGCGTCCCCCAGGCCTTTTTGGCTGCAAAAAGCCTGATGATCGGCCGACATCAGGTGATAAAGCGAGCCGAACCGGCGCAGCAGCTGCTCCGCCAGCTGCATCACGTGCACGCCGGGCAACCCGGTGCGCAAGAAAATGGCCAACAGCTCTGCGTCGGACAGCGCCGCCGCCCCCTGCATCAACAGCTTTTCACGCGGTGCCAGCGCGCCCGGCCAGCACGCCACAATCGAGTTGCTCATCGTGTTCCTCCCTGAAAGGGCTACAGCATGCCATGTGCCACCCGGCGCGTTCGACAGGTGTTTGATAACATTGCGAAGTGTTTCGCAAAGCACAATGTAACGCCCTGCAGCCATTGCGGAATCGCTCACCTGAACGGCGGATATGCTAAAATGGCGCATCTTTCGGCTTTCAATCGGACAATGATGATGACGGGACTTTCCGGCAAACATATTGTGCTTGGCATCAGCGGCGGCATCGCCGCCTACAAATGCCCAGAGCTGGTGCGCCGCCTGCGCGACAGGGGCGCGGAAGTGCGCGTGGTGATGACCCACGCCGCCAAGGCGTTCATTACGCCACTGACGCTGCAGGCCGTTTCCGGCTACCCGGTGTCCGACGATCTGTTGGATCCCGCCGCCGAAGCCGCCATGGGCCACATCGAACTCGGCAAGTGGGCGGATCTGGTTATTCTGGCGCCGGCGACCGCCGATCTGCTGGCGCGCGTCGCCTCCGGCATGGCCAACGATCTGCTGACCACCGTCTGCCTGGCGACCGATGCCCCCATCGCCGCCGCGCCCGCCATGAACCAGCAGATGTATCGCGCCGCCGCCACGCAGGCCAACCTGCAAACGCTGCAGGCGCGCGGCATGCTGCTTTGGGGGCCGGACAGCGGCAGCCAGGCCTGCGGCGACGTCGGCCCGGGCCGCATGTTGGATCCGCTGAACATCGTCGACCTGGCGAACGCGCATTTTTCCGCCCCGCAGGATCTGCAACATTTGCAGGTTATGATCACCGCCGGCCCGACGCGTGAAGCGCTGGATCCGGTGCGTTTCATCAGCAACCACAGCTCCGGCAAAATGGGCTTCGCCATCGCCCGCGCCGCCGCCGCCCGCGGCGCGCAGGTGACGCTGATCGCCGGGCCGGTCAGCCTGCCGACGCCGCCATCGGTCACCCGAGTGGACGTCACCAGCGCGCTGGAGATGGAGCAGGCGGTGCAACAGCGCGCCGCGCAGCAGCAGATTTTCATCTCCTGCGCCGCCGTGGCCGACTACCGCCCCGAGCGGATCGCCGATGAAAAAATAAAAAAACAGGGTGATGAAATCATCCTCAAGATGGTAAAAAACCCCGACATCGTCGCCGGCGTGGCGGCGATGACCAAAAATCGACCGTTTGTCGTGGGGTTTGCCGCCGAAACCCAGAATGTGGAAGAATACGCGCGGCAAAAACTGGCGCGTAAGAAGCTGGATTTGATTTGCGCTAACGATGTATCGCTTGCAGAGCACGGGTTCAACAGCGACACCAATGCCCTGCACCTTTTTTGGCAGGATGGAGAGAAACGCCTGGCGCTAAGCGACAAGGCACTCCTTGGCCAACGTTTAATAGACGAGATAGTCAGCCGTTATGATGAAAAAAATCGACGTTAAGATCCTCGACCCGCGCATCGGTCAGGATTTCCCGCTACCGACCTACGCCACCCCGGGCTCCGCCGGTCTCGACCTGCGCGCCTGCCTGGACAGCGCGGTAGAGCTGGCGCCGGGTGAAACCACGCTGCTGCCTACCGGCCTCGCGATCCATATCGCCGACGCAAGCCTGGCGGCGGTGATCCTGCCGCGCTCAGGCCTGGGCCATAAGCACGGCGTCGTGCTGGGCAACCTGGTCGGCCTGATCGACTCCGATTATCAGGGCCAGCTGATGGTGTCCGTTTGGAACCGCGGCCAGAAGCACTTCACCATAGAGCCGGGTGAACGCATCGCGCAGATGGTCTTCGTGCCGGTGGTGCAGGCAGAATTCAACCTGGTGGAAGAATTCGACGGCAGCGAGCGCGGCGAAGGCGGCTTCGGCCACTCGGGGCGCCACTAAGCGCCACCCAAGGCACGAGGGCCGGCAGGGAAACGTCGCCTGAACCTTGCCTTTCCGGGGAGAAGGATGTCTCTGCGGCAAGGTTTTACCGCGACAATTGCAGCGCACACCAGGCAGCGCGGAAAAGGCCGTTAAGGCCGCTGACCCCAGCATCGTAAAAAAGCTATCACATAAGCCGCACAGAGCCTGCTCTGCAGCGGCCGGTGCCCGGGTTTCCGTCAGTTAAGTTTTAGCAAGGGTCTAATCAGACATGGCAGAAAAAGAAAAGACGAAAAGGAATCGGCGCGAGGAAATATTGCAGGCGTTAGCCCAGATGCTGGAGTCCAGCGACGGCAGCCAACGCATCACCACCGCCAAGCTCGCCGCGAACGTGGGTGTTTCTGAAGCTGCGCTGTACCGGCATTTCCCCAGCAAGACACGGATGTTCGACAGCCTGATCGAGTTTATCGAAGACAGCCTGATCACCCGCATCAACCTGATCTTGCAGGACGAGAAAGAGACGTTTAATCGTCTGCGCCTGATTTTACTGCTGATTCTGGGCTTTGCGGAACGCAACCCGGGGCTGACGCGCATCATGACCGGCCACGCGCTGATGTTTGAACAGGATCGCCTGCAGGGCCGCATCAACCAGCTGTTCGAACGCATCGAGGCGCAGCTGCGACAGGTGCTGAAAGAGCGCAAATTGCGCGAAGGCAAAGGCTTTATCGTCGATGAAACGCTGCTGGCCAGCCAGCTGCTGGCCTTCTGCGAAGGCATGTTGTCGCGCTATGTGCGTTCGGAATTCCGCTATCGCCCAACGCAGGAATTCGACGCCCGCTGGCCGCTGTTGGCGGCCCAGCTGCAATAAAGATAACGCCGGGCATGCCCGGCGTTTTTACTTACACCCCGTACTGCTCGCGGTAAGCGCGCACCGCCGCCAGGTGGTCCGCCATTTCCGGCTTCTCTTCCAGATAGGCGATCAGGTCCTTCAGCGTCACGATCGAAATCACCTTGCAGTGATAGTCGCGTTCCACTTCCTGAATGGCGGAGATATCCGCGCGGCCGCGTTCCTGACGGTCGAGGGAAATCAGCACGCCCGCCAGCGAAGCGCCGCTGGCGCCGATGATTTCCATCGACTCGCGGATCGCGGTGCCGGCGGTGATCACATCGTCCACCAACATCACGCGCCCCTGCAGCGGGCTGCCTACCAGCGAACCGCCTTCGCCGTGGGTCTTGGCTTCCTTGCGGTTAAAGCAGTAAGGCACGTCGCGCTCATGGTGTTCCGCCAACGCCACCGCCGTAGTGGTGGCGATAGGAATGCCTTTATAGGCCGGGCCAAACAGCAGGTCGAAATCGATGCCGGAGTCCATCAGGGCTTCGGCGTAGAAGCGCCCCAACAGCGCAAGATCGCGCCCGGTATTAAACAGGCCGGCGTTGAAGAAATACGGGCTGGTGCGGCCGGATTTCAGGGTGAACTCGCCGAATTTCAATACCTGCTTGTTAAGCGCGAACTCGATAAACTGGCGCTGATAGGCTTTCATTACTGCTTCTCCTCGTCTGAATCTGCTTAGGTCTTGTTATTACTGCCGCCCGATCGCCGGGCATAAAAAAGGCGACTTCTCAGTCGCCTTAAAAAATCAGTCCGCCAGCGCCGCTTTCTGCGCCTGGAAGATGGTTTCGATGCCCCCTCGGGCCAGCGCCAATAGCGCCAACAGCTCATCGTGGCTGAACGGCTCGCCTTCGGCGGTGCCCTGCACCTCAATCATGCGGCCATCTTCCATCATCACTACGTTCATGTCGGTTTCCGCCGCGGAATCCTCCACATACTCCAGATCGCACAGCGCTTCGCCATTGACGATGCCGACGGAAACCGCCGCCACCATGCCCTTCATCGGGTTGGCTTTCAGCTTGCCGTTGGCCACCAGCGTGTTCAACGCATCGGCCAGCGCCACGCAGGCGCCGGAGATCGAGGCAGTTCGGGTACCGCCGTCGGCCTGCAGTACGTCGCAGTCGAGGGTGATGGTGAATTCACCGAGCTTTTTCAGGTCTACCGCGGCGCGCAGCGAGCGGGCGATCAGGCGCTGGATCTCCAGCGTGCGGCCACCCTGTTTGCCTTTGGCGGCTTCACGAGCGTTGCGGCTGTGGGTGGAGCGCGGCAGCATGCCGTACTCGGCGGTGATCCAACCTTGCCCCTGGCCTTTCAGGAAGCGCGGAACGCCCTCTTCTACCGTGGCGGTGCACAAGACTTTGGTATCGCCAAACTCAACCAGCACTGAACCTTCAGCGTGTTTGGTATAGTGACGGGTCAGTGTCAGGGGGCGAACTTGCTGTGGTGCTCTGCCTGCAGGACGCATGGGCTCTCTCCGGCTTCAAATCAACTATTGGCTGCGCATTATACGGGCTTCGTGACGTAATGCCTATCCTGCCCGCAGCCGCGACGCTATAATCGCCCCATCTTTTCCTATTACGGGTACGCATCAATGATCCGCAGCATGACCGCCTACGCCCGGCGTGAAATCAAGGGTGAATGGGGCAGCGCAGCCTGGGAGCTGCGTTCCGTTAACCAGCGCTACTTAGAAACCTACATCCGCCTGCCGGAACAATTCCGCAGCCTGGAGCCGGTGATCCGTGAACGTATCCGTGGCCGCCTGACCCGCGGCAAAGTCGAATGCAACCTGCGTTTCGAGCTGGATCCAAGCGCGCAAAGCTCGCTGATCCTGAACGAAAAACTGGCCAAACAGCTGGTCGAAGCCGCCAACTGGGTGAAAATGCAGAGCGACGAAGGGGAAATCAACCCGATCGACGTGCTGCGCTGGCCGGGCGTGATGTCCGCGCAGGAGCAGGATCTGGACGCCATCAGCGCCGAGCTGATGCAGGCGCTGGACGGCGCGCTGGATGACTTCATCGTCGCACGTGAAAGCGAAGGCGCCGCGCTGAAAACGCTGATCGAACAACGCCTCGACGGCGTCAGCGCCGAAGTGGTCAAAGTGCGCGCCCAGATGCCGAACATCCTGCAATGGCAGCGCGAGCGTCTGGTCAGCAAGCTGGAAGAGGCGCAGGTACAGCTGGAAAACACCCGCCTGGAGCAAGAGCTGGTGCTGATGGCGCAGCGCATCGACGTCGCCGAAGAGCTGGACCGTCTGGAAGCGCACGTGAAAGAGACGCACAACATCCTGAAGAAGAAAGAAGCCGTCGGCCGCCGCCTCGACTTTATGATGCAGGAGTTCAACCGCGAATCGAACACCCTGGCCTCCAAGTCGATCAACGCCGACGTCACCGCTTCCGCTATCGAGCTGAAGGTGCTGATCGAGCAGATGCGCGAGCAGATCCAGAATATCGAGTGATCCCGCTCCGCACGCCACCAAGCCCGCGCCAAGCGGGCTTTTTTATATGGCTAAAATAAAAGCCAGCCGGATTTGAAGAAGGAATATAAATTAGATTAGTCAATTAGTTTTTGCTGATAGCTAAATTTATCAAACATTGCGATCCAATCAATCAATTTAGCTGTATTTTCTTGGATATTGCTATCGTTTGATATTTGCTTTAGATAAAATATAATATTCATCCATGCTTTTAAATGTCGACCACTGAGTTCTGCATTAACTGATACTAAAGATAACATCATGGGCAATTCAAATTCAGCAGCTAGAATTAGATTTTCTGAAAATGAACTACTTCCAAGTTCATCCGTAAGCTTTTCCTTCAGTAGCACTAAAGCGCTCTGATTTTCATCATGTTCTGAAGAGTGAAACTTAAACTTTGCGCCAGTAACCCCATCACTAAGCTCTACCTCTTCAAATACACGTCTTAACAAGGCCCTAAGCTGGGATCTAAGTCTGTGTTCTATCTCTATCTTACCATTCTGTAGAGACATTTCCTTATTATGTTCTTGTTTTGCCGCCTCAGATGCCCTAACAACATCAATCACAAAAATGAAAAGCACCATTTCTATTATCATTCCAGTAATTTCTGGTAGTAAATTATCTGAAAAATAACTTGAAAATAAAGGATCACTATCAAACCCATATATTGAAAATGTTATTTTTATAATAAAAACAAATGCTATAAAAATGCATACGTAAATCCTAAATATTGAATCACTAGCCTCGGAAAGGACTCTAAATATATATTTCACTTAAAACCCAGAAAAAATAATTTTGTAAAATCACAACATAATAACATATACCAATGCATTAAAAACATCCAATATTGATGAAAAAATCACCCAAAAACTCTAAAGTAGACAACAACCGAGCATTTTTTATGCTAATAACTAGAATATGTAAGAGGAAAAATCAAGCTGTGACACATTTTTCTATAGGAAGACTATAGGCTTATTTTTATAAAAAACTGCCGAGCAGCGCGTGCGGATGACAATCGGCAAGATATCCCGCACGCCATAAGTATTTTGTTCTAATTATCACGCAAGGTAATGAAAGGGCGGCGATGCTGTGGCTAAATGTGTTTTTTTCCTGCCCGTGAACCGTACGGACCGTTTATGCCACAAATTCTGCAATTTATTATGGCTCTGGTGGTGATCATCGCCCTGGCGCTGCTGGTCAGCAATAATCGCAAGAAAATCCGCCTGCGCTATATCATCCAGCTGCTGGTGATCGAAGGCGCGCTGGCCTATTTCTTCCTGCACTCCGCCAGCGGACTCAGCGTGATCAAACACGTCGCCGGCTTCTTCGACACCCTGCTCGCCTACGCCGCCCAAGGATCGGAGTTCGTGTTCGGCGGCATGAGCAAGGATGGTCTGGCATTCATCTTCCTCGGCGTTTTGTGCCCTATCATCTTTATTTCCGCCCTGATCGGCATTTTGCAGCATTTCCGCATCCTGCCGCTGATCATTCGCCTGGTCGGCACCTTGCTGTCCAAGGTCAACGGCATGGGCAAGCTGGAATCGTTCAACGCCGTCAGCACGCTGGTGCTGGGGCAGTCGGAGAACTTCATCGCCTATAAAGGCATCATCGGCGATATCTCGCCGCGCCGCATGTACACCATGGCCGCGACCGCCATGTCGACGGTATCGCTCTCCATCGTCGGCGCCTACATGTCGATGATCGACGCGCAGTACGTAGTGGCGGCATTGATCCTTAACATGTTCAGCACCTTCATCATTCTGTCGATCATCAACCCGTATCAGGTCGAAGACGAGCCGGAGCTGAAGCTGAACAAACTGCATGAAGATCAGAGTTTCTTCGAAATGTTGGGCGAATACATTCTGGCCGGCTTCAAAATTGCGATGATCATCGCGGCGATGCTGATCGGCTTTATCGCGCTGATCTCCGCCGTCAATGCGCTGTTCTCCGCGGTGCTCGGCATCAGCTTCCAGCAGATCCTCGGCTATGTGTTCTATCCGCTGGCCTGGCTGATCGGTATCCCGGCGGAAGAGGCTCTGAAGGCGGGCAGCATCATGGCGACCAAACTGGTGGCCAACGAATTCGTGGCGATGATTGAGCTGAAGAAAATCGCGGCGGAGCTGTCGCCGCGCGGGCTGGGCATTCTGTCGGTGTTCTTGGTGTCGTTCGCCAACTTCGCCTCCATCGGCATCGTCGCCGGCGCCATCAAGGGGCTGAACGAGCAGCAAGGCAACGTGGTTTCCCGTTTTGGCCTGAAGTTGGTTTACGGCTCGACGCTGGTGAGCCTGTTGTCGGCGGCCATCGCCGGCCTGGTGCTGTAATCCCCACTCCCGGCCGCAGGGCCGGGAGTTCGCTTTAAAACGCCACGCACACCGGCGCATCCACCCGCATTACCGAATCCTGCGCAAACTGCTGCTTGTAGCCGCTGCGCAGCGCCTCGATATTCATCTCGCTCTCTTTGCCCGGCGCATGGATCAGCAGCAGCGCCTTGCTGTTCTCGCGCGCCAGCTTGCCATCGTGGCCCAGCCACTGCCCTTTGGCATCAAAGACCGTCAGCCCGTCTTTAAAGCGCGGCGTCACCTGGCTATCGACGAAGGTTTGCCACTCGGCGGCGGTGATCGCCGGCCCCGCCGGGCGATTCAGGCCGAAGTAGAGCGTTGTCTGCACCAGCGGATCGCCGGTGCGGCAAGCCGGGGCGGGTGGCACAGCCTGGTGGCCTGGCGCCACGCAGCCGCTCAGCAGCAGGGCGGCCACCACGGCGCCGGCGGCCAATCTCGGGGAGTTTTTCATCTGCAGTCTCGGTTTATCGGTTGAAGGATTCGCTGCAAAAAGCATAGTCAGCGATGGAAACAAGCGCGAAATTTCTAATGCTTTCATCAACAGCCAGATGTTAAAAAAGGCTGGTTATCGGCAATAAAAACGGAGTTTGGATTAGCTAAATTAATCCGAAACGCCATCGGTGAAAAAAACTCAGTGGCGCGCGCCATCGGCGGCGATTACCCTGCCGGCCATCATTCTGACGCAAGTACGCTGTGAATCCCTATGTTACTGAGCATCCTTTATATCATCGGCATCACCGCCGAAGCCATGACCGGCGCGCTGGCGGCCGGCCGCCGCCAAATGGACATGTTCGGCGTGATCATCATCGCTTCGGTCACGGCGATCGGCGGCGGGTCGGTGCGCGATATGCTGCTCGGGCATTTTCCATTGGGCTGGGTCAAACACCCGGAATACATCGTCATCGTCGCGATAGCGGCGATCGTCACCACCTGGGTGGCTCCCCTGATGCGCCATTTGCGCCGCCTGTTCCTGGTGCTCGACGCCGTCGGCCTGATCGTCTTCTCCATCATCGGCGCGCAGGTGGCCCTGGATATGGGACACAGCGCCATTATCGCCGCCATCGCCGCGGTGATCACCGGCGTCTTCGGCGGGGTGCTGCGCGACATGTTCTGCAACCGTATCCCGCTGGTTTTCCAGAAGGAGATCTACGCCGGCATCTCCTTCAGCGCCGCCTGGCTGTATATCGGCCTGCAGCACCTCAGCCTGCCGCACAATCTGGTGGTGATCCTCACGCTGGTCGCCGGCCTGAGCGCGCGTCTTATCGCCCTGCGCTTCCGCCTTGGCCTGCCGGTGTTCAACTACCAGCATCCGGATCACTGATCCCGGGGCGGCAGCGCGCCGCCGCTGGGCCAAAACCGCCAAAATGTCGCTCTTCAGCGCGCATATTCGCTCATTCGACGCTTTTTCCGCGCAAAGCCACGGGCAAAATGCGAGCTAACGCTGCACCCGGCGCGTTAGCCGTGTATACTGTGCGGAGAAAATACACATCCGCTGTTTTTGGCATATCAACCGTTATCAACGAACATCATCATGGCTCAAGGCACGCTTTATATTGTCTCTGCTCCCAGTGGCGCAGGTAAATCAAGTCTGATTCAGGCTTTGTTAAAGACGCAACCGCTGTACGACACGCAGGTTTCGGTTTCGCACACCACGCGCGACAGCCGCCCGGGTGAAAATCACGGCGAGCACTATTTCTTCGTCTCGAAAGACGAATTCCGCCGGATGATCGAGCAGGATGCGTTTCTTGAGCACGCCGAAGTGTTCGGCAACTATTACGGCACCTCGCGCGCCGCCATCGAACAAGTGTTGGCGACCGGCGTAGACGTGTTTCTGGATATCGACTGGCAGGGCGCGCAGCAAATCCGCGCCAAAATGCCGCAGGCGCGCAGCATCTTCATTCTGCCGCCGTCGAAGGAAGAACTGGGCCGCCGCCTGCGGGGGCGCGGGCAGGACTCCGAAGAGGTGATCGCCAAACGCATGGCTCAGGCCGTGGCGGAAATGACGCATTACGCGGAGTACGATTACCTGATCGTGAACGATGACTTCGATCTGGCGCTGTCCGATCTGAAGACCATCATTCGCGCCGAACGCCTGCGTTTGGGCCGCCAGTTGCTGCGGCATGACGCTTTAATCAGCAAACTATTGGCAGACTGAAGGCAGTTTCAGTATCATGCCCAGTCTTTTCGTCACCTGTGGAGTAGCACAAATATGGCACGCGTAACTGTTCAAGACGCTGTAGAGAAAATTGGTAACCGTTTTGACCTGGTGTTGGTCGCTGCTCGTCGGGCGCGTCAGATCCAGACCGGCGGCAAAGATGCACTGGTTCCGGAAGAGAACGACAAGTACACCGTTATCGCCCTGCGCGAAATCGAAGAAGGCCTGATCACCAGCCAGATCCTCGACGTGCGTGAGCGCCAGGAGCAGCAAGAGCAGGAAGCCGCAGAGATTCAAGCGGTTACCGCGATTGCTGAAGGTCGTCGTTAATTAGACAGCGAGTCCGCCTTGTACCTGTTTGAAAGCCTGAATCTGCTGATTCAACGTTACCTGCCCGAGGAGCAGATTAAGCGCCTCAAACAGGCATACCTCGTCGCGCGCGACGCGCACGAGGGCCAGACACGCTCCAGCGGTGAGCCCTACATTACTCACCCGGTCGCCGTGGCCTGCATCCTGGCGGAAATGCGTCTCGACCACGAGACGCTGATGGCGGCGTTGTTGCACGACGTCATCGAAGACACCCCGGCCACCTATCAAGATATGGAACAGCTGTTCGGCAAGAGCGTCGCCGAACTGGTTGAGGGCGTCTCCAAGCTCGACAAACTGAAGTTCCAGGACAAGAAAGAAGCGCAGGCGGAAAACTTCCGCAAGATGATCATGGCGATGGTGCAGGATATCCGCGTCGTACTGATCAAGCTGGCCGACCGTACGCACAACATGCGCACCCTCGGTTCGCTGCGCCCCGACAAACGCCGGCGCATCGCGCGTGAAACCCTGGAAATCTACAGCCCGCTCGCCCACCGTCTGGGTATTCATCACCTGAAGACCGAGCTGGAAGAGCTGGGCTTCGAGGCGCTGTACCCGAACCGTTATCGCGTGATCAAGGAAGTGGTGAAAGCCGCACGCGGCAACCGCAAAGAGATGATTCAAAAAATCCTCTCCGAGATCGAAGGGCGACTGACCGAAGCCGGCATCGCCTGCCGCGTCAGCGGGCGGGAAAAACACCTCTACTCCATCTACCTCAAGATGCACCTCAAAGAACAGCGTTTCCATTCCATCATGGATATCTACGCGTTCCGGGTGATCGTGAAAGAGGTCGATACCTGCTACCGCGTGCTCGGCCAGGTGCACAGCCTGTACAAACCGCGCCCGGGGCGAGTGAAAGATTACATCGCCATTCCCAAGGCCAACGGCTATCAATCGCTGCATACCTCGCTGATCGGCCCGCACGGCGTGCCGGTCGAAGTGCAGATCCGCACCGAAGACATGGACCAGATGGCTGAGATGGGGGTAGCCGCGCACTGGGCTTACAAGGAAAGAGAACAGGGCGAAACCGGCACCACGGCGCAGATCCGCGCCCAGCGCTGGATGCAGAGCCTGCTGGAACTGCAGCAAAGCGCCGGTAGTTCGTTTGAGTTTATCGAGAGCGTCAAATCCGATCTGTTCCCGGATGAGATTTACGTTTTCACCCCGGAAGGCCGCATCGTCGAGCTGCCCGCCGGCGCCACGCCGGTCGATTTCGCCTATGCGGTGCATACCGATATCGGCCATGCCTGCGTCGGCGCGCGCGTCGATCGTCAGCCATACCCGCTGTCGCAGTCGCTGACCAGCGGCCAGACCGTCGAGATCATCACCGCGCCGGGCGCGCGGCCCAACGCCGCCTGGCTGAACTTCGTGGTCAGCTCGAAAGCGCGCGCCAAAATTCGCCAGATGCTGAAGAACCTCAAGCGCGACGACTCCGTCGGCCTCGGCCGCCGTCTGCTCAACCACGCGCTGGGCGGCAGCCGCAAGCTGGCCGAAATCCCGCAGGAAAACATTCAGCACGAGCTGGACCGTATGAAGCTGGCGACGCTGGACGATCTGCTGGCGGAAATCGGCCTCGGCAACGCCATGAGCGTGGTGGTGGCGAAGAACCTGCAGGGCGATCAGTCCAGCCTGGGCGCATCCTCCGGCGTGCGTAACCTGGCCATCAAGGGCGCCGACGGGGTGTTGATCACCTTCGCCAAGTGCTGCCGCCCGATTCCGGGCGATCCGATTATCGCTCACGTCAGCCCGGGCAAAGGGCTGGTGATCCACCATGAGTCCTGCCGCAATATTCGCGGCTATCAGAAAGAGCCTGAGAAGTTCATGGCGGTCGAGTGGGATAAAGAGACCGAGCAGGAGTTCATCGCCGAGATCAAGGTGGATATGTTCAACCACCAGGGCGCGCTGGCCAACCTGACGGCGGCGATCAACGCGGCCGAGTCCAATATTCAGAGCCTGAACACCGAAGAGAAAGACGGTCGGGTTTATAGCGCCTTTATCCGCTTGACCACCCGCGATCGCATCCATTTGGCAAACATTATGCGTAAAATCCGTATCATGCCGGATGTGATCAAAGTTAACCGTAACCGAAACTAGCGCTTATGAGTCCTGAACGCTATGCGCGGATTTGTGAAATGCTCGCGACCCGGCAGCCGGATTTGACGGTCTGCCTGGAGCAAGTGCACAAGCCGCATAACGTCTCCGCCATTATCCGCACCGCCGACGCCGTCGGCGTGCATCAGGTCCACGCCGTGTGGCCCACCACCCGCATGCGCACCCTGGTTTCCTCCGCCGCCGGCAGCAACAGCTGGGTCAGCGTCAAAACCCATCGCACCATCGACGACGCGGTCGGTCATCTGAAAGCGCAGGGCATGCAAATTCTGGCCACCAACCTGTCTGCGCGCGCGGTCGATTTCCGCGAGGTGGACTACACCCGGCCCACCTGCGTGCTGCTCGGCCAGGAAAAAACCGGCATCACCGAAGAAGCGCTGGCGCTGGCCGATCAGGACATCGTCATTCCGATGATCGGCATGGTGCAATCGCTCAACGTCTCCGTGGCCTCGGCGCTGATCCTGTATGAAGCGCAGCGCCAGCGGCAGAACGCCGGCCTGTATCGCCGCGACAACAGCATGCTGGATGAAGAAGAGCAGCAGCGTCTGCTGTTCGAAGGCGGTTACCCGGTGCTGGCCAACGTAGCCAAGCGCAAAGGGCTGCCACGCCCGCAGATTGACGAGCAGGGCCAGGTGGTCGCCAGCGCCGAATGGTGGGCGGCCATGCAGGCGACGGTGCGCAAATGAAAGGCCGCCTGCTGGATGCTGTCCCACTCACCACGCTTTCCGGGGTTGGCGCCAGCCAGGCGGGCAAACTGGCCAAACTCGGCCTCGAGACCATTCAGGATCTGCTGCTGCACCTGCCGCTGCGCTACGAAGACCGCACCCGCCTCTACCCGATCAACGATCTGCTGCCGGGCATCTACGCCACGGTAGAAGGGGAAGTGCTGCGCAGCGACATCAGCTTCGGCCGCCGCCGCATGCTGACCTGCCAGATCAGCGACGGCACCGGCATCCTCACCATGCGGTTCTTCAACTTCAACGCCGCAATGAAGAACAGCCTGGCCACCGGCCGCCGCGTGACCGCCTACGGCGAGATCAAGCGCGGCAACCACGGCGCGGAAATCATCCATCCGGAATACCGCATTCAGGGCGAAGCCAGCGAGGTTGAACTGCAAGAGTCGCTGACGCCGGTCTACCCCACCACCGAAGGGGTGCGGCAGGCCACGCTGCGCAAGCTAACCGATCAGGCGCTGGAGCTGCTGGATACCTGCGCCATCGCCGAACTGCTGCCGCCGGAGCTGAGCGGCGGCCTGATGAGCCTGCCGCAGGCGCTGCACACCCTGCATCGCCCGCCGCCGGACATCCAGCTGGCGGATCTGGAGCTGGGCAAACACCCGGCGCAAAAACGCCTGATCCTTGAAGAGCTGCTGGCGCATAACCTCAGCATGCTGGCGGTGCGCGCCGGCGCGCAGAGCTATCAGGCGCAGCCGCTGCTGTCGGACGATCGGCTGAAAAACCGTTTTCTCGCCCAGCTGCCGTTCTCGCCGACCGGCGCGCAAACGCGCGTGGTGGCCGACATCGAAGCCGATATGCAAAAAGACTTCCCGATGATGCGGCTGGTGCAGGGCGACGTCGGCTCCGGCAAAACGCTGGTGGCGGCGCTGGCGGCGCTGCGCGCCATCGCGCACGGCAAGCAGGTAGCGCTGATGGCGCCGACCGAGCTGCTGGCCGAGCAGCACGCCAACAATTTCCGTCAGTGGTTTGAACCGCTGGGGCTGGAGGTCGGCTGGCTGGCCGGCAAACAGAAAGGCAAGGCGCGCATCGCGCAGCAGGAGGCTATCGCCAGCGGCCAGGTGTCGATGGTGGTCGGCACCCACGCCATCTTCCAGGAGCAGGTGCAGTTCAACGGCCTGGCGCTGGTGATCATTGATGAGCAGCACCGCTTCGGGGTGCATCAGCGGCTGGCGCTGTGGGAGAAAGGCGAAGAGCAAGGCTTCCACGCCCATCAGCTGATCATGACCGCCACGCCGATCCCGCGCACGCTGGCGATGACCGCCTATGCCGATCTCGATACCTCGGTCATCGACGAGCTGCCGCCGGGCCGTACGCCGGTGACCACCGTCGCCATCCCCGATACCCGCCGCGCCGACATCATTCAACGGGTGAAGAGCGCCTGTCTGGAAGAGGGGCGGCAGGCTTACTGGGTATGTACGCTGATCGAAGAGTCCGAGCTGCTGGAAGCGCAGGCGGCGGAAGCCACCTGGGAAGAACTGAAAACCGCGCTGCCAGAGCTGAAGGTAGCGCTGGTGCACGGCCGCATGAAAGCGCAGGAAAAGCAGGCGGTGATGCAGGCGTTTAAACAGGGCGAGCTACAGCTGTTGGTGGCCACTACGGTGATCGAAGTCGGCGTCGACGTGCCGAACGCCAGCCTGATGATCATCGAAAACCCGGAGCGGCTGGGCCTGGCGCAGCTGCACCAGCTGCGCGGCCGCGTAGGGCGCGGCGCCGTGGCCTCACACTGCGTGCTGCTGTACAAAACGCCGCTGAGCAAGACTGCGCAAACGCGCCTGCAGGTGCTGCGCGACAGCAACGATGGCTTCGTCATCGCGCAGCGCGATCTGGAGATCCGCGGCCCGGGCGAGCTGCTGGGCACCCGCCAGACCGGCAGCGCCGAATTCAAGGTGGCGGATCTGCTGCGCGATCAGGCGATGATCCCCGAAGTGCAGCGCGTCGCTCGCCATCTCCATCAGCACTATCCGGAGCACGCCCAGGCGCTGATCGAACGCTGGCTGCCGGAGAAGGCGCGCTACTCCAACGCATAAAAAAGGGCGCCGCAGGCGCCCTTTTCGCGATGACCCGCGATATCACCCCACCGCCGGGAACACCGGCAGCAGCAGATACAGCTTGATGACGATGGCATTGGCGATATCGATAAAGAACGCCCCCACCATCGGCACCACCAAAAACGCCACGTGCGACGGGCCGAAACGATCGGTGATCGCCTGCATGTTGGCGATCGCCGTCGGCGTGGCGCCCATGCCGAAGCCGCAGTGGCCGGCAGCCAGCACCGCCGCGTCGTAGTTTTTACCCATCACCCGATAGGTGACGAAGATCGCGTACAGCGCCATGACCAGCGTCTGCACCGCCAGGATCGCCAGCATCGGCAGCGCCAGCGAGGCCAGCTCCCACAGGCGCAGGCTCATCAACGCCATCGCCAGGAACAGCGACAGGCTGACGTTGCCCAGCACCGACACCGCCCGCTCGAACACGGTATAGAAACCGGTGAAGGCCAGCGTGTTGCTGAGGATCACCCCGACGAACAGCACGCAAACGAAGTTCGGCAGTTCAAACACCGTGCCGCTCAGCAGGCCGGCAATCAGCTGCCCCAGACTCAGACAGATGGCGATCATGGCGATGGTTTCGATCATCACCAGCGAGGTGATCAGACGGCCGCTTTCCGGCTTCTCGAAGCCGCTCGGCTGCACGCTGTCATCCGGGGTGCCTTCCGGCGTGGAGGAGTGCTTGACCAGATAGCGCGCCACCGGGCCGCCGATCAGGCCGCCCAGCACCAGGCCGAAGGTGGCGCAGGCCATGGCGACTTCCGTGGCGTTCTCGAAGCCGTAGCGCTCGATGAATAGCTTGCTCCAGGCCGCCCCGGTGCCGTGGCCGCCCGACAGGGTGATCGACCCGGCGATCAGGCCCATCAGCGGATCCAACCCCAGCATTTTCGCCATGCCGATGCCGATGGCGTTCTGCACGATAAGCAGCCCCAGCACCACGAACAGGAACACCACCAGCACCTTGCCGCCGGCGCGCAAACGCGCCAGGTTGGCGTTCAGGCCGATGGTGGCGAAGAAGGCCAGCATCAGCGGATCCTTCAGCGACATGTCAAAACTGATTTCCCAGTTGACGAGCTTTTTCAGGGCTAACAGCAGGAGGGCCACCAGCAAACCGCCGGCGACGGGAGCGGGAATGGTATATTTTCGCAGCAGAGGAATGGTTCTGACGCACTTGCCCCCGAGGAGCAAAACCAGCGTCGCCGCGACTAACGTGCCATAAGTATCAAGATGAAACATCCAGGTACTCCATGTAAGGAAAAAGATCCAAATAAAAATAATAAGTTATAGAAAACCACTGAGTTTTTAAACTTGATGAGTGCAGGATTAGAAGTAAAAAACGCTGAGATGACAAGAAAAAATGAATGAAAATGCGACATAAACAGGAAAGTCGGCAACATAATATTTACGCGCAACCGTTTGCTTTTGTGGGGCGGAGCATTAAAATGCCTGCTTTGCCGTATCTGGAAACGCCACACCATGAGCATGTCATCCTCCGAGCTTGATGCCGCGCGCCAAGCCGCCTCAGAACCCCGCGCCAGTGAACTGATTTATCGCCTGGAAGATCGCCCGCCGCTGCCGCAAACGCTGTTTGCCGCCGGCCAGCATCTGCTGGCGATGTTCGTCGCGGTGATCACCCCGGCCCTGCTGATCTGCCAGGCGCTGGGCCTGCCGGCACAGGATACCCAGCACATCATCAGCATGTCGCTGTTCGCCTCCGGTCTGGCTTCCATTCTGCAAATCAAAACCTGGGGGCCGGTGGGTTCCGGGCTGCTGTCGATTCAGGGCACCAGCTTCAACTTCGTTTCGCCGCTGATCATGGGCGGCCTGGCGCTGAAAAACGGCGGCGCCGACGTGCCGACCATGATGGCCGCGCTGTTCGGTACCCTGATGGTCGCCTCCTGCACCGAAATTCTGCTGTCGCGCGTGCTGCATCTGGCGCGCCGCATCATCACCCCGCTGGTTTCCGGCATCGTGGTGATGATCATCGGCCTGTCGCTGATTCAGGTCGGCCTGACCTCGATCGGCGGCGGCTACGCCGCGATGAACGATCATAGCTTCGGCTCGCCGAAAAACCTGCTGCTGGCCGGCGCGGTGCTGGCGGTAATCATCCTGCTGAACCGCCAGCGCAACCCTTACCTGCGCGTGGCTTCGCTGGTGATCGCCATGGCGGTCGGCTATCTGTTGGCCTGGGCGATGGACATGCTGCCCGCCGATGCACCGGCGGCCCCCACGGCGGCAATCACTATCCCCACGCCACTCTATTACGGCCTGGGCTTCGACTGGAACCTGCTGCTGCCGCTGATGCTGATCTTTATGGTCACCTCGCTCGAGACCATCGGCGACATCACCGCCACCTCCGACGTCTCCGAACAGCCGGTCAGCGGGCCGCTGTACATGAAGCGCCTGAAGGGTGGCGTGCTGGCCAACGGCCTGAACTCGATGCTGTCGGCGGTGTTCAACACCTTCCCCAACTCCTGCTTCGGCCAGAACAATGGCGTGATCCAACTGACCGGCGTCGCCAGCCGCTACGTCGGCTTCGTGGTGGCGCTGATGCTGATCGCGCTGGGGCTGTTCCCGGCGGTGGCCGGCTTCGTACAGCACATTCCCGAACCGGTCCTGGGCGGCGCGACCATCGTGATGTTCGGCACCATCGCCGCCTCCGGCGTGCGCATCGTGTCGCGCGAGCGTCTGAATCGCCGCGCCATCATGATTATGGCGCTGTCGCTGGCCGTCGGCATGGGCGTCTCCCAGCAGCCGCTGATCCTGCAGTTCGCGCCGGACTGGCTGAAAACCCTGCTCTCTTCCGGCATCGCCGCCGGCGGTATTACCGCTATCGTGCTGAACCTGGTGTTCCCGCAGGAACACGAGAAGAAGTAACCCGTCCATTGGCGTTCAAACGGCCGCTTGCGGCCGTTTTTTATTGTCTATCAGACCATTGCCCTTGAGATGCCCGGCCAATTGCGGCATAAACAGGGTATCTTTTTTGACCGATGCGGATGTAGACGATGAAATTTGTCGGAAAGCTGTTGCTGACGTTGCTGCTGCTGATCGTGCTGGCGGCAGTGATACTGTACCTGGTCGGGCAAACCCGCTGGGCGGCAGGCCGCCTGAGCGCCTGGATCAGCGACAACAGCGAATACCGCCTGTCGATAGGAAAAATCACCCATTCGTGGAGCCAGCCGAACCAGATTGAGCTGGAAGACGTGCAACTGGCGCGCAACGGCCAGCCGCAGGCGCTGGTCGCCAAACGCGTCGATCTAGGCCTCAGCCTGCGCCAAATCACCGAGCCGCGCTATTTTCACAGCGTCACGCTGCGCGACGGCACGCTGATCGTGCAGCCGCAGGCAGCGGCGCTGCCTGTACAGGCCGACGTGCTGCAGCTGAGCAACATGGCGTTGCAGTCCAACGATAACGAGTGGCAGCTCAACGCGCAGCAGGTCACTGCCGGCATCACGCCGTGGCGCCCGCTGGCCGGCCATCTGCTGGGGGACAACAACCAGTTCCAGTTCAGCGCCGGTTCGATGACGCTGAACGGCATCCCCGCCTCGAAGGTGTTGGTGCAGGGGGAGCAGAAGCAGGGCCAGCTGCTGTTGAACAACTTCGGCGCCGATCTGGCGCAGGGCGACCTGACCGGCGTGGCCAGCCGCGCCGCCGACGGCAGTTGGCAGGTGGATCGCCTGCGGCTGAGCGGCGTGCGCATGCAGACCCCGCTGACGCTGGCGGAATTCATGCAGCGCTTTACCACCCTGCCGCCGGTCACCCTCAAGCGTTTCGATCTGATCGACGCGCGCCTGGAAGGCAAGGCATGGGCGTTTAACGATCTCGATCTGTCGCTGCAAAACGTCAGCGTCGAAAAAGGCGACTGGCGCAGCGAAGACGGCTCGCTCAACGTCAACGCCAGCGACGTGATCAACGGCGGCTTCCACCTGATCGATCCGATCGCCACCCTGCGGCTCTCCTCCGCCGGCATCGCCATTCAACAGTTCACCACCCGCTGGGAAGGCGGGCTGCTGCGCACCTCCGGCAACTGGCTGCGCGCCGGCAAACGCCTGCAGCTGGATGAAGTGGCCATGGCGGCGCTGGAGTACACCCTGCCGAGCGACTGGCGCGAACTGTGGCTGAAACCGCTGCCGGACTGGCTGGCGGAGGTGTACGTCACCAAGCTGACCACCAACCGCAATCTGATCATCGATATCAACCCGGCATTCCCGTTCCAGATCACCGCGCTGGACGGCTACGGCAGCAACCTGCTGCTGGCGCGCGATCGCCAGTGGGGCATATGGTCCGGATCGCTCAACCTGAACGGCAGCGAGGCAACCTTCAACAAGATAGACGTGCGGCGCCCTTCGCTGGCGCTGAACGCCGACGCCAATCAGATTAACGTCACCGAGCTCAGCGCCTTTATGCCTAATGGGTTGCTTGAGGCCAAAGCGACCGTCGATCAGCTGCCGGGCAAGCCTTTCCAGCTGACGCTGCACGGCCGTTCGGTACCGATCAACACCTTGCAGCAATGGGGATGGCAGCCGGTGCCGCTGACGGGCGACGGCAACCTTGAGCTGCAGTTGAAAGGGCTGCTGAACAGCGACGGGCCGTTCAAAGCCTCGTTGAAGGGAAATCTGCAGGCCACCGCCGGCGACGGCCAAGCGGTGAACCAGCAACTGCCGTAATGCCCTGCGCGGCCCGCCCTCAGGCAGGCCGCCGTCTTACTCTTCCAGCGCCTCAGAGCCGCCCTGATCCAGCGGCACATCCGGCTCGGCCGGCAGCACCATGTAGGTGCCTTCGAACACCGCACCTTTATCCTCGTCGCCGAACAGATGCACTTCGGCGTGCACGCGCGCGCGGCGGCCGCGCGCCAGACGCGCCAAGTCGCCGCTCAGCGAGCCGAGATCCGCCACCGCTCGCGGCCTGCCGGTAATCGGTTTGCTGTAGCGAATGTGCGCGTCCGCCAGAATGATGGTGCCGCCGAGGTGGCGCTCGCGCAGCAGCAGCCAAATCAGCCCCCAGGCGGTCAGCGTCGCCAGCGAGAACAGGCTGCCGGCGAACAGCGTGTGGTGCGGATTCTGGTTGCCGGTCTCCGGCATGGTGGTGACGAAGCGCTGGCCGGTGTATTGGCTGATGCGCACGCCCATCTTTTCGCTCAGCGGGATGTGTTCATACCAGGCCTGCTGCAGTTGGCCGCACCAGTCGGGGCGATGCAGGATATCGTCCAGCGTCGCTACTGGTTTGATCATCAAAAAGTGGCGGATCGGGGTGGTCTGCGGCGCAGTGATCTCCCCCTGATTGACGAACCCCAGCTTGGCGAAGAAGTCCACCGCGTCTTCACGGGCGCTGCACACCACCCGCTTCACGCCCTCCTGCCGCGCAACGGACTCCAGCGTCATCGCCACCAGCGTCCCCAGCCCTTTATCCTGCAGCGTCGGGTCTACCGCCAGAAAACGGATCGCCGCCTCGTTGTCGGCATTGATGTACAGCCGCCCGATGGCGACGATTTTACCGGCCTCGTCCACCACCATTTGGTGGTGGGCCATGGCGTCATAGGCATCCTTTTCCGAACCCACCGGCTGGTGCAGCGGCTTGCGCAGCATTTCCCAGCGAAACTGGTAATACTCCTTCAGTTCTTGCTCTGTTACGGGTACTCGTAGGTGATACATAGACGCCTGTTCTCCGAATGCTTAGACCTGTAGCCAGAATGTCACCGGACCATCGTTGACCAGCGCCACCTGCATGTCGGCGGCGAATTCGCCGGTCTGGGTCTCTACGCCGCGTTCGCGGCACTGGCCAACAAAATATTGATACAACCGATCGGCGACCAAAGGTGCGGCGCCGCGCGAGAAGCTGGGCCGCATGCCCTTTTGGGTGTCCGCCGCCAGGGTGAACTGCGAAACGACCAGCACGCTGCCCCCGGCCTGCTGGACGTTGAGATTCATCTTGTCGTTCTCGTCGCCGAAAATGCGGTATCCCAACACGCGTTCGCACAGGCGCTGCGCTTTTTGCTCGTTATCGCCCTGCTCCACGCCCAATAACACTAACAAACCGGGGCCAATCTTGCCTACCGTCTCGCCACCCACCGTGACGCTGGCGTTTAACACCCGTTGAATCAACGCAATCATTCCTGCTGCCCTTCTGGTTTCTGTTCCTGTTGCTCCGCCTTCTGCCGGCGGTAGTCGCGGTATTCGCCGATGGTCACGGTGATTTCCGCGCCGAGTAACACGATACACCAGCTCCAGTAGACCCACAGGAATAAAATCGGGATCACCGCCAGCACGCCGTAAATCAGCTGATAGGAGGGGAACATGGTGACGTACAGCGCGAATCCCTTCTTGCCCAGCTCGAACAGCAACCCGGCCACCACTGCGCCAATCAGCGCGTCTTTGGGCGGCACCCGCACCGTCGGCACGATGCAATACAGCAGCCAGAAGGAAGCGCACGACAAAATCAGCGGGAAGATGCGCAGCACCTGATCCACCAGGCCGTTGACGCCGGTCTGCGCCAGCCAGTTGAGCGACAGCAGGTAGGAGCTGATGGCCATGCTGGCACCCACCAGCAGCGGCCCCAGCGTCAGCACCATCCAGTACACGGCGAAGGAGAAGACGATCGGCCGCTTGTTCTTGCTGCGCCAGATGGTGTTCAGCACGCTGTCCACCGAGGAGATCAACAGCAGCGCGGTGACGATCAGCCCGCAGGTGCCGACGGCGGTCATCTTGTTGGAGTTGGCGACGAACTGTTCCAGGTAGTTCTGTATGACGTTGCCGGCGGCCGGCACGAAATTGGAAAAGATGAAGCTCTTCAGCTGTTCGCTGATGTCGGAAAACATCGGGAAAGCGGCGAACAGCGCGAACACCACGGTGACCAGCGGCACCAGCGACAGCAGGGAAACATAGGCGAGATGGCCCGCCAACATCGTCAGGCCATCGTGATCGATACGCTGGTACAGCAGCCGTCCGAAGGTGACGCCGGGCTTAATCGCAGAGGGCAGCTTCTTGCGGCGGAAAAACGACATGGTCACTCCTTGATGTCCGTTGATACGCCTTAAGCTTAACGCGCCCTACGCTCATTGAGCAAAATAGGCCGGCACCACGTCGCGATCGGTGACGTGCACCGTCTTGATCCCCAGCGCCTGCGCGGCGAGGACGTTCGCCGGGTGATCGTCGAAGAACACCGCGTCGGCGGCGGCGGTGTTTTCCGCGGCCAGCACATGCTGGTAGATCTCGGCCTCCGGCTTGCGCATGCCGAGATCTTGCGACAGATAGAGATGATCGGCGGCGGCGGCCACTTCAGGATAGTGCTGCGGCCAGTAGTTGCAGTGCAGACGGTTGGTGTTCGACAGCACCACCACCCGGTGGCCCTCGTTGCGCAGGCGCTGCATGATGTCGATCACTTCCGGGCGCAGCGCGACGAATACCGCCTGCCAGCCGGTGGCGAATTGCTCGAAGCTGAGCGCGATGCCCATTTCATCGCACAGCTTGCCGGCGAAGTCTTCGTCGCTGATTTCACCGCGCTCATGCTGCTGGAACACCTCACCCATAGTGAAACGATCGGACAGCACCGCCAACGGCGTGCCGCTCAAATTGCTCCACACGCCCAGCACACGCTTGAAATCGATATCGACGATCACATTACCTAAATCAAAGATATACAGCATAGTCCTCTCCTGATGGGCCGGTGAGATTTCACTGTAGCGGGAAAAGGAACAGCTGAACAGGGAGCGAACGGAAAAGCGCATAGCGCGCCGCACAAACGGGGAACAACAGAGGAAAAAACTCAGGGCGCGAGAACCGCGCCCTAAGCATGAGGCACTCAATCAGCGATTAAGCGTCTTTAGGACCGCGGCTGGCACGCTTACGATCGTTTTCCGTCAGGTGACGCTTACGGATACGGATCGAGGTTGGCGTCACTTCTACCAGTTCGTCGTCATCGATGAACTCCAGAGCTTGCTCCAGGGTCATTTTGATGGCCGGAACCAGGGTAGTCGCTTCGTCAGTACCGGAAGCACGCATGTTGGTCAGCTTCTTACCGGTCAGGCAGTTTACGGTCAGGTCGTTGGAACGCGAGTGAATACCGATGATCTGGCCTTCATACACTTCCGCACCGTGGCCCAGGAACAGCTTGCCGCGATCCTGCAGGCCGAACAGCGCGAACGCGACCGCTTTGCCCTGGCCGTTGGAGATCAGCACGCCGTTCTGACGCTGGCCCACTTCGCCCGGACGCACGTCGTCGTAGTGGCTGAAGGTGGAGTACAGCAGACCGGTGCCCGAAGTCATGGTCATGAATTCGTTACGGAAGCCGATCAGACCGCGGCTTGGGATCACGTAGTCGAGACGCACGCGGCCCTTACCGTCCGGA
Source organism: Serratia sp. MF1(2023) (assembly GCF_030954545.1). NCBI lineage: Bacteria > Pseudomonadati > Pseudomonadota > Gammaproteobacteria > Enterobacterales > Yersiniaceae > Serratia > Serratia sp. MF1(2023). Next base: position 17,703 of record NZ_JAVHUX010000038.1, on the reverse strand, counting down.
TCCATGTTTTTCAGGTCGGCTTTACGCTCGCCCATCGCCTGCATCACGGAACCCTGATGCTGCTCTTCGATATCCAGCGTCACGTTCTCGAATGGCTCCTGCTTGCGGCCATCGATTTCGCGGAAGATAACTTTCGGACGGGAAACCGCCAGCTCGAAACCTTCGCGACGCATGTTTTCGATCAGCACCGACAGGTGCAGCTCGCCACGGCCGGAAACGCGGAAGGCGTCCGCATCGTCGGTTTCTTCAACGCGCAGCGCTACGTTGTGCACCAGCTCTTTGTTCAGACGGTCAAGGATCTGACGCGACGTCACGTACTTGCCTTCTTTACCGCAGAACGGCGAGGTGTTGACGTTGAAGAACATGGTGACGGTCGGTTCGTCGACGGACAGCGCCGGCAGCGCTTCTACGGCGTTGGTGTCGCAGATGGTGTCGGAGATGTTCAGCTCGCCCAGGCCGGTGATGGCGATGATGTCGCCCGCTTCCGCCAGGGTGCTGTCGATACGCTCCAGACCCAGGTGGCCCAGCACTTTGCCCACTTTACCGTTGCGAGTTTTACCTTCGCTGTCGATGATGGTGACCTGCTGGTTCGGCTTCACTTTACCGCGCTTGATGCGGCCGATGCCGATAACGCCCAGGTAGTTGTTGTAGTCCAACTGGGAGATCTGCATCTGGAATGGCGCTTCCAGCTCAACCTGCGGCGCAGACACGTGGTCGACGATCGCCTGATACAGCGGGGTCATGTCTTCCGCCATGTCGGTGTGGTCGACGCCGGCGATGCCGTTCAGCGCAGAAGCGTAGATGATCGGGAAGTCGAGCTGCTCGTCGGTCGCGTCGAGGTTCACGAACAGGTCGAACACCTGATCCACAACCCAGTCAGGGCGCGCGCCAGGACGGTCAACCTTATTGATGACCACGATCGGCTTCAGACCGTTGGCGAAGGCCTTCTTGGTCACGAAGCGGGTTTGCGGCATAGGGCCATCCATTGCATCCACAACCAGCAGCACCGAGTCAACCATCGACATCACGCGCTCTACCTCGCCGCCGAAGTCGGCGTGTCCCGGGGTATCTACGATGTTGATACGGTAACCGTTCCAATTAATGGCGGTGTTTTTTGCGAGGATGGTAATCCCACGCTCTTTCTCCAAATCGTTGGAGTCCATTACGCGTTCGGTGGCTTCCGCACGCTCTCCGAAAGTACCGGATTGTTGCAGCAGCTTATCAACCAGGGTGGTTTTACCATGGTCAACGTGGGCAATAATGGCGATGTTACGCAAATTTTCGATCACAGCTTTGCCTCGGGCATTAGAAATAGCGCGCTATTGTACACGTATTAAGCGAGGGACTAAACAAGATCACAACCATCTCTTATAAACAACCGCGTACCGGTCAGTTTGTGATCCCTTTCACGGTGCAAAAAGCCGCAATCGCTGCACTTTTGCACCATTTCAGTGCTCACACCCACCGTTATTGCACCATAACAGTGCAATTTATCGTTGATGGTGCATACTGTGGCTGGGTAAAACCCGCGCAGAAAGGCGATGAACGCCTTTTTAAAAAGTTGGCACGCTTTTCGCTTTAGTCTTTTCAAGGCGAAAAAAAGCCAGTTCCACAGATTCGTTCCACGACGACGACAATGATAAACCGGGAGAGTTAAGTATGTCCGCTGAACACGTTTTGACGATGCTGAATGAGCATGAAGTGAAATTCGTAGACCTGCGTTTCACTGACACCAAGGGTAAGGAACAGCACGTGACTATCCCGGCTCACCAGGTAAACGCCGACTTCTTCGAAGAAGGCAAAATGTTTGACGGCTCCTCTATCGGTGGTTGGAAGGGCATCAACGAATCTGACATGGTGCTGATGCCGGACGCCAGCACGGCGGTTCTGGATCCGTTCTTCGAAGAACCTACCCTGATTATTCGCTGCGACATTCTCGAGCCGGGCACCATGCAAGGCTACGATCGCGACCCGCGCTCCATCTCCAAACGCGCCGAAGACTTCCTGCGCTCCTCCGGCATCGCGGATACCGTGCTGTTCGGGCCAGAGCCTGAGTTCTTCCTGTTCGACGACATCCGCTTCGGCAGCAGCATCCGCGGTTCCCACGTGGCCATCGACGACATCGAAGGCGCCTGGAACTCCGGTACAAAATACGACGGCGGCAACAAAGGCCACCGTCCGGCGGTGAAAGGCGGTTACTTCCCGGTTCCACCGGTCGACTCTTCGCAGGATCTGCGTTCCACCATGTGCTTGACCATGGAAGAGATGGGCCTGGTGGTTGAAGCGCACCACCACGAAGTGGCGACCGCCGGTCAGAACGAAGTGGCAACCCGCTTCAACACCATGACCAAGAAAGCCGACGAAATTCAGATCTACAAATACGTGGTGCACAACGTGGCGCACGCTTTCGGCAAAACCGCGACCTTCATGCCGAAGCCTATGTTCGGCGACAACGGTTCCGGCATGCACTGCCACATGTCGCTGTCCAAGAACGGCACCAACCTGTTCGCCGGCGACAAATACGGCGGCCTGTCTGAAACCGCGCTGTTCTACATCGGCGGCATCATCAAGCACGCCAAGGCGATCAACGCCCTGGCCAACCCGACCACCAACTCGTACAAACGTTTGGTGCCGGGTTACGAAGCGCCGGTGATGCTGGCTTACTCCGCCCGTAACCGCTCCGCGTCCATCCGCATCCCGGTGGTCGCCAGCCCGAAAGCGCGCCGCATCGAAGCCCGCTTCCCGGATCCGGCGGCTAACCCATACCTGTGCTTCGCCGCGCTGCTGATGGCCGGCCTGGACGGCATCATCAACAAGATCCACCCTGGCGACGCCATGGACAAAAACCTGTACGACCTGCCGCCGGAAGAAGAAGCCGAGATCCCAAAAGTGGCCGGCTCGCTGGACGAGGCGATGGCCGCACTGAACGAAGACCGCGAGTTCCTGACCCGCGGCGGCGTGTTCACCGACGATGCGATCGATGCCTACATCGAACTGCGCAAAGAAGAGATGGACCGCATTCGCATGACGCCACACCCGGTTGAGTTCGAACTGTACTACAGCGTCTAAGCCCTACCCGCGCCGTCTGCGCAGGCGGACGGCGCCCACATTTTTGTTATCGCTTTTTTGTTGCCGTGGAAACTTTCAGCCCATCTTCGGATGGGTTTTTTTCTCCACCGTATTTTCTGCAAAACTATTCCATACCGCGCCGATCCCGGATGGAGTAGGATAGATGCACTAAAAAGGTGCAGGAGTCTGCTGTATGGCAACTGGCAAGCTGCCCGATGCTGGGCAGATCCTCAATTCACTCATCAACAGCATCCTGCTGTTGGATGACTCTCTGGCGGTTCACTACGCCAACCCTGCGGCACAGCAGCTGCTGGCGCAAAGCTCCCGCAAGCTGTTCGGCACGCCGCTGCCCGATTTGCTCGGTTATTTTTCGCTGAACGTCTCTTTGATGCGTGAAAGCCTGCGCGCCGGTCAGGGCTTCACCGACAACGAAGTGACCCTGGTGGTCGACGGCCGTGCGCATATCCTTTCCCTGACCGCTCAGGCGCTGCCGGAAGGCTATATTCTGGTCGAGCTGGCGCCGATGGACAATCAGCGCCGCCTGAGCCAGGAACAGCTGCAGCATGCCCAACAGGTGGCGGCCCGCGATCTGGTGCGCGGTTTGGCGCACGAGATTAAAAATCCGCTGGGCGGTCTGCGCGGCGCGGCACAGCTGCTGGCCAAAGCGCTGCCCGATCCGGCGCTGACCGAATACACCAAGGTGATCATCGAACAGGCCGATCGGCTGCGCAATCTGGTGGATCGCCTGCTCGGCCCGCAGCGGCCCGGCCAGCACATCACCCAGAGCATCCATCAGGTCGCGGAGCGCGTCTGCCAGCTGGTGTCGCTGGAAATGCCGGATAACGTCACGCTGGTGCGCGATTACGATCCGAGCCTGCCGGAAATGGCCCACGACCCGGATCAGATAGAACAGGTGCTACTGAACATTACCCGCAACGCGCTGCAGGCGCTGGGCGAAGCGGGCGGCACCATCACGCTGCGCACCCGCACCGCGTTTCAGATTACGCTGCACGGCACCCGCTACCGGCTGGCGGCGCGCATCGACGTCGAAGACGACGGCCCCGGCGTGCCGGCGCAGCTGCAGGACACGCTGTTCTACCCGATGGTCAGCGGCCGCGAGGGCGGCACCGGCCTGGGATTATCCATCGCCCGCAATCTTATCGATCAGCATTGCGGAAAAATTGAATTCAACAGTTGGCCAGGTCATACCGAATTCTCGGTCTACCTGCCCATTCGTCAGTGAGGTTTGCTATGCAACGAGGGATAGTCTGGATCGTCGATGACGATAGCTCCATCCGCTGGGTGCTTGAGCGCGCGCTCACCGGCGCGGGCCTGAGCTGCGCCACCTTCGAAGGCGGCAATGACGTGCTGGAAGCCTTGGCCACGCAAACCCCCGACGTGCTGCTGTCCGATATCCGCATGCCGGGCATAGACGGCCTGGCGCTGCTCAAGCAGATCAAACAGCGCCACCCGATGCTGCCGGTGATCATCATGACCGCGCATTCGGATTTGGACGCCGCCGTCAGCGCCTATCAGCAAGGGGCCTTCGACTACCTGCCGAAGCCGTTCGATATCGATGAAGCGGTGGCGCTGGTCGAGCGCGCCATCAGTCATTATCAGGAGCAGCAGCAGCCGGTGCGCAGCCAGCCGGCCAGCGATCCGGCGGCGGACATCATCGGCGAGGCGCCGGCGATGCAGGACGTGTTTCGCATCATCGGCCGGCTGTCGCGTTCGTCGATCAGCGTGTTGATCAACGGTGAATCCGGCACCGGCAAGGAGCTGGTGGCGCATGCGCTGCACCGCCACAGCCCGCGCGCCAAGTCGCCGTTCATCGCCCTGAACATGGCCGCCATCCCCAAGGATCTGATCGAGTCCGAGCTGTTCGGCCACGAGAAAGGCGCCTTCACCGGCGCGAACCAAATTCGTCAGGGCCGTTTTGAACAGGCCGACGGCGGCACGCTGTTCCTCGACGAGATCGGCGATATGCCGCTCGACGTGCAAACGCGCCTGCTGCGGGTGCTGGCGGACGGCCAGTTCTACCGGGTCGGCGGCTATGCGCCGGTGAAGGTCGACGTGCGCATCATCGCCGCCACGCACCAGAATCTGGAGCTGCGGGTGCAGGAAGGCAAGTTCCGCGAGGATCTGTTCCACCGCCTGAACGTGATTCGCGTACACCTGCCGCCGCTGCGCGAGCGCCGTGAAGACATCCCGCGGCTGGCGCGCCACTTCCTGCAGATCGCCGCCAAAGAGTTAGGCGTCGAGGCCAAGAACCTGCACCCGGAAACCGAAACCGCGCTGACCCGCCTGCCCTGGCCGGGCAACGTGCGCCAGCTGGAGAACACCTGCCGCTGGCTGACGGTGATGGCCGCCGGGCAGGAAGTGCTGATCCAGGATCTGCCGGGTGAGCTGTTCGAAACCGCCGCGCCGGAAAGCCCCAGCCACAGTCTGCCGGACAGCTGGGCCACGCTGCTGGCGCAGTGGGCCGATCGCGCGCTGCGTTCCGGTCATCAAAACCTGCTGTCGGAAGCGCAGCCGGAAATGGAGCGCACGCTGCTCACCACCGCGCTGCGCCATACCCAGGGGCACAAACAGGAAGCCGCGCGCCTGCTGGGCTGGGGGCGCAATACCCTGACCCGCAAGCTCAAAGAGCTGGGCATGGAATAGACGGGGATGGATGATGAAAAACGCCGTCCGGCGCACAAAAAAACGCCAACCGCAGGCTTTACAGCCGGTGCGGGCGCAGTATGATCGTGTCGCACACTCTGGAGGTTGACGATGCTGGACTCATTCATCGTATTCATTTCTCAGGGCGCGGAGCTGGGCTCCGCCGCCAGCCACACCCCGCAGGCGGCGGTTGCCGCGGTATTGTGCGCCGCGCTGATTAACTTCTTCAGTTAAAAAAACAGCCGCATCAGCGGCTGTTTTTTCATCCTCAGATCACCCGTGAGAATTGCTGGCTGCGCGCCTGTTGCCGCAGATAGCGGTCGAAACACATGCAGATATTGCGGATCAGCAAGCGCCCGCGCGGCGTGACGCGAATGCCCTGCTCGTCGCGCTCCACCAGCCCATCGCGTTCAAACGGCGCCAGCAGCTGCAGGTCTTCGGCGAAGTAGGCGGTGAAATCGATGCCGTATTGCCGTTCGAGCGGCTGATACGCCAACCGGAAATTGCAGATCAGGGTTTTGATCAGATCGCGCCGCAGGCAATCGTCGTCCGTCAGCGCCAGCCCGCGCCACAGGGCATTGCCCTGCGCTGGTACGCTGTCATAGTAATGCTTCAGCTCTTTCTGGTTCTGCGCATAGCTGTCGCCGAGCATGCTGATGGCCGACACGCCCAGCCCCAGCAGATCGCTGTCGCCCTGGGTAGTATAGCCCTGGAAATTGCGGTGCAGCTTGCCTTCGCGTTGGGCGATTGCCAGCTCGTCGTCCGGGCGCGCAAAGTGATCCATGCCGATGAACTGATAGCCGGCGCCGGTCAGGAAAGCGATGCTCTGTTGCAGGATATCCAGCTTCTGCTGGGCGCTGGGCAGATCGGCGTCTTTGATTTTGCGCTGGGCGGCGAACAAGTTTGGCATATGCGCGTAGTTGAACACGCTGAGGCGATCGGGATTCAGTTCAGCCACCCGCTGCAGCGTGAAAGCGAAGCTTTCCGGCGTCTGTTTCGGCAGACCATAGATCAGATCGATATTGGTAGAGCGGAAGCCCAGCGCTTTGGCCCGCTCAATCAGGGCGAAGATAAAGGCTTCGTCCTGCTCGCGGTTGACCAACTGCTGCACCTGCTTGTTGAAATCCTGCACCCCCATGCTCAGACGGTTAAAGCCTTCGGCGCGTAAATGATCGAGCACATCCAGCGCTATCTCGCGCGGATCGACCTCGATCGACATCTCCGCATCGGGCAGGAAATCAAAGTGTTCGCGCAGCAACGCCACCAACCGGCTGATTTGCGCTTTATCCAGGTAGGTCGGCGTACCGCCGCCCCAGTGCATCTGGCCGACCTTGCGGCCGGCGAACAGCGGCGCACGGCTGGCGATCTCTTGCGCCAAAACGTTCAGGTACTCGTCGGCCTTGTGGGTCTGGCGCGTCACCAGCTTGTTGCAGCCGCAGAAGTAACACAGCTTATGACAGAAAGGGATATGCACATACAGCGACAGCGGCCGCTCAGGGTAACGCGCAGCGGCGCGTTGAAACGCCGCTTCGTCGTAGCGCTGGTTAAACTCCAGCGCCGTGGGGTATGAAGTATAACGTGGCCCTGAGTAGTTATATTTTTGGATCAGGGCCAAATCCCAGACAATCGTCTGCTCTGACATGCTCACTCCTTCCGATATCTTTTTCTACCGGGCCTGGAGAGAGGCGGTTGTCTGCGCTGTCTGGCCACGGAAGCGCTGCGAAAACGCGCTTTGCGCTTAGACAGCCGCCATAGTTTACCGAATAACCACAGCAGATAACACATCAAGAGTAGGGCTATTGCCGAGATTAGCCACATAGCGCGTTAAAAAGCGTCTTTCGGGTTGCCGCCTTTCAGCAGCTTCAGAATATCTTCCTGCTTCTCTTCTTCTTCGTCGTCGTCTTCACCCAGTTCGATGCCCAACACGTCCATCAGCACATCGATGCGATCCAACGTTTTGTCGACATAGGTCTGCTCTTCCGCGTTCAGCGTTTCGCCATCGTCGATGCGATCCAGCAGCGCGTTCAGGCGTTCGTCATTTTCCAGCTTCGCCAGCTCTTCTTCCGGCGACAGGCGCGGTTTCGCTTCGGCCTTTGGCTTCGGCTGCGGTTTGGCCTTTACTTTGGTTTCGTCGACCACCAGCGCTACCGGCACTTTACTGCCGATACGCGGATCTTTGGCTTCCGCCGCCGATTTGTTCTTCTGGCTGCCGGACTCGACCTGGGTGCGCGAACCGGAAGCGTGGCCGCGGCGCTTTTTCAGGCGTTTGCGCTCGCGCGCTTCCTGATCGAGCTCCATACGGCTTTTCTTTTTCGTTTTTGACTTCGCCGCGCTGCCGCGAGGTGCTTTTGATGGCTGGTTCATAGCGTGTGCTCTTAGGTATGTAGATTCAGTATAGAATTGCGGCGGAATCTAGCAGAAAGCGGACAAAGAAAAAAGGCGGCAGGTTAAACCTGCCGCCTATTTCGCACCTTCTTGCGAAGGGTATTCCTGTTACGCGCTCCTTGCGCACATGCAACATCCCGGTTTTTCCTTCTGCTATAACCGCATTCCCTGCCACTACGTCCTTCATCCTGAAAGAAAAATCGTCCATGGCGCAATCCATTCGCATCCGCTCTTCCCGAGCGCGCTTCCTGCCAGCATCCAAACTGCCAATACTTCACCATCCGATGTGCCTGCCGCCTGTTCCGGTGCGAAAGGGTCACTTCCTGTTGCGTTCATCCTGGCACTCATTGCACGCCCTGTGCATTCCCTGAGATTTGTCATCCTTCCCGGATGTTCCTTAATCCTGCGCAACCCTGCGTTAACGACTACTTTACGTTATTGTTGCCAAGGCTCAAGGCACCTGACGCCGATTTGGACGACATTTCCCTACAACGAAAAAACAACATATTGTTTTTAAAATAAAAACAGAAACATCACTTTCGAATAAAGCGACATTACCCGCGATTCGAATGGCAAATGTCTCACAACGTACGCGCGGCATAACTGTCGTTTTATCGCGTCCCACCGCTTAAAAACCGAGAAACACGCCATTTTTACCGCTGATGCAGTTATAATCGCCAACCAGTTAGCCATCCTCACGGAGACGAAAAATTTTGACCAGCAAGAACTACAACTATCATGTGACCCATTTCGTCACCAGCGCACCCGATATTCGCCATCTGCCGGGGGATGCAGGAATTGAAGTCGCCTTTGCCGGCCGTTCCAACGCAGGGAAATCCAGCGCGCTGAATACGCTGACCAACCAAAAAAGCCTGGCGCGCACCAGTAAGACGCCGGGGCGCACCCAGCTGATCAACCTGTTTGAAGTGGAAGACGGCATCCGCCTGGTCGACCTGCCGGGTTACGGCTACGCCGAAGTGCCGGAAGAGATGAAGCGCAAATGGCAGCGCGCGCTGGGCGAATACCTGCAGATGCGCAACAGCCTGAAAGGCCTGGTGGTGCTGATGGATATTCGCCATCCGCTGAAAGATCTCGACCAGCAGATGATCCAGTGGGCGGTCGACGTCGGCACGCCGGTGCTGGTGCTGCTGACCAAGGCCGACAAGCTGGCCTCCGGCGCACGCAAGGCGCAGCTCAATATGGTGCGTGAAGCGGTGCTGCCGTTTATGGGGGATATCCAGGTTGAAGCCTTCTCGTCGCTGAAGAAGATCGGCGTCGACAAGCTGCGCCAGAAGCTGGACACCTGGTTTAACGAGATCCCACCGGAAGTGCTGCCGGAAGACGAAGCCGGCGAATAAGCCCAGGCCGAACGCCAGAGCCGATGCCTCGCCGCATCGGCTTTTTTATACCCGCAGTTCAGCCGCAGGCGGGATTTTTTGTTATCTAATTACAGTTCTGAAATAAAGCCATCATAAAAACTTATCGCCAGGGCTGGCTTATCTCGCCGGATTACGCGAGTCGAAAGGAGGAAAGCAGGAACGAAAAGCGGTGCGGAGCGATAGGAAAAACGTATGGTTTGCTGCTGTTTTTACAATAAAAAACGCCCCAGTCAATACTGACTGGGGCGGCTAAATATTCAGCCAAATCCGATTACGTGAAGTAAAAGGTCTGAAAGATAGAACATCTTACCTCTGTACCCTACGCCTGTAACTCTACCTTATTTTTTCGCAGGGCAAAAGAATTTTTTGTAGTTTACTTACACAATTTGCGGCGCAAGAACGGCGAAGTTGGGGAAACTATCGCCGCATCTTGTAGCTTAATTACGAAAAGTGCTTAGGTTATCGCCAGTTAGCGCATCCGGCGATAACCCGGTAATCAGTGCGCCTCATCCCAGTTCATGCCGACGCCCACGTCGACCTTCAGCGGCACCGCCAGAGTCATGCTGCCTTCCATCAATTGACGGATGCGTTGGCTGGCTTCTTCGATCACCGACTCATGCACCTCAAATACCAATTCATCGTGCACCTGCATGATCGCGCGCACCAACGGCTTCTCCTGCCCTTGCAGCCAGGCGTCGACCTCGATCATCGCACGCTTGATGATATCGGCCGCGGTGCCCTGCATCGGGGCGTTGATGGCGGCGCGCTCGGCCGCCTTGCGGCGCATGGCGTTGCTGGAGCGGACGTCCGGCAGGTACAGGCGGCGCCCGTCCAGCGTGCTGACATAGCCCTGTTCGGAAGCCTGTTGACGGGTGCGCTCCATGTAGTCCAGCACGCCCGGGTAACGCTCGAAGTACAGATCCATATAGCGCTGGGCTTCCCCACGCGGGATCCCCAACTGGCGCGCCAGGCCGAAGGCGCTCATGCCGTAAATCAGGCCAAAGTTAATCGCCTTGGCGCTGCGGCGCTGTTCGCCGGTCACTTTATCCAACGGCACACCGAAGACTTCCGACGCCGTGGCGCGGTGAATGTCTTTCCCTTCGGCGAAGGCCTTCAGCAGCCCTTCATCCTGTGACAGATGCGCCATGATGCGCAGCTCGATCTGCGAGTAGTCGGCCGCGACGATGCGGTAGCCTTCCGGCGCGATGAAAGCCTGGCGGATGCGCCGCCCTTCTTCGTTGCGCACCGGGATGTTCTGCAGGTTCGGATCGCTCGAGGAGAGACGGCCGGTCGCAGTCACCGCCTGATGGTACGAGGTGTGTACCCGGCCGCTGACCGGGTTGATCATCAGCGGCAGCTTGTCGGTATAGGTGGTCTTCAGCTTCGCCAGGCCGCGGTATTCCAGGATCACCTTCGGCAGCGGGTAATCCAGCGCCAGCTCGGCCAGCACTTCTTCGTTGGTGGACGGCGCACCGCCCGGAGTTTTCTTCAGCACCGGCAACTTTTGTTTCTCGTACAAGATAGCCTGCAGCTGCTTGGTCGACGCCAGGTTGAACGGCTCTTCCGCCAGCTCGTGGGCCTGCGCCTCCAGCTCAGCCAGACGCTTGGCCAGCTCCTGGGAGTGGGCCGACAAAATGGCCGGATCGATCAGCACCCCGGTGCGTTCGATATGCGACAGCACCGGCAGCAGCGGCATTTCAATCTCGTTGAACACCGTCAGCAGCTCTGCGCTCTGTTTCAACTGCGGCCACATCGCCAGGTGCAACTGCAGCGTGACATCGGCGTCTTCGGCGGCGTAAGGCGCCGCCTGCTCCAGCGCGATCTGATTGAACGTCAGCTGGTTTTTGCCCTTGCCGGCGATCTCTTCGAAGGTGATGGTTTTATGGCTCAGATAACGATCGGCCAGGCTGTCCATATCGTGACGGCCGCCGACGCTGTCCAGCACATAGGACTCCAGCATGGTGTCGTAGGCGATGCCGCGCATCTCAATGCCGTAGCGCGCCAGCAGGCTCATGTCGAACTTCAGGTTTTGCCCGACCTTCAGCGCCTTATCGTCCTCCAGCAGCGGCTTGAGCGCTTCCAGCACGTAGGCTCGGTCCAGCTGTGGCGGAGCGTCCAGATAATCGTGCGCCACCGGCAAATAAGCCGCTTCGCCCGGCGCGATCGCGAAGGACAGGCCGATCAGGTTGGCGGTCAGGGTATCCAGACCATCGGTTTCGGTATCGAAGGCAAACACATCGGCCTTTTTCAGCCGCGCCAGCCAGTCGGTAAAGGCCGCTTCATCCAGAATGGTGACATAACCGTCCTGGGACAGCTTGGCCTCCGCCAGCGCCTTCGGCGCTTCCGCGGCGGCGGCGGCCGGTTTGGCACCGCCGACAGCTTTCGCTCCCGCGCCTTTCTTGTTTTCCAGCCATACGCCGGCTTCCACGTCCGCCAGCCAGCGTTTGAATTCGTACTGTTTGAACAGCTGCTGCAGCGTATCGACATCCGGTGCAGAGACCGTCAGATCCGCGCAGGTCAGATCCAGCTCAACGTCGGTTTTGATCGTCGCCAGCTTATAGGAGAGGTACGCGACCTCTTTGTTCTGCTCCAGCTTGGCCGCCATGGTTTTGGCGCCGCGGAAGCTCAGCGTGGCGATATTCTCCAGATTGCCGTACAGCGCATCCAGCCCGCCGATACCCTGCAGCAACGCCTGAGCGGTTTTCTCACCCACGCCCGGCACGCCGGGAATGTTGTCCGATGAATCGCCCATCAGCGCCAGGAAGTCGATGATCAGCTCCGGCGGAATACCGTACTTGTCGCACACTTCCTGCGGGCCGAGGATGGTGTTGTTCATGGTGTTGATCAGGGTGACGTTCGGCGTAACCAGCTGCGCCATGTCTTTGTCGCCGGTGCTGATCAGCACCGCGTGGCCAGCTTTTTCGGCCTCCAGCGCCAGCGTACCGATAACGTCGTCCGCCTCAACGCCGGGCGTCACCAGCAGCGGCAGGCCCATCGCCTTGACCATGTTATGCAGCGGCTCGATCTGCGCACGCAGATCGTCCGGCATCGGTGGCCGGTGCGATTTGTATTCGGCGAAGAGATCATCGCGGAAGGTCTTCCCTTTGGCATCAAACACCACGGCAACGTGGCTCGGTTGATACTGCAGCAGCAGGCTGCGCAGCATATTCAGCACGCCGTACATCGCGCCGGTCGGCTCACCCGCCGAGTTGGTCAGCGGCGGGAAGGCGTGATAAGCGCGGTAGAGGTAGGAGGAACCGTCAACCAGGATTAGTGGGTTTTCTGCAATCTGGGCCATAGCGTTTCTTTATCGTGATCGGACATAGGGGTAAGCATGCCATAGCTGGCCGCCGGAGACGAACCTTAGCGTGCATTGCGGACGAAAATGATGAGATTGTGCGCGAGGATCCGCAAGATCTTACCTGTGGATAACTTTGTGCATAGAAAAGAGACCGAATTATAACGTTGTGATTATCGTTATAACGGCGAATAAAATTCCTATTTAAATCACCGCGTTAAAAGAACGAATTCCGGCGACGCTTTATTACTGGCTTTTATTGAATTTGTGGATATAACTTTCGCCGGATTTTAATCGCACTATTAATCAAATTCGGCGCCTCAATTACCTTAGCACAAGCTGGACAAGTTGCACAAAAACTCGGCAAATGGTTATCCGGGGAGGCCAAAAACAGTGATTTTTAGCGGCGCTTTACCCCGACATTCTCTGTTAAAATAGGCTTTTGTTCATGCGCTTCGGCATGCAACGATGTTCCCAACAACCGTCAGCCCATAACCATGCCAAGATTGTTAACGCCTGTTATTTTTATCATTTCCGTCATACTCACCATTCTGGTGACGGTGTTGTGTTCTATCCCCATCACGCTGGCCGGCATCGTGAAACTCCTGGTGCCCATTCCCGCCGTCTGGCGATATATCTCTGCTTTCGCCGATTTCATGATGTGGTGTTGGTGTCAGGGGCTGGCGCTGTTATTGCGCATTAACGGGCAATTGCGTTGGGATATTGAAGGGCTGGAAGGGCTGGATCGCAAAAACTGGTATCTGCTGATCAGCAACCACGAAAGCTGGTCAGACATTGTCGTGTTGTGCGTGCTGTTCAGAAATCATATTCCAATGAATAAGTATTTCCTCAAGCAACAGCTCGCCTGGGTGCCTTTTGTCGGCCTGGCCTGCTGGGCGCTGGATATGCCATTCATGAAGCGTTACTCCCGCGCCTATTTGCTCAAGCATCCGGAGAAGCGCGGCAAGGATATCGAAACCACGCGCCGTTCCTGCGAAAAATTCCGTCAACGTCCAACCACCATCGTCAATTTCGTCGAAGGTTCGCGCTTCACCGAAGCCAAGAAAATTAAAAGCAATTCGCCGTATCGCAATTTGCTGGCGCCCAAAGCCGCCGGCATCGCGTTTACCCTTAGCGCGCTGGGCAATCAGTTCGACAAAGTGTTGAACGTCACCCTGCTCTATCCGGAAAATAACCAACGGCCTTTTCTGGATATGCTGTGCGGTCGTTTGACGCGCATCGTGGTAAGAATAGAGACGCTACCGATCGATGAAACCCTGCACGGGGACTATTTCAACGACAAGCAGTTCAAGCGGCGTTTCCAACTGTGGCTGAATACGCTGTGGCAGGAAAAAGACCGGCTGCTGGATAAATTGAAGCGGCAATACGGATAAAAAAACGCCGGCAACGAACGCCGGCGTTTTTCATGTTGAATCTGGCTTATTTCTGCTGGCTGAGGAATTTAACCACGTCGGCGAACTGCTTCACGTAAGCGTCCATCGAGCTGGTGTCCAGGCCATCGTTTTTAACCATGTATTTGCCGTTCACGAATACCGCCGGCACACCGCGCAGTTGCAGATCTTCCGCGGCTTTCTCCTGTTGAACCACCAGAGATTTCACCACGAAGCTGTTCCATGCCGCGTCATAATCTGCGGCGGTCACGCCCGCTTTCACGAAGACGTTACGGATATCGTCCGGCGTTTGCACGGTCTGGGTTTTCTGCACCGCTTCAAACATCAACGGGCTTACCTTGTCTTCCACGCCCAGCGCCATCGCCACCGCCCATGCCTGAGTCAGCTGTTTGCCCAGCGGCCCCAGGAACTCAACGTGGTACTTGGTCATTTTGGTGCCGGCAGGCAGCGCCTTCTTCACGTTCTCGGACACGTGATAGACCTGCTCGAACTGGTAGCAGTGCGGGCAGTAGAAGGAGAAGAACTCCAGCACCTGAGGCTCACCGGTCACCGGCTTGTCCAGGGTCACGTACTGAGCGCCATCGCTGAACTGTGCCGCCGAGGCACTGAAGGCCATCACCATGCCAACGAGCGCCAACCATATTTTTTTCATAAGACTAAACTCTCCATTGTGTTAAAGCTTCAATACATTGGCGTCAGCTGCAGAGGGGGCTCCTGCAACAGCTTAACCTGTTCGGTGAAGGCCGCAGTCTGAGACAACCAGAAATCAGACTCCGCCATCCACGGAAAACTCTTAGGGAAGGCCGGATCCTGCCAACGGCGGGCGACCCAGGCCAGGTAATACACCATGCGCATTGCCCGCAGCGGCTCAATCAACGCCAGCTCGCGTTGGTCGAACTCGGCAAATTCGCCGTACGCTTCCAGCAAGACGTCCAGCTGCATCAATTGATCGCGCCGCTCACCGTGCAGCAGCATCCACAAATCCTGCACCGCCGGGCCGTTACGCGCGTCATCAAGATCGACGAACAGCGGGCCGTCGCGCCACAGAATATTGCCCGGATGGCAATCACCGTGCAAACGGCGCGGCTGCCAGTCCAGATGCCAGTGCGCCTTGATCGCCACAATCAGGTTGTCCGTTGCCAGCAGGAACGCGTCACGCTGTGCTGCCGGCAACAGCCCGCAATCGGCCAACACCTGACGCGGGGCGGTGAGATATTCTTCAACCCCCATCGTCGGCCGTTCGGCGAACAAACGCTCGCCGCCGACCTGATGGATACGGCCCAGAAAACGACCCACCCATTCCAACTGATCCAGGTTGTCTATCTCATATTGGCGCCCGCCCACGCTGGGAAACAGGGTAAAGAAGAATCCACCGTGCGTATGCAGCGTAGCGCCTTGCAGCGCCAGCGGCGCCACCGCAGGAATTTCCGCGCTGGCCAGATCCAGAGCGAACTGATGTTCCTCACCGATTTGTGCGGCGCTCCAGCGCTCCGGGCGGTAAAACTTCACTACGTAGCGCCGGCGATCTTCGTCCATAAACTGATAGACGCGGTTCTCATAGCTGTTCAGCGCCGTCAGGCCGGAATCGACGCGCAGGCCAACCCCTTCTAGGGCGTCCATAATCAAATCGGGCGACAGGGTGTCGAAATTAAAAGCAGAGTTATTCATAACGTTCGTTTGATCGCTGACAGCACGGTGCCGGGAATGAGAAATAGTAGCATTAATGGCGCCTTTCACGAGCTATGCTTTCTCGCACCGCGCGAGGATCAGTCCTTGATAACGCCGCGAGCGCGCAACAGCGCCGTTTTAAAATCTTCTTCGTAATCTTTCTTCAGGCCCGGGATCTGATCCGTGCCGGCGCTGCCGCGCATTTTCAGATGGTAAATAAGAATGTCGTCGCTCAGTTCGGACAACTCGCCCTGGAAGCCCGCTTCCTGCGCCAGCTTTTGCAAAAACTGCATCAAATTGAGATCGGGATCTTCCTGCCAGGCCGGGTGCAACAGCTCGATCAACTCGTTTACGCGATGCGTTTTCATCTCAATATCGTCCAATAGCATGAATAAACTCACAAAGTAACAGGCTTACCCACGCAGTGAAAGAACCGGCTTGTCAATAAAGGTAAATCCTGATGTCGCGCCGGCTTTAGCGCTACAATCAGCGCATCGACAAGGCGGGATAAACGAGATGCATAAAGAAATCAGCGGCGTCATTTTGGCCGGCGGACGGGCCACGCGTATGGGCGGTGAAGACAAAGGCCTGGTGTCGATTGCCGGTATCGCACTCTATCAACACGTATTGGCTCGGTTACGGCCGCAAGTGGCTTCCGTCGCCATCAGCGCCAATCGCAATCAGGCACGTTACCAGGCGAGCGGTTTGCCGGTGATTGGCGATCTGACGCCCGATTTCGCCGGGCCGTTGGCCGGGATGCTCGCCGGGCTCAAGCAATCTCCCAGCGAGTGGGTGGTCTTCGTCCCTTGTGACGTCCCCGACTTTCCCGCCGACTTAGTCGCGCAGCTATGGCGGCAAAAAGGCGCGGCGCCAGCAGCCTTTGCCAGCGATGGTGAACGAGATCACCCTACACTGGCATTATTGCATACCCAAATAGCGCCGCAGCTGGCCGACTATCTGGCGCGCGGTGAACGCAAGCTGATGCTGTTCTTGCATCAGATTAACGCACAACGCGTGGTGTTCAGCGGGCAGCAAACGGCATTTCATAACCTGAATACGCCGGAAGACTGCCTGCACTGGCAGCAAGCACGAGAGCTAAAAACATGAATCGTTCATTGCCCCCTTTGCTGGCCATCGGCGCCTACAGCGGGACGGGGAAAACCACCCTGCTCAAGCAATTGATCCCAATGCTGAAACAGCGCCAGGTGCGGGTTGGGCTGATAAAGCATACGCATCACGACATGGATGTGGATACGCCGGGTAAAGACAGCTATGAGCTGCGCAAAGCGGGTGCCGACCAAACGCTGGTCGCCAGCGATCGCCGTTGGGCATTGATGACCGAAACGCCGGAGCAACAACCCTTGGATCTACTCTACCTGGCAGGGCGTTTTGACGCCGATAAGGTCGATTTGATTCTGGTGGAAGGGTTCAAACATGAGCCGGTCAGCAAGATCCTGCTTTATAGGGCCGAGATCGGCAGACCGCTGGAAGACATGCTGGATCAGTTTGTCGTGGCGGTAGCCAGCGACCGGCCGCTATCCATCGCGGCTAAGCAGTTGGATCTCAATCAACCGGAAAGCATCGCCGACTTTATTGTCGAGTGGTTGAAAGGCGCAGCGTAGCTGCGCTTTTTTGCGTTTTACGCATAGCAAAAAGCCCTGAACGTCAGTTCAGGGCTTTCGGCTTGGTTTGATGCCTGGCAGTGTCCTACTCTCGCATGGGGAGACCCCACACTACCATCGGCGCTACGGCGTTTCACTTCTGAGTTCGGCATGGGGTCAGGTGGGACCACCGCGCTATTGCCGCCAGGCAAATTCTGTTTCATTCC
>NZ_JAVHUX010000036.1:0-87981 GCF_030954545.1 Serratia sp. MF1(2023) | reverse complement strand
CGGTTTTTCAGGTTCAACAGGCGCGAAACTCATCGTGGCGCGAACAGGGTATCGTTCACCAGACGCCGAATAGATTTACGCAAGCCCATCATAGATCAAAATCGGTGTTGCAAAAACGGGGGTGACCATAGATTTTTTATGGGCGTTTACGGCTGCGCGTAGTGCGTGGCCAGGCGGTGCCCCTGCAGCCATTTGTCCAGTTCGCGGAACTGCGCCTTCAGCTCGTCATTCTGCAAATGCACCGGCGTTTGCGAGAAATAAAACTGGAACGCAAAGCCCTGCTGGTTGCGCGCCCGGGCATCGGCCCCGGCCTGCAGCAGCAGCAGCGCCAGGTGCGGCGCGTTAATCTTCGCCGCCAGATGCAGCGGGGTATCCCCCAGCCGATCGCTCAAGGTGGTGTCCGCCCCGGCCGCCAGCAACAGCCGCAGCTGCTCTTCGCGCCCGGCCAGCACCGCCGCCGCGAGCGGCGTGGCGCCAGTAACGGCATTGCGCACGTTCACCTGCGCCCCTTCGGTCAGCAGCAACCGCAGGTACTGCGCGTCTTGCAACATCGCCGCGGTGTGCAGCGCGCTGTTGCCGTCCAGCCCCGCCGCCGCCGGGTCGGCCCCGAGATCCAGCAACGCCTGCACGCTACCCGGCTGCTGCGAAAGCACCGCCCACTGCAACAGCGTGACCTGCCGATCGCCCCGCTCGCGCAAACGATCCTGCGTGGCCTGCGCACGGATGCCCTGCGTATCGCCGCGCGCTACCGCCTGAGCCAGCGCCAGATTGCTGTGGCCGTCAAACGGCGAAATCTCCTGCCCCATCTGTTGCTCCTTAGCCATCATCAGTAAACCGGTCACCGCGACCAGCGCCAGTAAGGCTATCGCCAGCGCCCACCGCAAGCGACGCCCTTCAGGCATTGGCCTTCGCCTCCCACGGCTTTTGTTCCGTCATCGAGCTTATCACCTTGTCGATGCCGTGCGCCGTCAGGCTGCGATCCAGATGCTTGCTCGGCCGCCAGTCATCGATGCCGGTCAGGGTATCGTTGTTGGCCAGGGTGATGTTGTGGCCGATGGCGTCCGGGATCAGCGAGGTCGATTCCTGGGTGCTGGTCAGCATGTCATATTGCTCGCTGTAGCGGCGAATGCTGCCGGCTTCGGCATCTTTCTTCGCCGCCGCCGGATCGATGCCCAGGCGATTCAGGGTGTAATCCGAGACCCCGGCCGCGTTGAAGGTGACCGCGACGGTGCCGGTCGCCAGCGCCGCCGTGGCCGCAAGGCCGCCGCCGAGCGAATGGCCGGCGATCACCAGCGCATCGCCGAAGGCCGCCTTGGCGCTTTTGGCGGCGGCAACCGCCTGATTGTACTGCACATCGTCATAGCCCGTCGCCTGCCGCACGTTGCTCAGCCAGTCGCGCCAGTCGTTGGTACCGGCGAACGCCAACACATACTGCTTGTCGTTGCTGTAAATCCCAGCCTGGAAACCGCTGCCCGCGTCGTGCAGGCTGGCGGGATCGATGCCGAAACCGAGCAGCGCGCTGTCGCTCAGGCGGTTGAACCCGGCGGCACCCTGGCCATTGAGTGAATAAACGTCCTTGGCCAACAGCGCCAACGCATAATCCCCCTCCTGCGATTGCTGCCCCCGCGTCACGCCCGGCGCTGCCGCCGCCGTCGGCGCCGCCGCTGAGATATCGCCGACCAGCGTATTCAACAGATTCTGCGCATTGAGCGTGTTCTGAGAGGGGGTGGCTACCGGCGCCGAATTTGCCGGCGTTGCCGCGGGCAGCGCCGCCGTCGCCGTCTCGGCAGCGGCGCGAGGCGTAGGGATCGCGGCCACCGGGGATACTGCAGAGGTAAAACTTAAAGGCATACTCATGCCGACTCCTTGTCGATAGACTTTTTATTTAGCACCTGAATAGGTGCTGATTTAGCTATCGGCAGGTCGGATGAGTTCTGTATTAGAAATGCTTATCTTTGTGCAGAATGTGATCCGCGTTCGATTTTCGGCCGTCAAACGCAGAAAAGGGAGCAGAAGCTCCCTGATTGACTGCGCCGAAAATTACAGGCTTTCGGTAAAGGTGCGGGCGATAACGTCGCGCTGCTGTTCCGGCGTCAGGGAGTTGAAGCGCACCGCATAGCCGGACACGCGGATAGTCAGCTGCGGGTATTTTTCCGGGTGCTTGACCGCGTCTTCCAGGGTTTCGCGACGCAGCACGTTGACGTTCAGGTGCTGACCGCCTTCCACGCGCACGGTCGGCTGCATTTCCAGCGGCACTTCACGGTATTCGATCTGGCCCAGGTCGCTCACCGCGACAACCTGATCTTCCGCGTAGTTGGCCTTGGCGCACACGCAGCGAGCTTCCGCTTTTTCATCGTCCAGCAGCCAGAAAGAATTCACCAGCGCCTGGTCATTCGCTTTGGTAATTTGAATACCGGTAATCATTATGTTGCCTCCGTACAAGGGCGTAAAAATTCACGTCGTGAGAAAACCCAATTCTGGTTTCGGCCATTTGGTAAAACCATTGTTGTCTTGTTGTTCTGTATACCAGCCTGACCAAGCCAGTTCCTTGACTAAAGTCAATTTTTACCGGGTAGGCACAAGGCGTGAAGGGGCAAATTTATGTTTTATATCAATTTTCCCACTGCGGCAAAAACCAATTATTTTTGTAAATTTTCAAAATTAATTGCATAAGACGCAGCGGCGAGAAATGAAAAGCGGGTTTCGCTGCGCGAGCCGACACGGTAAGCTATAGCCCATGAATTGCTAAAGAAAACAAAGGAGAGCGTTTATGGCCACCTCCCTCACCTGGCATGACGTGATCGGCAAAGAGAAAGAGCAGCCCTATTTTGTTGAAACGCTCGCCTTTGTTGCCGCTGAACACCAAGCCGGTAAGACCATTTATCCACCGCAGAAGGACGTGTTCAACGCTTTCCGCTATACCGAGCTGGCGGACGTCAAAGTCGTCATCCTCGGACAGGATCCCTACCACGGCCCCAATCAGGCGCACGGCCTCTCTTTCTCGGTGCGCCCCGGCGTGCCGGCGCCGCCGTCGCTGGTGAACATGTATAAAGAGCTGGCGACTGATATTCCCGGTTTCGAACGCCCGGATCATGGCTATCTGCAAAGCTGGGCCGAACAGGGGGTGCTGCTGCTCAACACCGTGCTGACGGTGGAAGGCGGCCGCGCGCACTCGCACGCCAACCTGGGCTGGGAAACCTTTACCGATAAAGTGATCGCCGCCCTGAACGAGAACCGCGAAGGCGTGGTGTTCCTGCTGTGGGGCTCGCACGCGCAGAAGAAAGGCAACTTTATCGACCGCAACCGCCACCATGTGCTGAAGGCACCGCACCCGTCGCCGCTCTCCGCCCACCGCGGCTTCCTCGGCTGCCGCCACTTCTCGCAGGCCAATCAGCTGCTGGAGCAACAAGGGCTCACGCCGATCGACTGGATGCCGCGCCTGCCGCAGGCGTAGTCCAGAGACAAAAAAGGCACCCTCGGGTGCCTTTCTTTATGCCGTTGCCGGGGCGATTACGCCTTGGCTTTGGAGACCGCAACCATCGCAGGGCGCAGCAGGCGGCCGTTCAGCGTATAGCCTTTCTGCATCACCATCATCACGTGGTTCGGCAGATGATCGGCGGATTCCATCATGCTCATCGCCTGATGCACTTCCGGGTTGAACGGCACGTTGACGTCGCCGACGATTTCGATGCCGTACTTACGCACCACGTCCAGCAGCGATTTCAGCGTCAGCTCGATGCCTTCGATCATCGCGGCCAGTTCCGGATTGTTTTTATCCGCCAGATCCAGCGCGCGCTCCAGGTTGTCGATCACCGGCAGCAGATCGCCGGAGAATTTCTCCAGGGCGAACTTGTGCGCTTTCTCGACGTCCAGTTCGGCGCGGCGGCGGATGTTCTCCGCTTCGGCTTTGGCGCGCAGCAGGCTGTCGCGCTCGTGCTGCTGAGCTTCCGCCAGTTGGGCTTCCAGTTCGGCGATACGCGCATCGCGCAGATCGACGCCTTCCGCCGCTTCCGGCAGCGTATCCTCGTGGTGAGCGTGTTGTTCCATTTCTTCCGAGACTTGCTCGTTTGGCGTCTTCTGTTCTTTACTACTCATGAATATCTCCGCGTTTTAGCATTAATCTCGCAACTTGGCTTATTATGGGGATCAAAACCGGGGTTTCAAGTCAACCGGTCACAATGTGGGGCATAAACGGCTCCCGGTGAGGAAAATCACAACAAATGAATAAAAAATTCGCCTGTATTGGCATTGTTGGCCACCCGCGTCACCCTTCAGCGCTGGCAACCCACGAGATGCTGTTCCACTGGCTGGTCGCCCGCGGCTATTCGGTGATGGTCGAACGCCAGATCGCCCATGATTTAGGGCTGAAAGACGCCGTGACCGGCAGCCTGGCGGATATCGGCCAGCGCGCCGACCTGGCGGTGGTGGTCGGCGGCGACGGCAACATGCTCGGCGCCGCGCGCGTGCTGGCGCGCTACGACATCAAGGTGATCGGGGTCAACCGCGGCAACCTCGGCTTCCTCACCGATCTCGATCCCGACAACGCCCTGCAGCAGCTGGCGGACGTGCTGGAAGGCGAGTACATCGACGAACAGCGTTTCCTGCTGGAAACCATCGTGCATAAAGAGCACCAGCAGTGCCGCATCAGCACCGCCATCAACGAAGTGGTGCTACACCCCGGCAAAGTGGCGCACATGATCGAATTCGAGGTGTACATCGACGATCGCTTCGCCTTCTCGCAGCGTTCCGACGGCCTGATCATCGCCACGCCGACCGGCTCCACCGCCTACTCGCTCTCCGCCGGCGGACCGATCCTCACCCCGTCGCTGGAGGCGATCGCGCTGGTGCCGATGTTCCCGCATACCCTCTCCGCCCGGCCGCTGGTGATCAACGGCGACAGCACCATCCGCCTGAAGTTTTCGCAGATCGGCAGCGATCTGGAGATCAGCTGCGACAGCCAGATCGCGCTGCCGATCCAGGAAGGCGAAGAAGTGCTGATCCGCCGCAGCGATTTCCACCTGAACCTGATTCACCCGAAGGACTACAGCTATTTCAACACGTTAAGCACCAAACTGGGCTGGTCGAAAAAATTGTTCTAAAATCTGCGCCGGCCACTTTACTGTATATAAAACCAGTTTATACTGTATGAAACTACAGTTATGTGTTTATACACAGGAAGGTTCCCATGCTGGCGCAATTAACCATCAGCAACTTTGCTATCGTTCGTGAGTTGGAAATCGATTTTCAACCGGGTATGACGGCGATCACCGGTGAAACCGGCGCCGGCAAATCCATCGCCATCGATGCGCTGGGGCTGTGCCTCGGCAACCGCGCCGACGGCAACGTGGTGCGCCTGGGAGCCGCCCGCGCCGACATCTGCGCCCGTTTCTCGCTGGCGGACACCCCGTCCGCGCGCGAGTGGCTGGAACAGAACCAGCTGGACGACAGCAACGAATGCCTGCTGCGCCGGGTGATCAACGCCGACGGCCGTTCGCGCGGCTTTATCAACGGCACCGCCGTGCCGCTGTCGCAGCTGCGCGAGCTGGGGCAACGCCTGATCCAAATCCACGGCCAACACGCCCATCAGCTGTTGCTCAAACCGGAGCACCAAAAAGCGCTGCTCGACGCCTACGCCGACGAACCCGCCCTGCTGGCGGCGATGAGCCAGGCCTACCAACGCTGGCACCAGAGCTGTCGCGAGCTGGCGCACCATCAGCAGCAGTCCATCGAGCGCGAAGCGCGCAAGCAGCTGCTGCAATACCAATTGAAAGAGCTGAACGAATTCGCGCCGCAGGCCGGCGAGTTCGAACAGACCGACGCCGAGTACAAGCGCCTAGCCAACAGCGGCCAGCTGCTGACCCTCAGCCAGCAGGCGCTGCAGCTGCTGGCCGACAGCGACGAGAACAACATGCTCAGCCAGCTCTACAGCGCCAAGCACCTGCTGCTTGAACTGGCCGGGCTGGACGACAAGCTCAGCGGCCTGCTGGACATGCTGGAAGAGGCTTCTATCCAGATCAGCGAAGCCAGCGACGAGCTGCGCCACTACGCCGATCGCATGGATCTCGATCCCAACCGCCTGCACGAGCTGGAACAGCGCCTGTCGCGCCAAATCAGCCTGGCGCGCAAACACCAGGTCGCGCCGGAAGAGCTGCCGCAGCTGCATCAGCAGTTGCTGGATGAACAGCAGCTGCTGTCGCAGCAGGAAAGCGACCATGAGCACCTGAACGAGGCGGTCACCCTGCATCACCAGCAGGCGCTGGCGCTGGCGGAACAGCTGCACCAGAAACGCCTGCATTACGCCGCCGAGCTGACGACGCTCATCACCGACAGTATGCAGGCGCTCTCCATGCCGCACGGCAAGTTCAACATCGATGTGCGTTTCGAGCCGCAGCATCTGAGCGCCGAAGGGGCCAGCCGCACCGAGTTCTGCGTCTCCACCAACCCGGGGCAGCCGCTGCAGCCACTGGCGAAGGTCGCCTCCGGCGGTGAGCTGTCACGCATCGCGCTGGCGATTCAGGTGATCACCGCCCGCAAGATGGAAACCCCGGCGCTGATCTTCGATGAGGTGGACGTGGGTATCAGCGGCCCGACCGCCGCCATCGTCGGCCGCCTGCTGCGCCAGCTCGGCGAATCCACCCAGGTGATGTGCGTGACCCACCTGCCGCAGGTGGCCGGATGCGGGCATCAACACCTGTTCGTCAGCAAGCAGACCGACGGCACGGTCACCGAAACCCAGATGGCGCCGCTGGATAAACGCGCCCGGCTGCAGGAGCTGGCGCGCCTGCTTGGCGGCAGTGAAGTCACCCGCAATACGTTGGCGAACGCCAAAGAACTGCTGGCGGCATAAAAAAGCTCAACTTTTTCACTTTCCTGCGGTCTGACAGTGACGCTGTTGACCCGAAAGATATCTAAAGTGCGGCGCGGCGGCGATCCTAAGCCTCCTCAACGGCCTGAAACAGGCCAAGCGCTTGAGGTGCTGAAAGAAAGCCAACGCGTCGCAACTTGAAAGATGAAGGGTATAAAGGTTTCCAACTGCCGCAAGGTCTATTATCATCGGCATCCTATGCCCTAAAGGAATGTGATTACTATGCGCTGTAAAACGCTGACTGCCGCCGCTGTAGTTCTTGTGATGCTGACTGCAGGCTGTTCTACTTTTGAAAAGGTGGTTTATCGTCCTGACATCAACCAGGGGAACTACCTGACGTCGACCGACGTGGCGAAAATTCAGAAAGGGATGACCCAGCAACAGGTCGCTTACACATTGGGCACCCCAATGCTGCAAGACCCGTTCGGGACTCAGACGTGGTTCTATGTGTTCCGCCAGCAGCCTGGCCATGAAGACATCACCCAGCAGACGCTGACGCTGACCTTCGACAGCGCAGGCGTGTTGACCGACATCCAGAACAAACCGGCGCTGACCAAGTAATCGGCGCCGCCCGCTCTTCCGGCCCATGAGGGGGCATGCTGTTCCTCATGACAGTCGCAGGCTGCAACGCGGAAGAGAAAATCAGTTTCAGATAAAAAATAAGGCGCTTATAGCGCCTTATTTTTTTGCCTTTTCTGCCCGTTGCCGGCGCAGCTCTTTCGGATCGGCTATCAGCGGCCGGTAGATCTCCACCCGGTCGCCGTCGTTCAGCGTATCGCCCAGCTTGGCCGGGCGGCTGTAGATGCCGATTTTGTTGCTCTTGAGATCGATATCCTGGCGCAGCTCCAGCAGGCCCGAAGCCTGGATCGCTTGCTCGACGCTGCTGCCCTCGGCCAGCTTCACCTTGCGCAGGTACTGGCGCTCCGGCAAGGCGTACACCACCTCGACCTGGATGTCAGACACTGTAGACCTCTTTCGCCCGCTGGGTGAATGCCTGCACCATGTTGCCCGCCAGCTCCTTGAACACTTTGCCGAACGCCAGCTCAATCAGTTTGTTGGTGAACTCGAAGTCCAGGTGCAGCTCCACCTTGCAGGCCTCTTCGCTCAGCGGCGTGAACTGCCAACCGCCCATCAGCTTGCGGAACGGGCCATCGACCAGCTGCATATTGATGCTCTGGTTATCCAGCAGCGTATTGCGCGTGGTGAAGGTCTTGCTGATACCGGCCTTGGCGACGTCCACCGCGGCGGTCATTTCGTTGGAGGTAGCGTTAAGCACCCGGCTGCCGGTGCAACCTGGCAGAAAATCGGGATAAGAATGAACATCGTTAACCAACTGATACATCTGCTCGGCGCTGAACGGCACTAATGCAGACCGACTGATCTGGGGCATATCATTTCCTGTGAGACATAAAACGTACAGATAATACCATTTATCTGGCGGCAAACAAAAAATCTGCTAAGGGATGAGGGCGCCAAAAATGCGAAAAATTGCGCAGGTGCTGAACGGGAAAGGATTTCTTTCGCTGAAGCATCCAGTATAATGAACGCACTATGGCAAAGAAAAAAGCACACAAACCCGGTTCCGCCACCATTGCTCAAAACAAGCGCGCGCGTTTCGAATACTTCATTGAAGAAGAGTTCGAGGCGGGCCTGTCGCTGCAAGGGTGGGAAGTTAAATCGCTGCGTGCAGGCAAAGCCAACCTCAGCGACAGCTACGTGACGTTCCGTGACGGTGAAGCCTATCTGTTTGGCGCCACCATCACTCCGCTCAACGTGGCTTCGTCGCATGTGGTGTGCGATCCGACGCGTACCCGTAAACTGCTGCTGAAACGACGCGAGCTGGATACCCTGCTCGGCCGCGTCAACCGCGATGGCTACACCGTGGTGGCCTTGTCCCTGTATTGGAAAAATGCCTGGAGCAAGATCAAGATCGGCGTAGCCAAAGGCAAGAAAGAGCACGACAAACGCGATGACATCAAAGATCGCGAATGGCAGACGGCGAAAGCCCGTATCATGAAGCACGCCAATCGTTAAGCCGCTGGCTTATCGAAGTAAACTTCTGGTATACTGCACAAAGTTACTTGGGGCTGATTCTGGATTCGACGGGATTTGCGAAGCCCTAGGAGCATGCCGAGGGGCGGTTGGCCTCGTAAAAAGCCGCAAAAAAATAGTCGCAAACGACGAAAACTACGCTTTAGCAGCTTAATACCCTGCTTAGAGCCCTCTCTCCCTAGCCTCCGCTCTTAGGACGGGGATCAAGAGAGGTCAAACCCAAAAGAGATCGCGTGGATGTCCTGCCTGGGGCTGAAGCGTTAAACTCAATCAGGCTAGTCTGTCAGTAGCGTGTCCATCCGCAGCTGGCCGGCGAATGTAAAGATTGGACTAAGCATGTAGTGCCGACGGTGTAGTAATTTCGGACGCGGGTTCAACTCCCGCCAGCTCCACCAAATACGTCGCCAGTGAACCAGATAGACCCGGCGATAATAGCGAAAAAGCCCACAACTTCGGTTGCGGGCTTTTTTGTTTTTTTCACTTTCGATGATATCCGGACTAGATCCAAAGAAAATGTTGAGTCTCACCTCGTACTTTGCCCCTATACTCGCAGCTGCGCTGCCAGATAAATTACCGCACTTGCTCTTACTCGCGCAGGGAAATAGATCGTCAACAACAGTAAAGGAAATCGTCAGTTTGAATTGGGTTGCATTTTCTCAATTGTGAGCACTAAGTGTTAATCGGTTCCAGATTAAAAGGAAAAGTGTCACAGGGGATTTATGAAATAAATTTAGAACTATTTAGATAGATAACGCGTTCCCAATTGCTCGGCACAATACTTGCTCAGATGATTAAAGTCAGTATGAATATTTAAATGCTTGAGACAACCCACCGACTAACAAAGTGTATTAATGATATATTCCGGTTACATCGACCAGATTGATACGAATCCGATTTCAGATATTAATATAGCATTTGAAAAAACAAAGAGATAAAAAACGCTAATGCTGCGATAAGAGGAATTTCCGAATTTGATGAACTCTTTTGCAATGCTAAATGTTTCTGTATCTACTAGTTGGCTGATTAGGTGGCGAACCCTGGCCCCTTATCCGTCCCATTGAAGTTTCTGCTACTCAATGCTCTTAGGTCATGGTTCAAAGCTCTGGATGCTCCCAGCCTACCTGATGGAGGCAAAGCACGAACCCATTTTCCATCACTTCAGGCGCTAAAGATACTAGAGGCTTTAGAGGCTTTAGACATGCCAGAACGCATCGTGAACAAGCTCTTCCGAACAGAAACAATTCTAACACCCAATAAATAGTCAGATAACTAATGCCGCCTTAAAATGTATTCAGTATTTAAGTTAGGTGTTCATGTGTTGTTTTCTATTGCAAGTAGTACGATAAATGAGACAAATTTTAATCCAGATATTATTGACACCTCTCCCCCTCTTGACAAGAATGAGATTTTTAGAGCTCCAAATTGCACTAGTTATCTTGATATGAGCAAATACCTTACGAACTGAGGAAAAATTGACACTAGCCCCCCTAAAGCGAACTTCATGCTTAATGGCAATAGTTTATAAAATTAGACATATAATTTAAAACTTGTTACTATCGAAAAAACCTTACTCAATGGTGGGACTTCTGTGAAAAGTGTAGGCTTTTTCAATAACAAAGGCGGAGTTGGTAAAACCACTCTCTTATGTAATGTTGCTGCATCGCTTGCTATTCAGCATAAGAAAAAAGTTTTAGTCATAGACGCTGATCCTCAGTGCAATGCTTCAGCGTATATCTTGAAAGAAGAAGATCTTGAGCGTATTTTCTTAAATAATAACTTCTACAGCATTGACTCTTTCTTTGACCCTGTGCGTAGAGGACAAGGTTACCCTCAAGAGATGCCAGAAATCGTTAGCAGTGAACGATTCAATGTCGACTTAATTGTAGGAAGCCCTAAACTTTCCATTAGAGAAGATCTTTTAGCTACCGATTGGGCAGCAACAAGAAATGGTGAGCATAGAGGTTTTCAGACAACTTATGTGTTCAAAGAACTAATATCTCGATTAACTCACTATGACATAATAATGATTGATATGGGCCCTTCCCTTGGTGCTTTAAACCGATCTGTAATTCTCGGGGTTGATGCTTTTTTGATGCCACTATCTGTTGATATATTCAGCATGATGGCTGTGGAAAATATTATAAAATCATTTAACACTTGGAAGACAGCACTTTCTGACGCAATTGATAAATATAAAGATGCAGAAAACGAACCATTTAAAATTGCAAATAAAGCTGTTGAATGGAATTTAACTTTTGCCGGTTATGTCATGCAACAGTACAAAGCAAAGAGCAAATCAGGTGTCCGTGAACCCGTCGCTGCATTTGAAAGAATAATAACAAAACAAAAAAGCGAACTTGTTGAGCTTTGCAACTTCTTTAACTCGAATGTTGATAACCTTCACTTAGGTGAAATACCTACGTTAAGCAGCGTTGTTCCATTATCACAACAGGCACACGCTCCTATATTTGAGCTATCAGCTAAAGATGGGATCGTAGGTTCACAATATACACGCGTATCCGAAGCTGCAGAATTCTTCCATAAAATAGCATCTAATTTATTGGAGCGATTAGAGGAATGATTTCTTGGCCTGAGAATTTAGTTTCTGCTTTAGCACGGCGCCGTTGTGTGATCATGATTGGTGCTGGCGTATCAAAAAACTCGGTTAATGATGCAGGTAAGCGACCAGCAACATGGGAGGAGTTCCTTAGAGCTTGCCTAAATGAAATTGAGGATAAAATATGTGTTACGGAGTTATTGAACCAAAAAGATTATTTAAGTGCATGCGAGATAATTAAAGAGAAACTTACTTTAGATATCTTCATTGATAAAGTGCAAAATGAATATCAGCGTGCTGGATATAGGCACGCAAAAATTCATGAACATATATATAATCTTGATGCCTCTATCATTGCCAGTCCCAACTTTGATACTATCTATGATTCTTATGCTAGGGGGGTATCTGCTGGAACTTTAATAGTCAAAGATCATACCAGTGATGATACTGCAAACTATTTACATGGCGGAGACACCAGACTTTTACTTAAAACTCATGGTTCAGCAAATGCGCCACAGAAAATAATATTCACAAGACGAGATTATGCTGAGGCCAGAACCAAATATGTTTTATTCTATGAAATTCTAAAAGCTCTAGCGTTAACACATACATTTTTATTCCTCGGTTGTGGTACAGATGACCCTGATATCAGAATGCTGTTTGAAGACATTCAATTTGCACATGGTAGAATGCCTTATCACTATATGACTTTACCTGAAGGTGAAATACATTATGATTTATTAGGTATTGCATCCAGATCTATGAGAGTTAAGTTTCTATCTTACTCCCCAGATAACGGGCACTTAGAACTTACTGATTCACTCGAGCAATTAGTTGATAAAGTTGAGCAATACAGAGTAGAAGAACTTAAAGAAACACAAAAATGGTAAAAATTACCATTTCAATTAGGAGGCATTTGTGCCTCCTTAAGAAACTCTAATATTATTAGACACCCTCTAAGATCAACTTTTTGAGTATTTTTCACATCAATCATTATAAATGCATGCTTTTTTAATCACTAAAAACTTTCAATAAGTGTCCTTCAGTTCCCTGCTAGTGGTTACTCACGAACATCATGTAAATCATCTCCGATAGGTTTAGTTTCATATCTTAACTAAAATCGCAACGTCTAGGCTAGCGGGCGATAAATATATAATAACTGCTTCATACGTAATGCTATCCCCGCCATATCTACTCACCTCCGGGACGCGGTTTTCAAGCTGATACATGAACGATGTCAGATCGCTATAGGCTCGAATATATTAGGTGAATAAAGGATATTGGATTGACTCGCTCCCGTTGATTAATACGCAACAATAATAGGCTGAACTAACACTCACTAACGGTGAAGTAAGAGTCTGTATCTAGACTTGGGTCAAGAATAACCTTCCCCTCGTCTACTAGTGGGATAAAGAAGATTATAGATCTTGCTACTAGTAATATAACATAAATTAGAAGTCATAAATTCAGCTTTCAGTGAGGAGTTGAACCCATGGCTTTCATAACAGCCCACAAAAAGTGAAGAAGATCACATTATGAAAGAAAAGAGGATAAATAAATCACCAGTATCCTTGATTCATGGAAAGACCATACTCATATAACTGGTACTATCCTAATACCTAAAAGGTTACTTATGACAACTTGTCAAGCAGCACACCGTTACGACACCATGTTTACCGCCCTTCCAGAGGATCAAAGTTACCCATTCCGCCATAAATGTGCAGGTTGTGCATATGAATTGGGATTCCAAGCTGGATATACAAATCAAGAACCTAGTGCCACTACAGCACTTAATTCTATCCTGAAAAGTCAAGCGGCTGAAGTTCGTCACAGAAGCCCACGAGTAGCCTATTATCAAGGATACACTGATGGCCTGAATGAATACTACACCCAGAATCCTCAAGGATAAGTTAATTGCTACTACATTTTCTTTATTTATAAGGTAGAACATTAATGAACAGTCTTATGCATGAGGAACGTTTTGAACGCTGGCTAAAAGTTTCCATAGGATTGGCACGATTTGATCCTTTTGTAGTAAACCTTGTGCAAAGTTTGGGTAAAATGGATGCAAATCTGTGTGAGATGGATGTTACTTTAATAAATAAATATAAGCAGGGAGAAAATGTAAGCGAGGACTACGACCTAATAAAAGGGCATCTCACTCATTCATATTTATGGATTTTAGGTTCTTATGAAGTAATTCGTACTCTTACGCAGAGCATTAAAGAAAACAAAAGTGATGATCCAGTGGAAGTGTTAGAGAAGTTTCAGGATGCAAAGAAACGTTTTGCACGCTTAAGGATACCCTTAGCTAAATTTGAAGCCGCTAAGGCCCACAATAAGACTGACTTTAAGATCGCATATCCAGGATTTGCCTATGACATTGGGATTGCATGGCAAGTTAGTGATGACGTAGTGATCTCCCGGCAAGAACTTTCAGATTTGTTTTTAGAAACGCTAGAGTTTACTCGTGTCAAAAAGCTTAGTAGGTCTCTTGCCAATGATGCCCCTCTCCCGTCATCTTGATTGGTTCTTATAATTTGTGCCATACCGCTGTGATACGGATTATCGATAAATTAACATATCAATCAGTAAGTTAATAATTTTCACTCCCGCCAGCTCCACCAAATACGTCGCCAGTGAACCAGATAGACCCGGCGATAATAGCGAAAAAGCCCACAACTTCGGTTGCGGGCTTTTTTGTTTTTGTCGTATTCAGGAGGAACCCCCTTGGCCCGTGCTCCCCCGGGCCAATGCAGGCTAGTGATCCAGATAAAGGTAATGCAGCCAGCTGGTCATGCGCAGCAGCACTTTGCGCATCACGGAGACGTGCTCGAAGTGCCCGGTATAGACCGCCGCCTGAGCGCTCACGCCGTCGGGCAAGTGAGCCAGATCCGGGTTGGCCGCCAGGTCAATCATCACGTACACCCCTTCCCGGCCCGGCGTGGCGCTCAGGCCCTGCAGTGCGCCGCTGGCCTGGTAGCTGCCGTCCGGTATCGCCGGCAACACCCGGCTTACGGTGCCGCCGTAAACCTGCCCCGGCAAGCCGTTGAACACCACCTCGGCCTGGTCCCCCTGCGCCAAACGCAGGATGGCGTTCTGGCGGAACACCGCCACCACCTGGCGCTTTTGCTGCGGGATAAAGATCATCACCGGTTTGAACGGCAGGCGAACCGCCGCCGTGCCCGGCCGCGCCAGCACCTGCGTGACATACCCGTCGCTCGGCGCACGCACCACCGTTTGTTCCAGGTTGTAACGCGCTTCGGCAATCTGCGATTTCAGGCTGGCTATCGTGGCGTCTTCGCCGTCATAGCGCCCGGACAACCGAGCCTGTTCCTGTTGGAACTGAGCTTTCGCCGCCTGCAGCGCCGCGGATTGCGCCTGGTACTGCTGCTGCGCATGGCTGACGTCCTGCTCCGAGAACGGATTTACCGGCATCGCCGCCCCTTTCGCATAGCGCTGGTAGTCCTTACGGGCACGCTCATACTCTGCGTTCGCCCGTTGCACGTTGGCGGCGGACTCGCTGAGCGCCGCCCGGCGCGTTCTGATCTCCGCCTCGGCCCCGGCCAGATCCGCCTCCAGCCTGGTGAGCCGCGCACGGTAGCGGCTGTCGTCAAGACGGA
The DNA here is from genome assembly GCF_030954545.1 of Serratia sp. MF1(2023). NCBI lineage: Bacteria > Pseudomonadati > Pseudomonadota > Gammaproteobacteria > Enterobacterales > Yersiniaceae > Serratia > Serratia sp. MF1(2023). Next base: position 72,884 of record NZ_JAVHUX010000036.1, on the reverse strand, counting down.
ACAGCACCTCGCCTTTGCGCAGCAACACGTTGGTTTTCTCCGTTACCTCAACGATCATGCCCGAGACCTGCGGCACCATCGGCACCGACACGGCGATCTTCTGCGCCCGATCGCTGTACGGATGGTTGTAGTTCATCGTCAGAATCAACGCGCCGACGATAACGATCCCGCCAAGCACGGCGGTCGGCACGGTCCATTTGTTGACCGGAATGCGAAACAGTTTAAATACGCCGTAGCTCAGCGCCACGTAGCTGAGAATAATGAGCAAATCCATAGGCTACGCTCAACTTGCCGTGGGGCCGGGAACCGACGTCGGCTTTTCCTGCAGGCGTTGCAATTCGGCTTCGAGCAGCGCGATGCGCGCCTGCAGATCCGTTGAAGGTTCTGCCTTCTCACTCATGCCCCAGCCGCGTTCCGGCCGATAGAGCGTCGCCCAGATCCATAGCAGTGGCCAAATGGCGTGCAGCGTAAACAGGCTAACCCAACCGGCAACGTGAATCGCATCTTGATGGGGGTGCCGGCGCTTTTTGGCCAGCAAATAGGGAATGTCATGAATAATAATGACGCCGTAGAATAAAATCAGGAATACCGCAATCAGTACGCCTAAAGCGAAATAGTTAAGAAACATGTAAAGTCCTGGCTGAGAATAACGAAAATAAACGAGGTTTATAGCGTGTTATATTGTCTGATATCGTTGGCGATGGTATCGATGGCATTCTTCACGTCGGTGACTTTAAGCTGCGCTTTCTCGTTATTGAGATTTTCCCCCGAAGCCTTGCGCACCACTTTAATGACCGGCTGATTAGTCGCCGCATCGATAAACTCGCCTTCCATATAGACCGCGCTCTCCATGGTGCGGTGCCCGGTCACGCTTTGCGTCGCGGCAATCAGCAGGGTGATCGGCAAGGCTTCATAGATTTGCAGCCCCTTCTTCTGCGTGTCTATCGCCGTGATGGCGCCGCGGAAAATCAGGGTATGCTCGCGCGGCATGTCCACCAGCGTAAAGTGGGTGCCCATCGCCTGCTTAAACTGCTGGTTGGTGTAGTTCAGAATATTGTCGAGTGCGCGCTGGCTCACCATCTCGCTCGGTTTCGGCCGCGGGAAATAGATCATCGGTTGATAAACCAAATATTGATAACGGGAAAAATCGACGTTCTTATCTTTCCAATATAAAACGTCTTTGCCGGACGCGGATTGACCTTTATTGATATCGTTATAATTGGTCAGAAAGGTCGAGTATTTTTCTTTTTCGGTCACGGCGGAAGAGCACGCGGCCAGTAATAACAGCGCAGGCAGAATAACCGCTCTTGTCACTTTCATTGACGGGTTTCTCTTTATTTTGGTGGATAGCAAATAATCAAATCGAATGATACCCACCCGCCCGTGATAAGTCATATGACAATGCCGCCAAAGGTGTATATCATTTTTGATATACAAACTCACAAGAGCCGGCCAGTGAAAGAGAAAGACTTCCGCATTGAAGAACTCAGGATTGTCCGCATCATTGCCGAAACGGCGAGCGTCAGCAAAGCGGCGCAGCTGTTGGATATGCCGCAGTCTAACGTGTCGCGCGCCCTCACCGCGCTGGAACGGCGGCTCGGGTTGGAACTGTTCCTGCGCGGCCCGCGTACCCTGGCGCTGACTGAATTCGGCGAGCAATTCTTGCGGCGCGCCTCGCAGTTGCTGGACGAACACAGCGATCTGCTCGATATGTCCGCCACCTATAAACGCAGCCTGAACGGCATGGTCACGCTCGGCGCGCCGATCGGCATCCACGCTTTCCTGGCCCGTTATTTACTGCCGCCGCTGCTGCACGCTGCACCGGCGCTGGCTGTCGATCTGGTGACCCGCAACCCCGACGAACGCGAGAAAAAGTACGGCGCAGTGTTCGACAGCGACTGCGATTTGCTGATCAGCTTTTTCCAGCCGCAAAACGAAAGCCTGATCGCCAGGCCCTTCACCCGTTTTCGCGTCGGGCTGTTCGCCGCACCGGATTACATCGCCCGCTCGCCGCTGACAGCGCTGGATGAACTGCCGCAGCATCGCTGCATTACCTTGCGCATGCTGGGCGGCATTCGCAATACCTGGAGCGGCTACAGTGCGCAGGGGGAGTTGGTGCAGGTCGAGATCAACGGCGCCAGCGTTTGCGATAACATTCTGCCAGCGATCGAGCTGGCCAAACAGGGCCTGGGCATCGTCTACGCCCCGTACTATTCCGTCGCCGCCGAGCTGGATGCCGGCACACTGCTGCCCTGCCTGGCGCGCGAGCGCGGCATCGATATGCAAGCCTACCTGATCTACCGCCGGCGCGGCGTGTTGCCGCACCGCGTGCAGGTGACGATGGACAGCATCATGGAAAGCGTTAAGCTGCACGCGCACCGCCTGATGTAACAAGAAAAACCCCGCCGCAGCGGGGTTGAATGCTTTGCGTCGGCGAAAAATGCCTCACCGCCCCTCTTTCTCCCCCAGAAAGAAATACCACAGCGGAATAGAAAGCAGCAGGGTGAACACCAGCGTATACAGCAGCACCATCAGGCTCTGCATGATCACCATCTGGGCGCTCCAGGCGCCGATCGGCAGCTGGAATTGCTCAACGGTGCCGCCGAGGATCGCTCGGCCCATCACGCAGCCGACCGCCACCGCCACCGTCGCCACCGCCGCGCGGAACTTACGCACCTCGGCGCGTCTGGCGGCCGCTTCCGGCGTTTCGTCCCGGTGGCTTTGCCGTTGGCCGCGCCAGCGCCACACGTCCGCCAGCAGCAACGCCGCGAGGCTCACGCCCATCACCGGCAGGCAATAACCCAGCGCCGCTGCCACCAGCAGCGTGCCGGCGCGCGCCGGTAGGGAAAGCGCCAGCCAGGCGGCGACCAGCGTATGCACCGGATGCTGCGCCCCCGCCGCCGGGCGGCGGATCCACCACATGCGGTAACCCAGCGCGATCATCAAGCACAGCCCAAGGCCGAACGCCGCCAGCAGCAGCTGATTCGGCAAGCCGAACAGAATGCCCATGTGGGCGTCGATGCCCCAGCGGGTCAGCTTGGCGATCAGCGGGAAGGTGTCGAACCGCGCCTGGTCGACGACGGCGAAGCTTTGCGGCGCGATGGCAACCGCGTCCACCTGCGTCGGCCAGCTGCGATCCACTTCGGTCACCGTCCAGGCTTTGCCCTCGCCTTTCGGCTGGCGCAGCTCGACCTTGGCGGCGTCTATTCCAGCGGCGCGCGCAGCCTGCAGCGCCCGATCCCAGTCGCCGTTCAGCGCATTGCTCTGCGCGGCAGGGCCCATCTTCATGCCCGGCATCATCCCGCGGTGCTCGGCGTGCGGATCGGCCGGCGTCTGCGGCGCATCGGCCTGCAGGCTGGTGTTGACCTGCGGCGTCAGCCAGCCCAGGTTGGCCCGCAGCGCGTCGATGTTGCCGCCGGCCCACTGCGACCAGGTCAGCCCGGTAGCCGAGAAGAACAGCAGCCCGGCCAGCAGCGCCACGCCCAGCGTGATATGCCAATGGCGGCTGGCGGCGAAGCCCCCTTTCGCCCTTTTCAGCTTGCGCTTCGGCCGCGTCGCCAGCCACAGCGCCACGCCGCCCAGCGCGGCCACCCACAGCCAGGAGGCCGCCAGCTCGCTGTAGTTGCGCCCCAGATCGCCGAGCAGCAGGCTGCTGTGCAGCTTATCCAGCCAGGTGCGCAGCGGCAGCACGCCGGAGGTGCCGTACACCGTCATATCGCCCTTGATCGCCAGGGTATAAGGATCGACAAACAGCGCGCGCGACTCGGAAGCGCCCAGATCGGCGCCCGCGAACTGTACGCGCGTGGTGTCCATTGCGCCGGGCGCCGGGCGCACGGCGTAAATGCGCGCCTCGTCACCCGCCGCGCGGCGGGCGGCGGCGATCTGGTCAGCCAGCGATCTCGCCTGCCCGTGCGGTTCGGTGAAAAGCGCATCGCGATACAGCGCCTCTTCAAGCTGCGGCGTCAACACATACAGCGTGCCGGTCAATGCAGCGACCAGAATAAAAGGAGCGACCAGCAGGCCGATATAAAAATGCAGCCGTCTGATCAGGTTCAGCATCGCGCCACGCGGCGATGCGGCAGGTGGAGTTTTGGTTATTGAAGACATGGCCTTTCTCGTTTTTCAAACTGTGCGCGCAGGCAAACCGTCCGCAGCGATACGGACGGCGTTACCCATGATCAAGCAATAGGGAAAAACGGTTGGCCGGGCGGCCCGCGCGGGCTCGGCCGCAGAACAAGGCGCCGAAGGGGCGGAGGGACGATGCGCTGCGCGCAAGGCAGGCGCGCGATGCGCGCCATCAGCCACAGCAGCGGGACAAATGTCCACAGCAGCAGCGGCACGTGGATCAGCAGCTCGCAATAGCCGCAGAAAATCATCTCCCCAGGATCCATGCCGTGGTGGCCGACATGCTCGGCGGCGGGCATCGTCATCGCGTGCATGTCATGCGGCATAGCGGCATCCGTCTGCGCCATGCCGCCCATCATCGGATGGTGCATCAGCGATTTCGACACCACCGGCGCCACAAACAGCAACAGCACCGCCATAATGGCGATGCAGGCGGTAAAGCGTTGCTGTAGCTGACGTGGCACTCTCATCGCGGCGGCGAATTAACCCGGTCGGTGGCGAACAAGCGGCCAGTGTAACCCGCGATGCGCGATGAGGTGAACGAAAAGAAAAGTCAGGTTGGTCTTACGCGCCCTCGAGCGAGCACATTGTCCCACCCTTCGCACTCCCCTTGATGCATACCCTGCAGACAATAAAAACTTTATCTCACTGATTTACTTGACTTTATTTACATTACTCTCATCCTGCCGCTACGGTGTTGCGTAAAAAACAACATTGTATGATCACTCTCACAAACATGATAACATTATATTGTTATAACAAAGGCGATAACAACCAAAAAGGAACCTCTGGATGAACTACCATCTTGTTGGCAACGCCATTGTTGAGTACAGCGGCGGTTTAAATAACTTACGCCATGTCACTAACTGTATGACCCGGGTTCGCATGACGCTTGCCGATCCTGATAAGGTGAATATTGAGGCGCTTAAAAGCATCGAGGGTGTGCTGGGCGTCGTGGAAGACGATACTTTGCAAGTGATTGTCGGCCCTGGAAAATCGTCGAAAGTGGCGACAGCGATCAATGAACGACTTGCTTCCTGCTCGCAAACAGCAACGCTGAGCGGCGTTGAGCAAAAAGCGGCATTAGCGAGAGAGAGAGCTCGCAAACCTACGCGCACCAAAGCCGTGTTGAAACACATAGCCAACATTTTCGTTCCCATCCTGCCGCCGCTGATCGCCGCTGGGATTTTGATGGGGTTGAACAACGTGTTGGTCAACTCCGCCGCCGCCTATGCGCTAACGCATGCCATTGCGGCCAGTGGCGAACTTTCTCCAGCCCAGATCGTACTGGAACAACGCCATCTGCTGGGGTTGAGCCAATTCCTCGATATCATTTCAAAAGCCTTGTTCAGCTTCCTGGCCATCTATACCGGCGTAACCACGGCGAAAGAATTCAACGGCAACGCCATCATGGGAGGCCTACTGGGCGCCATCACCATCGCTCCCCAGTTGCCTCTGCTGGGGCTGCTCCCCGGCCAGGGAGGATTGATCGGCGTTATTTTCTGCGTCTGGCTGATGTGCGTGCTGGAAAAGCAAGTACGACGTGTCGTTCCTGATATTCTGGACGTGGTATTGACGCCGACCATCGTGCTGACGGTGATGGCCGGCGCACTGCTGTTCGCCATCATGCCCGTCGCCGGCATTCTGTCTAACGGCATCCTGCACAGCTTGAACGGCCTGTTGGCCACAGGTGGGCTGGCCGCCGGTTTCGTGCTGGCTTCGCTGTTCCCGTTCCTGATCTCGCTCGGCCTGCACCATGGCTTATTCCCAATCCATCTGGAGATGATCAATGCGACCGGTCATGCCCCCCTGTTCGCTATCCAGATCATGTCCAACGCGGGTATGGTCGGCGCCGCCACGGCGGTGCTGCTGTTGACCCGCGATCCGATGATGAAAAAAATCGCCAAAGGCGCGATCCCCACCTCGATCCTCGCTGTAGGGGAGCCCACCATCTTCGGCGTAAATATTCCGGTGGGATTCGCTTTTATCACTGGCTCTGTCGGCGCCGGTTTCGGTGGCATGATGGTCGTGCTGCTCGGCGTTTCCACCAATGGGGTCGGCGCGGCAGGCCTGTCAGCCCTGCCGCTGATCGCAGACGGCAAATATCTGCAGTATATCTTCGCCTGGCTCACCGGCTGCCTGGCAGCCTTCGTGCTGACCTATATCACAGGCAAACTGCGCAAATACGATCGGGAAATCGTCTGACAGGGCGATAACAGTTAAGGGAACAAGAATGAAAGCCATCATGTTAATGTTTGACTCACTGAACAAGCATATGCTGTCCGCCTACGGTAGCGACCGGGCCATCACGCCCAACTTCCAACGGCTGAAAGAAAGAACGATACGCTTCGACAATTTCTACGTCGGCAGCATGCCCTGCATGCCCGCCAGGCGCGAACTCCATACCGGCCGCTACAATTTCCTGCACCGCTCCTGGTCGCCGCTGGAACCCTTCGATGACTCCATGCCGGAAATTCTGAAAAAGCACGGTATCCACACGCATCTGGTCACCGACCACAAGCATTACTGGCGCGACGGCGGCGCCACGTATCACTCCCGCTACAACACCTACGAGTTCGTTCGCGGACAAGAGGGTGACTCCTGGAAAGGTGTGGTCGACAAGCCGATTTATCATTATGAGTCCGGCGAGCCGGAAGAGCTCAAGCAACGTCGTATCGCCAGCCGCACACAGCACCAAATCAACGTGCAGTTTATGAAGGACGAGCGGGAGCATCCGCTGGCCAGAACCATCCATAAAGGCCTGGAGTTCATCGACGAGAATCACGCGGCCGATAACTGGTTCCTGCAACTGGAATGCTTCGACCCTCACGAGCCGTTCTTCGTGCCGGAAAAGTATCTGCAAATGTACGGCATTAACGACACCTCCGTTTTCGACGGCTGGCCGCCCTATTATTTCGTCACCGAAAGCGAAGAACGCAAGGACACCATTCAGAAGTACTACCTGGCTTTGCTGACCATGGTGGATGACTATGTCGGCCGGATTTTGGACCACATGGACAAGTACGATCTATGGCGGGATACCCTGTTAATCGTCAATACCGACCATGGCTTCCTGCTGGGAGAGCATGAATGGTGGGGAAAAAATATCATGCCACTGTATAACGAAGTGGCGAATATCCCCTTCTTCATCTGGCATCCCGAGCACCCCCATCGAGGTGAATCGCGGCAAGCGCTGGCGCAAACCATTGACATCCCCGCCACGCTGCTCGATTTCTTCAAGCTGGACAAACCGGCGGATATGCAGGGCGTCTCTCTGGTGCCGGCGATTTGCGACGATACCCCAATACGCGACTATGCGTTGTTCGGCTACCACGGTTGCCATATCAACATTACAGACGGCCGCTATGTCTATATGCGTTCACCGCAGGTACACGGGGCCGAGAGTCTGTTCGAGTACACCCTGATGCCCACCAGCATCAACCGACGGCTATCGCCCGAAGAACTCCGGCACATGACGCTACACCCGGGATTTCGTTTCACCAAGGGTTGCCAGGTATTACGCATCCCCGCCTCTTCAGTGATGGCTCGAGGCGCCGATCGCTTCGGGCACCGGCTGTATGACCTGACGGAGAATCCTAAGCAGGATCGCCAGTGCCGGGACACTGTCGTCGCCGAACGTCTGTTGTCCGCCATTCGATGCCAGCTGGAACAAAGCGACGCGCCGCCCGAACTCTGGGCACGCTACCAATTGTCAGCCCCCGCATCTCCACTGTTGGGGGCCGATCCGGACTGGGTGCCGGCATTCAAAGAGTATGAACCGAAGATGCGCTACGGTATGTTGGCCCTGACACAGCATCTGGAAGGCACTCACCAAACGGCGATAATTGATAAACTGAATGCTTCCGCCAAACCATCATGGACCACCGCCGATCTGTGGGCCTTCGTGCAACAAGAAGTCCCTCAGGAACAACACGCAAGCGTGTTTTATAAACTGGCACTGGAAATGCGGCTTGATTGAGAGGTCGCCCCCGCTACGGGGGCATCTGCATTACAGGAGAAAAATAGCGATGGAACAAGAACTAGACTACTCACGCGGCGCCAAGCCGCTGTATGCTCAGCTGTATGACATCTTGCTGGAGAAGCTGAAAACCGGTGAATACCGGAAGAACGACGTTCTGCCGACAGAAGCAGAGTTTGAAGAAATGTTTGGCGTCAGTCGCATTACCGCACGGCGAGCACTGGCCGAATTGGTCTCCAAAGGGTTGGTCAAACGCCAAGCGGGCATCGGCACCATGGTCATCAGCACATCGGAAAAACAGAACGTCAAAACCCGCATCAGTCTAATCGATGGTCAGCAAACAGAGACGATAGCGCGCAACAACCTGTCCCTGGCTCAGGTGCAACCTCCCGCGCCTATCGCACAACTGTTTGGCGCTGATAGCGCGATCCTGCTGACGCGCACCATTTACCGACAAAATGAGGTGCCAGCGCAGGTCAACTACATCTATCTGACCCCTCGTCTAAACACGCTGACGTTGTCAGATCTGGAGATAGGGCTGTACTGCGCGTTGGAACAGCGTAACGAAAACATCGATGCCTTCGAGGACATCATCACAGCCGAGTTACCGACGCCTGAAGACTGCGAAATCCTCGACATTGCCCCCTCCGTACCGCTGCTGGTCAAAACCCGTAAAGGGTACAACGAGCAGGGCAAACTGGTGGAATACACCATCGCCAAACATATCGCACGTTATTATCAATACATCGTCGAGAACAGCAAATGAGCTGGTGGGCGCAGGGAAAGTCACCGGATTACCGGTTTACATTAGCCAATGAACGCACGTTTTTGGCCTGGATCCGCACGGCTCTAACCTTTATGGCCGCCGCAGTCGGGCTGGATCAACTGACGGACTCAACATCACTGAGGGTATTGATTATAGCGCTGGCTTTCACGGCGGCGCTACTGGCCTGCTACGCCTACCATCGATGGGCAAGCAACGAAAAAGCGATGCGGCATGAACAAACGTTAGGCTACCCGCGTCTGCTCATTTGGCTAAGTACAGGCCTGGCGGCAGGGATATTGCTCACGCTGGCTACGTTGGTTCGGCCATGAACGCCTCTTGCCAACAACGAGATCCTGGCCTGCAGCCGGAAAGAACGGCTCTGGCTTGGCAGAGAACCGCATTCTCCCTGTTGCTATTGGCACTTATCACCACGCGCACCGCCTTTTACCGTGAAGAATATCGTCTTGCTGCGCTTGGCTGCGTTTCTTTTATCGTGGCGATGCTGTTGGTGATCGGCTCTTTTGTTCGCCAAAAGTCGCTAACAAACGTGATGGAAACCTCACTTGTCTGGTCAGCATGGTTTAAAGGGCTGCTCAGTCTCGCCATATTGCTCAATACACTGGGCATCGCGCTACACAGCGCATGCATGCTGTTATCAGAAGGAAGTACTCAATGACGGCCACCAACGGTTGCCTGGTCATGGCGAAACCCACCGGCTCGGTTTGCAACATCGACTGCACCTACTGTTTTTATCTTGAAAAAGAATCACTTTATCCCGAACGTCAGCAGAACTGGCGTATGTCGGATAACACGCTGGAAACGTATATTCAGCAGCATATCCATGCCCAGGATGACGAGCAGGTGCTTTTCTCCTGGCAAGGCGGCGAACCCACTATGATGGGGCTGCCTTTTTTCCGGCGCATCGTCGAACTGTGTCAAAAATACGCCGGTGGAAAACGTATTCAGCATGCTTTGCAAACCAACGGACTGTTGCTGAACGAAGAGTGGGCGTGCTTTTTCGCCAAGCACCACTTCCTGATCGGCATTTCGATCGATGGCCCGCAAGCGCTGCACGACTGTTACCGCACCTCGCGCTCAGGCAAAGGCACCCATGCCCAAGTGCAGGCCGCCCTGACTCTGCTGCAGGAGTACGGCGTCGAATTCAACACGCTTACCGTCGTCGGCAAGCATAACGTTGGTCAGGCGCGCGAGGTTTACGAGTTTCTTCTGGCCGCAGGCTCTCGCCATATTCAGTTTATTCCGTTGGTGGAACGCCTGAGCACGGCGGAGAGCGCCACGCTGAAGCTGGTGATGCCTGGCGAAAGCGCCGCCACTCTGGCCCCCTGGACGGTGCCGGCCTGGCAATACGGCGAGTTTCTCAATCAAATTTTCGATATCTGGGTGCGACGGGACGTCGGGCACGTCTACGTACAAATGTTTGACGTGGCGCTTTCCGCCTGGTGTAAGCGACCGCCAGTGCTGTGTGTATTCGCCGAAACCTGTGGGCATGCCTTCGCTCTGGAAGCCAACGGCGACTTATATAACTGCGATCACTTCGTCTATCCAGAACACCGGCTGGGGAATATTCATCAGCAAGATATCCGCACCTTAAACAATAGCGAACAGGCGCAGGCATTCGGCCACGCTAAAAAGACATCGCTGACGCCGGATTGCCGCCAGTGCGAATTCCGCTTCGTCTGCCACGGCGGCTGCCCCAAACATCGCTTCACCGTGTCGCCGTCCGGTCATCCGGGGCATAACTATCTCTGCCCGGGGTATAAACATTTCTTCCGGCACATTTCGCGCGAGATGAACGTGATGAAGGATTTGCTCGCCAACGGTTATCCGGAGCAAGCTATCATGTACGCACTAGCTCAGGAAAAACGGGCTGGCGCCGGCAGCGCCAAACCCAACGAGCCCTGCCCATGCGGCAGTGGAAAAAAGTATAAGAAGTGTTGTTGTTGAACTCCCCGACACTCAAGAATATTACGCCATGATGCCAAAGCGCCCGGCCCTCCACCGGGGGAGATGACTTTCATTACGCAATGTTAGGTTGAATGGCCAAACAACAAGTGGATCACAGCCCCCGCGAATAGACCCGCGAGGCCTCCCCCCACGGGTGATACCCGAGCCCGTTATAAACGAAGCCGCTGCGCTCGTAGTAGCCTTCCAGAACGGTGCACAGGTGCAGCTGCGGGAAGCCCAGCCGGCGGGTTTCCGCCGCCACATGCTCAATCAGTTTGGCGCCGTGGCCCCGGCCGCGCTGCGCTTCCTCTACATAGAGCGCACACAGCCAGGGATACAACTCCCCACGGCTGATAAAGTCGTTGGTGATAAGCCCCGCGCAGCCGAGGATTTGGTCATTTTCCATCAGCAGGTACCACTGCGGCAGTGGGTTGGCGGCGCCGAGGCTGCGGTTGATGGCGTCTTCATACATCATCAGCGTCTCTGCCGTGGCCCAGTGCCGCTGAAAATACGCAATGGCGCGCGGTGCCAGTTCGGGCGCTTGCCGCACCGAAATCATGTCCATCGTCATTCCTGTTATCCATGTTGTCAGCGTAGAATTATGCAGCAATATGCACGGTATGGCAGCGGCATTCCGCCGCCGTCATTCACTAAGGAGTCATCATGACGCAAAACATCTATGACAATCAGGCCTTTTTCGACGGCTATGCGCAGCTCAGCCGCTCGCAGCACGGCCTGGACGGCGCGCCGGAATGGCCCGCCATCCGCCGCATCCTGCCGGATTTGCAGGGCAAAAGCGTGGTCGATCTCGGCTGCGGCTACGGCTGGTTCTGCCGCAGCGCCCGCGAACAGGGCGCAGCCAGCGTGCTGGGGCTGGACGTCTCGGAAAAAATGCTGGCCAAAGCGCGGGAGATGACCGCCGACGCGGGCATCGCGTATCGTCGGCAGGATTTGGCGCAGCTGCAGCTGCCGCCGGAAAGTTACGATCTGGTCTACAGCTCGCTGACGCTGCACTACCTCGAGGATCTGGCCGCGCTGTTCGCCACGGTTTACGCCGCGCTGAAACCCGGCGGGCAGTTCATCTTCACCGCCGAGCACCCGATCTACACCGCCCCGGCGCAGCAGGGCTGGCTGACCGACGGCAACGGACAGAAATCCTGGCCGGTGGACGGCTACCAGCGAGAAGGCCAGCGCGTTTCCAACTGGCTGGCGGAAGGTGTCATCAAGCAGCACCGCACGCTCGGCGGCTATATCAACCCGCTGGCGCAGCAAGGCTTTATCATTCAGCATTTGAACGAATGGGGACCCAGCGCGCAGCAAATTGCCGCTAATCCGGCGCTGGACGAAGAGCAGGAGCGCCCGATGATCTTCATTCTCGCCGCCCGCAAACCCGCCTGATTGATCCGCAGTAAACCGTTCACATCACCACAGTTGGGGAGGCCGCCTCCCCCCAACGGCTATTATGCCGGCAGCGCCGCCCCGTGCGCCGCGAAGTGCGTCAGCGCCTCGCCTTCCATACGATAGCGCACCCACTCGCCCTGCGGCTGCGCGCCGATGCTGAGGTAGAAATCGATGGCCGGTTGGTTCCAGTCCAGCACGCTCCACTCCAGGCGGCCGCACTGCCGTTCGCACGCCAGCTGGGCGATGTGCCGCAACAGCTTTTTACCGGCGCCCGCGCCGCGATGCTTCGGCGCCACGTACAGGTCTTCCAGATAGATGCCGTTTTTACCCAGCCAGGTGGAGTAACTCATAAAGAACACCGCATAACCCGCCGGCTCGCCGTTTACCGTACAAATCAGCGCTTCGGAACAGGCGCCCGGCCCAAACAGGCTGCGTTCGATATCTTCCACGCTGGCCAGCACCTGCTCGCGCGCCTTTTCGTACACCGCCAGCTCGATAATCATATCCAGAATCAGTTGGGCGTCGCTTTTTTGCGCCGGGTAAATCTCGATGGTCATGGCAAATCCTGAGTGTGTTGATGACTGTGCTTGCCAGCATATCGCGCCTCAAATACTGTATGAACTGCATTTTCATCAACAGGTAATGAATATCATGCATCTGGATTTGAAGCGTCTCGATCTCAACCTGCTGCTGGTGTTCGAAGCGGTCTATCGCCTGCGATCGGTGACGCGCGCCGCGGCGGAGCTGGCCCTCAGCGCGTCGGCGCTGAGCCACGCGCTGATCCGGCTGCGCAAGGCGCTGGCGGACGAGCTGTTCTATCGGGTCGGCAACGACATGCACCCGACGGTGTATGCCGACAGCCTGGCCCCGACCGTCAGCGAAAGTCTGGCGCTGCTGGCCAAAGGGCTGCATCCGCGCCCGCGCTTCGTTCCCGCCGAAAGCCGGGAGAGCTTCACCTTCGCCATTACCGATTACACCGCCTTCGCGGTGTTCCCGGCGCTGATGGCACAGATGCAGCGCCTGGCACCGGGGCTGTCGTTCCAGCTGCGCTATTCCGAGCGCAAGGTGGCATTGAACGATCTGCTGGCGGGGCGCATCGACTTCGCGCTGGGCTTTACCGAAACCGACGGCGAAAGCTACCCGGAGATCGACGAGGTGAGCTGGCTGGAGGATGAGTATGTGGCGATTTGTTCACCCGCCTTCAGCGTAAAATACGGCGAACTGACGCTGGAAAACTACCTGCAGGCGCGCCATCTGGTGGTGACGCCGTGGAACGAACAGCGCGGCGTCATTGACTACCAGCTCGATAAGCTGGGGCTGCAGCGCGATATCGCCATCCGCACGCCTTCGCTGCTGGGAGCGCCGTTCATCGTCGCCGACAGCGAACTGGTGATGAGCATGCCGCGCTACGCCGCGCAAAAATTGCGGCAGGCGGCGGCGCTGGATATCCACCCCCTGCCGTTTCCGGTGCCGCCGTATCAGATCAAAATCTACCTGCACCGCAAGAACGGCCGGCCGGAGGCCTGCCGCTGGTTGCGGCAACAGCTGCAGGCGCTGGCGGCGTTATAACGCGGGTTCGCCGATCGGCAGATACCCCTGCCACAGCGGCCGGGCCGGTTTGCCGTGCGGGTTGGCCCGCAGATGCACGTGGTAGCCCTGCAGCGCCTGCAGCAGCAGGCAGTCGTCCACCTCGGCCAGGTCATCCTTGTGCTGCTGTGCGCTGTCCGTCAGCAGCACCCGTTTGGCTTTGTCCTTCGCCTCGTCGGCGGAACGCGCCACAAACAGGCCGAACTGGTGCAATTCCGCCAGCTCATCGCTGCGGTAGCCGCCCACGTTGACGAAAAACAGCTTCTCTTCACCGGCGAACGGCGCAGGCTCCAGGCTCACGTCGTAACCGTCCGCCCAGTCGATGCGCGCATAGCCGTCGACATGCACCTTGCGCTTATCGCCGAACCACTTTTCACGCAGCAGCGGATACGCCTCTTCCGGCCGATCCGCCGCCGCGAACTGCACGTCGTGCAACTCAATATTGGCGCCCGGCGCCGTACCGCCCACATAAAACATCAATAATCCCGGCATGTTAGTCTGCTCTCCTTGGTGATAATCGCTATATAAAATAATACATAGCGAAACATCTGCCAACGGCGGCGCCATTCTGTGTTATCAATAGATGAGGTTTAATCTGTTGTGGAGGAACGCATGGCATTCAATATCGGTGATTTTGTTCAACGCACCACCGGCGGCCCAAAGATGACCGTGGTGGCGATCGACGGCGAAACCCTGGTTTGCAGCTGGAATGAACTGGGCAAAGAGCAGCGCACGGAGGTGCAGGCCAGCGACGTGGCGCTGTACCACGAAGACGGCGATTTCGGCGTCTGCTGAACGCTCGGGGCGCGCCGCGCCCCGTTATCGCGTCAGGCGCGAATGTCCTGATAGGCCGGCGTGGTATCGAACTCGTGTTTGGCGAACGGGCACAGCGGAATGATTTTACGCTGCTCCGCGCGCATTTTCTCCACCACCAGCGCCACCAGCTTTTTACCGACGCCCTGCCCCTTCAATGACTCATCCACCCAGGTGTGATCGATAATGGTCAGCTTGTCGCCGCTCGGCACGAAAGAGATCTCGGCGATCAGCTTGCCTTGTTCATCATTGATATAAAAACGCTTCTCGCCTGCCAGTATTTTATGATCCATATTATTTCTCCCTATATTTCAGTGCGCCGCTGGGGCAGGTGTCGATGACGCGTTTCACCTCCGCCGCGTCGGCATTGTCCGGCATAATCCACGGGCGGCGGTTCAGGGTAAAAATAGCCGCGTTGCCACGCACGCAGTTGGCGGAATGGCGGCAAACTGCACGGTTAAAATAAACGTCAATCTTATCACCGGAATAACGGCGGTAACCGGCGGCGGTCAATTTCTCGTCCATCTTGGCCTCACATTGCCTGTTTTATTGTTTTTGCTCCAGGTTCAAGTATAGGCAATGCCGCCGGCTTCACCACGCGTCTCGCACACCGAAAAAAGTGGCGCAACCGCCCGTCGCCGCTAGAAAAAAACGTAAATTGTTCTAATCTTTATTCAGTAAGACAACATAATTCCGACAGTGGCTAAGGAGTTCGAAATGGGTGATAGCTCAAAAGACGGCGTCATTCTGCTGTCCCGCATATTACTGATGATTCTGTTTATCATTTTCGGCTGGATGAAATTGGTCAACTTCGGTGCGACCGTCACGGCGATGGAAGGCTATGGCACACCGATGCCTTATTTGGCGGCGATCGTTGCCGTGCTGGTGGAGTTTATTTTCGGCATCGCGCTTATTCTCGGTCTGTTTACTCGCCCTATCGCGGTCATTTTCGCCCTGTATGTTTTGGGCACCGCGTTTATCGGCCATCCGTTCTGGAAAATGACCGGCATGGAAATGATGGGCAACGAAATCAACTTCTTTAAAAACATCAGCATCATTGGCGGCTTGCTGTTGCTGGCGGTGACCGGCGCCGGCCGTTATTCGCTGGACTATAAAATATTTAATAAATAATTCATCGATGGCCGGCGACTCTCGCCGGCCATTTTATTTCCGCTATCCTTTCAACGGCTGCGCTTGGCGTGGCGCTCAAAGTTTTCCGCCCTGGCCTGCGCCGATTTTCGCAGCGTGACGTAGCAGGCGCCCTCGCCGCCGTCGCGCGGTAAGGCGCGGCAAAACGCCTGTACCTGTTCAAACTGCGCCAGCCATTTGGCGACGTAACTGCGCACGATATTCGGATGGCTTTCGTTCTGTCGCCCGCGGCCGTGCACGATCAGCAACGAACGCAGGTTTTGCGCCTCCGCCTGCAAGATGAAGCGAAACAGCGCCTGCCGGCTGGCTTCGACCGACTGGCGCAACAGGTTCAGCGACGCCTGCGGCGGATAACGCCCGTTGCGCAGCTTGTCCAGCACGCCCTGCTGAATGCCTTCCCCTTTGAACTCCAGCGGCTGTTCACAGGGGATCACCTCGAGGAAATCGGTGCTGAGGAAGTTTTCCTGCCGCAGCCGCTGCGCTTCGCGCCGCGCGCTTTTGTCCAGCGTCTCCTGCGGCTTGAGGTACAGCGTCTGCCGCCCGCTCGCCAACGGCACCACGTCCGCCATCGCCTGTTCAAAAAAGTCTTTTTCCTGCTCGCTCATATTCCACCTCTCTTGAACGGCAGCCTTTACGGCCGGGAATGGGGTCGATTGTAAGACGCCTTGCCACGGTTGCAAGCCGGGAATTGTCAGCGGCATTTGTCTCATTTGTCGTCAACGGGTGAGCTTGCGAACAGTTTTCGCTATACTGCTAAGCCATCATTGAGTGCCGCAAAGGATCGAGCCCATGACAATGCGCGAGCTGGAAATCCAGTTTCAAAATGCGATGAATGAGTTGCAGAGCAGCTTCGAACGGCAACACCGCGAATGGCAGCAGAGCTACCAGGCGCTGCAGCAACTGCTGGAAGAAGCCAAACAGCGCGAAGCCGCGCTGCGGGCGCAGAATGAACAACTGGCGCGCAAACTGAGCACCGCCAGTTCGGTGCCGGAGCAGCATGCGCTGGTGAAGCAGATCAAAATGCTCGGCGCCCATCTGGATGCGCTGGCCAAAGACGCGGCCACCTTCAATCACCACCTGCGCCAACAGGGCGCGGTCGGTAATTTCAGCGGCGAACAGCATTGATAGCGGGCGCTGTCGCACAGCGCCTCCCGCCCCTCTTCTGGCGTATTGAGAGTGTAATAAAGCCTAAATGACCTGGATCATCCTCGCCGCCCTGATCGTCGTATTTATCATCGGTTACCGCATCCTGACGTCCGACACCCGCAAAGCCATCGATTCGCTGGCCCATCTGCTGAGGGTCAAGCCGATGCTGATCGAATCGATGATCCAGGAGATGGGCGGCCGCCAAAGCCAGACCTTTATCCGCATGCTGAACAACGGCTACACCGAAGAGATGCACCAGGCGGCTTACCTGCTGTTCATCTACCTGACGTTCATCAAACAGGCGGACGACGAGCAGATTGCCCTATGGCGCGACGTGCTGCTGCGCGCCGGGCTGTCGCCGGAGCTGCACGCCGAGCACACCGAAGCGGCGCTGTTTTACTTCGCCGAGCTGGATATCGATGCGTTTGAACTGGCGCAGTTCCGCCGCGCCTACAATGAGCGTTTCAACCGCGAAGCGTTGGCCCACGGCTGATCGCGTCCCCCGGGCGGGGGACCGATTACAGGAACATGCTGTAGAGGTAGCGCGACAGCGCTTCGCGCGAGCTGAAGCCGTGTGCGATGCCGTAACGCTGGTTCGGGGCGTCGCTGCTTAAATCCAGGGGAAACTCCAGATACTGCTCGCTGGTGCGCACCGGAGAGGTCGGCGTGGCGAAATGCACGCTTCTCTCTTTCAGCGCCGGGTGGATCACCAATGCGGTTCTGCCCATCCGCGCTTCGCGATTCACATACACGTAGTGTGTACCCTTGCGGTAGCCATAGGCCTGGTCGGTGACATAATCACGCTCAAAGCCGGTATTCTCCAACACTTTAGCCACTTCATCCGGCCGTAAATACATCGATTCCTCCTCTCATTCTGGACCGCTGAGCGACCTTACCGTAATCATTCACCGAAACAATGATTTTCTGGGGAGGAGTCCGGGTTTCAGACTATTCCTGAATGGCTCGGCTGCGCTGCAGCAGACGCAGGGTGAGCAGCACCCCGAGCGCCACCAGCAGCGCCGCCGCCAGATAGATCGACGGCACGCCCGCTTGCCCAATCAGCAGCCCGGCCAGCGGCCCAGTGATGCCCAGCGCCAGATCGAGGAATGCCGAATAGGTGCCGAGCGCCGTGCCCTGGTTCTGCGGCGGCACCTGTTTCACCGCCTCGACGCCCAGCGCCGGGAACACCAGCGAGAAACCGGCGCCGGCCAGCAACGCGCCGGTTTGCACCATCCAGGGTTCGCCGGCCTGCCAGATCAACAGCAACCCGACGATCTCGACCAGAAACGACGCCAGCGTCACCTTCAGACCGCCGTGGCGGTTGATGACGTTGCTGAAGATCAGGCGGATGCCGACGAAGGCGCAGCTGAACAGCGTCAGCGAAAACGCCGCGCCGCTCCAACCTTTGTCGGCGTAGTAAAGGGTGATGAACGTGGCGATCACGCCGAAGCCGACGGTGCCCATCGCCAGCCCGAGGCCATAGGCCCAAATGCGGCCGAACACCGCGCGAAAGGCGATGCGCTGCCCGGCGGCGATCGAAACGTCCGGCTTGCCGCTCGCCAACAGCAGCGCCACCGCAACCGCCAGCACGATCAGCGCCGCCACCCCGGCCAATCCCCACTGCTGATTCAGGTACACGCCGAGCGGCGCCCCGGCCGCCATCGCCCCGTAGGTGGCGACGCCGTTCCAGGAAATCACCCGCGCGGTGTGCATCGCTCCGACCCGGCCGATACCCCACAGCGTGGAACCGGTGCTGGCGAAGCTTTCGCCGACGCCGAGAAACACCCGCCCCACGCACAGCAACAGCAGGCTGAGCCACGGGTAACCGTCAACGCCGAACGCCAGCGCATAAAACAGGCCGCTGGCGCCGCAGCACGCCAGGCCGAACAGCACCACCTTTTTCGGCCCCAGCTGATCGGCATAGCGCCCGGCGTGCGGGCGGCTGAACAGCGTGGCGAAGTACTGCGCGCTGATGATAAGGCCCGCCAGCACCGAATTGTAACCCAGGTGGTCATGCACAAATCCCGGCAGCACCGCCAGCGGCAGGCCGATGGTCAGGTAGCAGACGAAGGTGAACATCACCACGGACAGAATGCGTCGGTTCAGCTGGAGGTTATTTTCTGCGGTCATCGAAGGTGGCTCGCATCGGACGGGGTAGACAGAGATTGCCAGCATACCCCGATGGGATCTGATGATAAATGAGAGAGTTATAACGAATTATTATTTCGCTAACGGTTAGCCGCCACCCGCGCGCGTAGAAAATCGATAAACGCCCGCACCTTTTCCGGCACGTGGCGGGTATTCGGGTAGAGCGCGTAGATGCTCTGCTCGGGGAAACGGTGATCCGGCAGCAACCGCTGCAGCCGGCCGGCGTCGATTTCGGGCTGCGCCAGCCACGCCGGCAGCAGCGCCACCCCGGCGCCATGCAGGGCGAATGCCAGCAATGCCGCGGCGCTGTCGCCGGTGAGCGTCGCGGCGTCCGCCACCTTGAACAGCACCGCTTCGCGCTGCGGCGTGGCCACCTGCCAGCTGAGCGGCGAACTGAGCCGGCTGTGGGCGATCCACTGCGCCTGCGCCAGCTCGGTCAGCGAATGAATCGGTCGCTCGGCCAGATAACCCGGCGACGCCACCGGAAAAATGGCGAAACTGTCGATCAGCGCCGCGCGGTGGCTGGAATCCGCCAGCTGGCCCAGGCGGATCGCCACGTCAAAGCGCTCCGAGATCAGATCGGCATGATAAGAAGAAGACACATGCTGGATGCGCAGCCGCGGATGCTGCCGCGAAAACGCCGCCAGCGCCGGCACCACCACCTGCGCGCCGTACTCCGGCGTACTGGTGATGCGCAGCACGCCGCTCAACCCGTGATGATCGCGGCGCACGTCGTCCAGCACGTTTTCCGCCTCCTGCAGCAGCTGCAGGCTGCGCTGGTAAAAGCGTTCGCCGGCGTCGGTCAGCGACAGCCGCCGGGTGCTGCGCGCCAGCAGTGACACCCCCAGCTCGTTCTCCAGCTGCTTGACGTTAAAGCTCACCACCGCCTTGGTTTGCCCCTGCGCCGCCGCCGCCGCGGTAAAGCTGCCCGCTTCCACTACCGCCGCAAAGATCGCCAGGCGCTGCAAATTCAGCATTTCGCCGCCCTTATTGTCAAAATCATTTTGACAGTGTAATCGCCCGCCGCCGATTTATCCGCACTTTTCCCCCCGATACACTGCTCGCCTTCAACCGGAGGCACCATGTCTTATCGCAGCAAAGTGGCAATCGTCTATCTGCTCGGCTTTTTCGTCGATCTGATCAATATGTTTATCGCCAACGTCGCCTACCCCGCCATCGGCCAGGCGATGCGGGCGTCGGTCAGCCAACTGGCGTGGGTCAGCAACGGCTATATTCTCGGCCTGACACTGGTGATCCCGCTCAGCGCCTGGCTGGCGCAGCGCATCGGCGGGCGGCGGGTGTTCCTGCTGTCGCTGGCGCTGTTCATGCTGGCCACCTTCGGCGCCGGCAACGCCGACAGCATCGGCGCGCTGATCGGCTGGCGCACCCTGCAGGGCATGGGCGGCGGCTTGCTGATCCCCATCGGCCAAACGCTGACCTATCAGCTGTACCGCAGCCATGAACGCGCCGGGCTGTCGGCGGCCATCATGTTGGTGGGGCTGCTGGCGCCGGCACTGTCACCGGCGCTGGGCGGCTGGCTCGTCAATCGGCTGGACTGGCGCTGGGTGTTTTTCGCCAACCTGCCGCTGGCGGCCCTGGCCCTGGCGCTGGCGGCGCGGTGGCTGCGCGCGGAAACGTCGGCGACGGCGCGCAAACCGCTCGACGGCAAAGGACTGCTGAGCGCCTGCGCGGCGCTGACGCTGCTGCTGCTCGGCCTGACCCGGCTGAGCGAGACCGGCCATCAGGTTTCCGGTGCGGCGCTGCTGGCCGCCGGCCTGCTGGTGCTGGCGTACTATCTGCGCCATAGCCTGCGCACCCCGCAACCGTTGCTGAACCTGCGGCTGGTCGGCGATCCGCTGCTGCGCAACGCCATGGCGGTTTATTTGTGCATTCCCGGCCTGTTCATCGGCGTCAGCCTGGTGGCGATGCTGTATCTGCAAAACCAGCTGGGGATGCCCGCCGCACAGGTCGGCGGCCTGATGCTGCCCTGGGCGCTGGCGTCGTTCCTGGCCATCACGCTGACCGGCAAAACCTTTAACCGCCTCGGCCCGCGGCCGCTGCTGATCGCCGGCTGCCTGTTGCAAGGCGCCGGCATGCTGACGCTGGCGCAGATCGACCAGGCCGGGCAGCACGCGTGGCAGATCGCCGCCTTCGCCCTGATGGGGTTTGGCGGCAGCCTGTGCAGCAGCACCGCGCAGAGCAGCGCGTTCCTGCAGATCCCCGACGCTCAGCTGGCGGACGCCAGCGCGCTGTGGAACATCAACCGCCAGCTCAGTTTTTGCCTCGGCGTGGCGCTGCTCAGCCTGCTGCTGAATCTGCTGCTGACCGGGCTGCCGCCCGCGGCGGCCTACCGAACCTGCTTCATTCTGGCGGGCGCCAGCGTATTTATCCCGCTGTTGCTGTGCCTGCGCCTCGCCAACCGCGCCATCGTGCGCCAACTCAACGCTCAACAGGATGCTTTATGAACCCGTATTTTACCGAAGTGATCGACGCCCACATCGCCATTGAACGCTGGCTGGGCAAAGGGGCTGGAGAAGAGCAGGCGCTGCTGGCGCGCTTTACGCCGGATTTCAGCATGATCGCGCTGAACGGCGCTCCGCTGGATTTCACCGCGCTGTGCGCCTTTTTCCGCGCGCATCGCGCCGCCAAACCGGGATTGGAAATCGTGATAGAAGAGATGAAGCTGGTGGCCGAATGGCCGACGGGCGCGGTAGTCAGCTACCGGGAAAAACAGAGTCTGCCGGGACAAAGCGCCACGCTGCGCCACTCCACGGTGGTGTTTGAGCGTCTGCCCACCGCGCTCGGCTGGCGGCATTTGCACGAAACCGCCGCGGCACAATAATCACAGGAAGCTGCCGGCCAGAAACAGTTCCCAACCGACGACCACCCCGCACAGAGTTACCGCGCTGAAAATGACTTCAAACAGATAGCGATTGATCATCGTGCGTAGCCTCAAAAGAAGACACCCGGATGAACCGGGTGTCTGAAATACGGGCTGGAGAGTGCGGAACCTCTCGGTCCCGCAAACATCACTTAATTAAGCTTTTTTACCGGCTTTTTTGTGGTGTTTTTTAGCGGCCTGAGCTTTCTGCACTGGCGCTTTTTTGTGGTGCTTTTTAGCAGCCTGGGCTTTCTGAGCTGGCGCTTTTTTGTGGTGCTTTTTAGCGGCCTGAGCTTTCTGGGCTGGCGCTTTTTTGTGGTGCTTAGCTTTTTTGTGGTGCGTTGCTTTAGCTGGCGCTTTTTCAGCAGCAGCCGCCGGCGCAGCAGTGGTGGTGGTCGTAGCTGGCGCGGTGGTGGTAGCCGGAGCAGTAGCTGCAGTATCAGCAGCGAAAGCAACAGAAGACAGACCCATAGTGGCAGCAACGATCAGCGCTAATACTTTTTTCATCTTTAAATCCTCAGAGTGTTGTTTCGGTAAGCTCCGGTGGAGCCGTTGAAACAGATACTAGTGGAATCAAACGGCCGTTTCCGTGAGTGATTGGTTTCGCCGAGTAACCAAATGTACAGCCTCGGTGAACGCTGTACATTGGCATCCGTCTTTCTCCGTTTACCTGCCGTCGGCGCCGCTAGAAACGCGAGTCAACGGCCTCGGCCAGCATGGCCAGCAACTGCTCGCTATCCGTCCAACTGAGACAAGGGTCGGTGATCGATTGCCCATAGGTCAGGGCCTGCCCCGCAACGACCGGCTGCGAACCTTCAATCAGAAAACTTTCCGCCATGACGCCGGCTACCGCATGCGACCCCGCACGAATTTGCCGGCAAACCTCTGCGGCGACCGCCAGTTGGTTGCGCGCTATTTTCTGGCAGTTACCGTGGCTGAAATCGATCATCAGATGCGCTGGCAGGTTACATGCCTGCAGTCTGTCGCAGGCGGCGGCAATATCCGCCGCATGGTAATTCGGGATTTTCCCCCCGCGCAAAATGATATGCCCGTAGGCGTTGCCCCTGGTCTGATAAACCGTCATCTTCCCATGTTTATCCTGCGAGAAAAACGTATGGCTGTTGCGAGCGGCCCTAATGGCGTCAATAGCGATAGTGATATTGCCGTCGGTGCCATTTTTAAACCCCATAGGGCAGGACAACGCTGAAGCCATTTCCCGATGTACCTGACTTTCCGTCGTTCGTGCGCCTATCGCTCCCCAACTGATCAGGTCGGCGATATAACGCCCCACCACCACATCCAAATACTCGGTGGCGGTGGGCAATCCAAGCTGATTGATATCCAGCAGCAGCCGGCGCGCCATTTCGATGCCGCGACTCACCTGACAGCTGCCGTCCAGCGCCGGGTCGGAGATTAATCCCTTCCAACCCACCACCGTGCGCGGTTTTTCGAAATAGGTGCGCATGACGATTTCCAGCCGATCCTGATAGAGCTCACGCTGTGTCGCCAGTAGCCCGGCATAGTCCAGCGCAGCGCTCCGATCGTGAATCGAACAGGGGCCAATCACGACCAGTAATCTTTTATCTTCCCCGTAAAGAATGCGTTCGATACGTTTACGCGCCGCAATGACATTATCGATAATGTCGGCGGAGGCCGGTAATTGCCCCGCTAATTTATCGGGTGTCACTAAACTGTCGATACGCAATTCATCTATTTTGTACATAATGTTCCCTAGTACACTGGTGTACATGTTTATACGATGAAATCTTTAATAAACTTGTAAGAAAGACTTTTATGGAGAGCGCATTTTTTGGCGGTGATGAATAACAGATCGGACAGTCTGTCTTTTAAGGCTTCACCGCACGTTTTAACCCCCATAATATCCTTGGTCACTTTGAATTGAATATACGCCAGCAGGTCATGCTTATAAGGATAAGTCGCCCCCAACCGGTCGGCGATCACCATGCCTGACACCACAGCCCCTTCATGTCCGCCCAGACTGGTGTCGACACCGCAAAACCACATGTTGGCGCCACCCTGTATTTCTCTCAGACGCGTCTTGTGCAAGAAATCGCCAGGCTGCTGTTTGGCCACGCGCCAGCGACAGGTTTTTACCCGTTTTTGCGGATCGATAGGCACTTTGGGGTCGAGAGTCACCAACAGTGGCGTAGTGAGATTCCGGTACGGTGATAACGCGTTAATCACCCGGGTTACGCTACCTGCTGGCGTTCCCTCAGGCGAGTCAGTGAACTGCCGGAAATTGAAGTAGTGCGGCACCGCCTTCTCCCCCAAATAACGCGTGTCATGGTGAGCTACGCTCTCGATATCGTGATAGGCAAAGTGGGACAGGATCTCCCGTTGCTTTGCCGTCGCCTCCGCCAAAAGCGATAGAGTGACCTCCGCAGAGGTGGCGAAAATCACCGCATCGAACATCTCCTCTTTTCCCGCATGGCGCAACGCAACGCCTTTGCCACGGGGTTTTACCCACTCTACCGGCGTATTCAGCCGCAAACGCTCCCCCAACGTGTCGGCCAGGCTTTGCAGGTAGCGATTCATGCCGCCGTCTACCTTGCGCCAATAGCCGGGGGCAAAGAACGAAACCAGATTGGCGTTGAACGACAGCGCGAAAAACATCAGCGGATAACTGCGCAGATCGACATTGCAGCCGGTAGAAATACTGATCATCGGATAGAGCGCCTGATAACTAAACCCGGGCGAATAACCGTTTTCCGCCAGGTAATCCGCGATCGACATCGTTTTATAACGCGCGTCGCCGGAGCTCATCACCTCCGACATGCCCAGTTGAAAGCGGCTAAACTCGTCCTGCATGGCCTGGCGCATGGGGCCATCGCAGTGAACGTTGCTCCAGTATTGCGCTTCTCCGGGAAAACGGGCGTGGAACGACGAAGGCGCCACGTAGTTTTCGATGCCCAAATATCGCAGCAAATTAAATACGTTCGGCGCAACGCGTTCGTTAAAGTATTCCACCCCCATATCCACGGGAATGTGTTCTTGTTCACCGGCGTCAACAGAGCACGTATAAACGTGCCCGCCGATATAATGGTTTGCTTCAAACACGGTCACATGATGCCGGTCGCGCAACAGCCAGGCCGCTACGGTGCCCGCTGCGCCGCCACCGATAATGGCGATATGTTTTTTCTTCATTGTGGTAACGCCTCCCGCCTCGGCGCACGCAGCCAATGCAGACACCGTTTAACGCCCATGCGTCTTTGCGTAAATTTTACTTCTATCAATTGCAGCCTCCATATTTTCAACGCCATAACGCGACTGATTGGATAACGTTCACAATATAAATTTCGCGCCTGCTCCTCATGTTCCGCAGACAACGGAGTAATATGAGCCTGATATTGCACCCCTTTCATCGACATCATTGACTTCACCGATGAAACAATGGTGCCGGAAACCATTGGTGCCTTGAGCATTAACTGCGAGTGGCGTGAATTGATATCGCTCATCAAATACAACACCATCTGATCTTTTTGGAATTGATAGAAACAGCTTGCCGACCACACCGCCCCTTCCGCAGCGACACTGAGCGTTAATACACGCTCCTGATTAATGAATTGGCATATTTCACGTAATTGCTGTTCGTTATTCATGGCCTCTCCTTAGCATGATCCCCGGATGATGCTCTGGATGCGTTGATAATATTCCCTGCAACCCGCCGCTCAGGTGTGTTGCAATATTTGCTCCGCAATCGCGTTGGGATTTTCGCCGCTGACGATCAGCGATACCGGGATCTTGCGCTGCAACTTCGCACTGATAATGCCTGCCGAAATCACGGCCAGCGCCGAATTGCCGCCGCGGTCGAAAAAGCTCGATGTAGCATCAAACGCTTTGCGGCCCAGCGTGGTCGCGAATACCTGACAAACCGTCTCCGCGATGGCTTGCCGTTGGGCGCTGTCTCGTGCGGGCAACGCGCTATCGATGTGATGATGCAGCGTGTTGCTCCAGCAGGGATCGGGCAGGGATTTTCTGTCGAACTTGCCGTTCGGCTGGAGAGGAAATTCAGGCAGTACCACAAACAGATCCGGCACCATATATGCGGGCAGCTTATTACCCAATATGTCCTCCAGAGACGCTTTGCTCAATGACGCCTGGCTGACGATATAAGCGGTGAGCATATCTTCGCCCTGTCCTTCAAACGGTCTGGCGGCGACCACCGCGCCCGCGACGCCGGGGATATTTTCCAGCTCTTGCTCGATCTCGCTCACACCGATGCGATTGCCGCGGATTTTAATTTCCCCTTCTCCGCGCCCCAGCCATTCGATTTTTCCCGGCTCGCGCAGGTGAACGCGATCCCCCGAGCGATAAAGCCTCATGCCGGTTTGCGGGTGAGTGATAAATACTTTTTCCGTGCCCTCGCGGTTACCGTAATAGCCTTGGGCCAGACCGTGCCCGGAAATATAGAGTTCACCTTGCTCGCACGGCTCAAGCGTTTCGTTCAGCACGTGCAGCTGGGTATTCGCCAGCGGTTCACCGATGGAAATATAATCCGCGTCCCACTCAACGCATTCGCACGATGTCCAGACCGTCGCTTCCGTCGGGCCATACAGATTCCATAGTTTGCCGCAGGCCTGGCTCAATTTTTTCGCCAACGCCAACGGCAGCGCCTCCCCACCGGCCAACAGCGTCACAGAGGTATCGGGACGCCAGCCGGTCGCCCACAAAATTTTCCATAGGCTCGGGGTCGCCTGAACGAAATGGCTTTGCTCAATCAGCGGGAGAATGCCTTCGATGGCGCTCACTTCATCATTGGTCGCCAACAGGACCGTCCCACCAACGCTCAGCGGCAGCAGCAGCTCAAGGATGGAAATATCGAACGCCACGGTGGTATGCGCCAAAAAGACATGGGACGAGCGCACTGCCAACCGTTCGGCAATGGCGGTTAAGAAGTTGCTCAGCGCCTGGTGGCTGATGCTGACGCCCTTGGGCTGTCCGGTCGAACCGCTGGTAAACAGGATGTAAGCGATGTCATCGCACCGCCTTGCCACGCAAACCACCTTCCCCGCCACGCCAGGTACGGGATACGTCACGTTATGGTGCAACTGCCGCGCCAGAACGCTCTCGTCCGGATGAGCGAGCAGCACTTTCGGCTTGGCGACGTCGACGTAGCGTTCCAGCCTGGACAGCGGATAGGCGGGATCCAACGGGACAAAGGTCGCCCCGAGAGCCAGTGTGGCGACCATCGCCGGGATCAGCCACCGATCGCGATGCAACAGCAACCCGACGACATCATTCGGCCCAACACCGACCTGCGTCAGCTGGCGCTGTACGGCAACCACGCGCCGTTCGAATTCGGTGTAATCCATGCGGCTCTCGCCGTTGATTAGCGCGGTTTTCTCTGGATGCTGCACGATTGACTGTAGAATCAGCTCGGCCGCGTTGCCGGTTTCGCTGATATTCACACTGCTGTTTCCTGTCGTCATGTCTGGCATGAGGAGCTCCTGTTGGCAAATCATGGAGAAACGCGTTGGCGCCGTTATTCAACCGCCGAGAGAGACGACGAGATATCGTCGACCCATTGTTCATCACGAAATGAGGCCGATACGCCGCCGAAATCCAGATTGAGGCTGCGTAAGAACGGTCCGATGCAAATGACGTCCGCCACACCGAAGCTTTGCATCTGCCGGATCATCGCCGGCACGGACAGCGTTTCCGTTTCGCCGCGCACGCACATCTGTTTGACGCCCTGCGGATCGTTAACCACGCCGATCTCCGGCAAACAGGTCACCACCGGATAACGCGGCGCAGGCAGCGTGCAACCCTGCAAATACGCGGCGACCTGCTCGGCGATCCGTCGGCGATAAGGGGTGTGATACGCCGAGTTGCACAGCGCCGGCGGTAGCACCTCCAGCACGCCGGAACCTTCCTGCCCGCGCCCCTCCAGCGTCCGACGCAAACCGGCGACCATCAACAGCGAGCCGATGCCTTGATGAATCAGGCCATAATCGACGGCGATGCGCATTTCCGGCGGTTGGTGGTAGAAAGCGCGCCCGCCTTCTTCCATCACCATGACAAATCCCACCGTTTCGTCATCGGCCTCAGGCATGTCGACCCGCAGGCGGATCAGCGCCGTTGCGTCGTCCAGAGTCAACCCGCCGGCCACACAGAGCGCGGCCACTTCACCAAGACTGATGCCGCCTACGCAGCTCGGCGCACCGCGTTGTTCAATGATGTCGTCGGCAATGCCCAACATGCCGGCGAGCAACCCCAGCGAAACCACCTGCATGCATGAAGCGTCATCAAGCAGCGGCGTCTTACGCAAGATCGTGTCGACGTCCACACCGGCGGAGCGCGCAACCTGTCCGAAGCGGGCACGAACCTGAGGGTGGGTATCGTAAAGACGCTGCATGTCTTTCATCATGTGGGAAACATCCGCAGGTCCAAAAATCAACGCATAGGGGGTGGTCACCATGTCTCTCCTTTAGTTTTATTTTCTGCCCAGGATGGCGCGACGCGAAATCCCCGATTGCACATCAGGAAATCACTTAGGTAGGCATCGTGGGGCACCGAATGGGCCATCCAGGTTGTGGGAATATCACCGATATAAACATTGCTGATGCTGGCATCGGCCAAAATCGGCGCCAGCAGCCGGGATTGCCGGGAAAATACCGTCACGGCCAGAGAGCCGGACAGCATCGGTGCGGTGCGCATCGCCTGATACGGCGCGACCGTCACGCAGGGGAAAGGCAACTCGCGCTGCACCCGCGGATCGTCAGGTTCAGTGACTTCGGTCACCAGCGGATGCAGCACGTAGCCTTCCGGCGTCGGGTCAACCTCAACGGGCAAGTCGAGCGCGCTGCGCAGCCAATCCACCGTTTGCCGCGATGCGCGCGGCAACGCCTCCGACGGCAGCTGTTGCAGTGCCAGCCTTAAACGCCGACAAAAGTCATGTGCATCGCCCTCCACCAGCACCGCGCTGGTCGACACGCAGGCGGCGCCGCCAAGATCGGTCATTGACCTCGCCACCAACGCGGCCGCGTCATCCAGGCAAGCGTCGGCGCCGACGACAATCTTGGCGCGCCCCGGCCCCTGTACGCGTACCCGGGGATGGAGACGGTATTTATCCACAATGTCCTGGCCGCCATACGCCAACGTCAGGTCGGCCGACGCCACCAGTTCGTCCGCCCCGCGATAGTCCGTGGGGATCAGCGCCGCATAATGCGCCAGGCCGGCTTGCGCCATCGCGCAGACCACCCGTTGCGCCGTGAAGGGTTCGCGCGTAGAAGGCCTAACGAGCGCACGGTAGCCCAGCGCCACCGCTTGCGGCCACAGCGCATGAATGCCCGGCCCGTTGCCGGCGGCCAGCACGGCGAAAATGTCGCCTTTGCGGCTGAATAAGCTGCATCCGGCCAGCGCCTGCGCATCGTGCCGCGACCAGCAGGCGCCTTGCGGCCTGCCCGCATCGATAATCTGCGGCATTTCGCGCAACGCCTGCGCGATCGCGGCCAGGGCGTTTTGCATCACCGCCGCCGGTAAGCCGGTGGTGCGGCGCACCCGCTGGCAATACGCATCGGGCGACAGCCCCGCGACCGCGTCATATTGGAAACTATCCGCCGCACGCGCCATCGCGGCATGAATTTCCGCCAGGGGGAGCGCGGGGGCTTCTCTCATCGCGCCGATGGCGCTATGGATGTAAACCGGCGGGGCGACCGCCATTTCCGCGACCGGAGCGCCGCACAGATCGTGGATCGCGACGCGCCGCCGAGTAGCGTACTCGCGCCCCAGCGCCACGGCCTCAATCCGCCCCACCGCCGCCGAGCCAAGAGGAGTGTTCATGGTTAATAAACCCCCTCGATAACCACGCGCCCGTCAATGGCCGCCAACGGGCCAACGTCGCTGACCGACGCGCCGGGGAAATCGTCGTTGCGCGGTCGGCGCACCGCAGTGTCACGCTCCAGGATATTGGGGAAGAAGGCGTAACGACTGAGATGATGCATGATCACTCGCCCGCATTCGCCAAACTGCACGGGGTGCAGCGTTTGCGGATCGACCACCTCCAGCAGGATATAGGGTGCGAAACTGTCGAAAATCACCGAATCGTCGGCACTCGCCGGGCAGCGCGCCTTGGCTTCCCCCAGGATCATCGTGCTGCCATAGCTGGCGTTGATCGGCACCGCCGGAAACACCTCCGTTTGCAGGAACGCCAGAGTATCGGGATCCATTTGGGTGCCGCCCCAGGTGATCTCTTTCAGCGTCCGGTTCATATACGCCACCAGCGCCGGACGTTGCGCCATCCGCTCCAGAATCGGCGGTGTGGCGATAAGGTACTGGATAGACTGCGTGTACAGGATATCCTCGGCCTGTTCGACGATATGTGCGGCATAGGCTTGCATCCCTGCCATATCATTGCGCTGAATGCACTTTTTGACCCAGCGCGGATCCAGATCGACGGTAAAGCACAGCCCACCTTTTGCCCGCGCGCGACGGGCATTTATCGCGCCGACGATATGCGGGCCGGTCGGAACCAGTGCCAACGTATTGCCGGGCTGTTCGTCGGCGCCGGGCCGCTGACCGGATAAACGCCAGCTCACCAACTCGTCCAGCCACTGCTCAAACACCACGATGCGTTTCGGCTTGCCGGTAGTGCCGCCGCTTTCAAATACGCCCGCCAGCGCCGAGTCATGCAAGCCACGCGGGATCAGCGCGTCTATCGAGACATCGCGCAGACGATCGGCAACATCGGGGAAACGCGCCAGATCGGCGAAAGTGTTAACCTCATGCAGCGGATCAAAATCGAGCGATTGGCGCATATCCAACCAGAACGGCGCGCCGGTTTGCGGTGAAAAATGCCATTTCATCATTCCCGTCAGGTGGGAAGTAAAATCAGGTAAATTCATCATATTTTCCCATGGTTACGGCTGTAGCCAGGCGCTTCGCCATTCGTTCCGGTGATACTCAGCCCGCAAACGCCGGTGCAGGCGATCCGAACTGGCGGCCCAAAACTCCACCGTTTGCGGTATCAGTTGGTAGACGGCGAAACGATCGGGGCAGGGCAATGCCCCCGCGTCCTCGAGGGCCTCGGCCGCCCGACGCAACGTCTCGCTGTCCAACAACGGTTCACTTTGGTGAGAGACCGTCGACATCGCATGCAACGGAATCGGCCGTTTTTCCCAGACCGCCCTGGCCGTGGCCTGCGGCAGTTTGACCACCCTGCCGCTGACCGAGAGCTGCCGCCCCAGTTCTTTCCAGTAGAAGTGAGCGCAAGCGTGGGGATGGCTGTCGATATCCTGGATCTTGCGGCTACAGCTGTGGGTGGCGAACAGAATGCCGCTCTCGGCAAAATCGAGGATCGCCATAACGCGCGAACTCATTTCCCCCTGCGCATTGGCGGTCGTCAGCACCATCGCGCGCGGTTCTCTGACCTGTTCGCGTATCGCTTCCCGCACCCAGGCGCAGGCGAGCTCAATCGGCTGGTTCAGCCGCGTATGGAAAGGCAAAAAGTCCGTATCCACCTTGCCGCTGACACTTTCAAACGCACTGCTTCCCATTTTTCCTTCTCCTTCAAATCGCGTAGGTGCCCTGCGCTACCTGGATGGCGTGCCCTCCGGCATACAGCCGGTACGCCCCTTCATCCCTTTGCGCCATGCCGTACATTTTTGACGGGTGCCCCATTTCCACCCCCTGCCAGATTTCCAACGACTGGCCATAGTCGCTCCAGCCGTGCCGTGCCAGATGCAGCGCCAAAGGCCCGGCGGCCGAGCCGGTCGCCGCGTCCTCCACGACGCCGTATGCCGGTGAGAACATCCGCAGGCGCCAGCGATTGCCGTCGCGGCAGAAACAGAGCGCGGCCATGTTTTCATGCTGCGCCAAGGCGCGCTGATCGGGGTTGAGCGATGCCAGCGTCTGCATGTCGGCGACGCCGACAAAGACGTGGCGCGGCCCGACGTCGTACTGTTCAATCGGCAAAGTGCTGTGCGTCACCCCCAGCGCGAGCAGCAACGCTTCAGCTTGCGCATAGGGTTGGATGAGCGGCGACGGCTGGAGCATATCGACATGGGCGACCGGGAGATCGCTGCGCAGCCTGGCATCTTCCAGCGTGAAGGGGAAAACGCCCTTCGCGGTTTCGATATTCAGGGTGGTTTTTTGCAACCGAAGAGACAGCGCCAGCGCCGTGCCCAGCAGCGGGTGGCCGGCGAACCCCAGTTCGTTCACTGGTGTAAAAATGCGGACATGCGCGTCGCCGCCGCGGCGAGGGCGCGACACGAACGTGGATTCCGAGAGCCGCATTTCCGCCGCTATACGCTGCATGGTTTCCGGCTCAAGATCGTCACAGTCGAAAAATACGGCGACCGGATTGCCGGCCAGCACGCGATCGCTGAACGCATTTACGATGACATAGTGGTGCATGTTTCCTCCCGACTCAGCAGAGACGCCCAGGGCGCGATAATCGACTCATTCAGGCAAGATGCGGCGACGGTGAACCGCAGCCGCACATCCGGCGGCCGGCCGATCGCCTCAGCGGCCGCATTCAGCGGCAACGCCGCGAGATCGGGCTTCTCATCACGCCACACCATCGCCGCTCCCCAGCGCGGCGGCGCCTCATTCATAATCCAGTATTTGGCCTGCAACGCGCCGATTCGCTGCCAGGCGGCCAGATCGACCTGCTCAAGCTGCGCCTGCAGTTGCCCGATGTCCGGCTCGCCCGGCGCCAGCTCCCACCACACGCATTCCATGATCATGAGGCCACCACCTGTTGGATTGATTCATAAAGGATCCGTGGCCCATCGATGGTCAACACCGACTCGGGATGGAACTGCATGGACGAAAAGCGCGGTCCGCGCAGGCCATAAATTTGGCCGGTCGCCTCATCCCGCGCGACGCGAATCTCGCCATACTCGCTGGCCAAGGCATTGCTGGCCGCCAGCCCGGTGAACGTGTTGTAAAACCCCACGCGTTCGACCTTGTCAAAGAAGGGGATCTCTTTTTGTATCCCCTGATTGGGTGACGCCAGCGCGACTATCGGATACCCCAGGGTGGCGCACAGAATCTGATGGCCGAAACAGATCGCGATAAAGGGTTGGCCTTGTTGCATGGCGGTCTGAATCAGCGTGCGGCTGCGGATCACCCGTTTGTCGTTCAGATCGCGCGGATCGCCCGGCCCTGGGCCGATGACCAGCAGCTCATGCGGGTTGGGTTGGAGAAGAGAAGCGTAATGCGCGAGCCGGACGTTGAATCCCATTGCGCGCAGCTGATACTCCATCATCGAGGTGAAAGCGTCTTCGTTATCAATCAGCAGCACCTCGCCCCGACAGCGCCTCGCATTCTCACCGGTGTCATCACGCCAAAAGGCGGCCAGACGATGATTGTGCTTTTGCAGCGCGACAGTGACTTGTTCATCCTGAAAAATGGACGTCGACTCGCCATTCAAGCCCATGGCACACTGTAACGCGGCGGCCTTCGCCCGCGTTTCCGCCGCTTCGGCGACAGGATCCGAGGTACGAACCAACGTCGCTCCCAACCCGATGGTCAGCGCGCCCGTCGAATCAATTTCACTCGTCCTGATCAGGATCGCCGAATCGATCGTCGGCTCACCGCCCTCAGAGCCCAGCAAGGCGGCAAAGCCGCTGTAGTAACCTCGCCCGGATGACTCATATTTAGCGATAACGCGCGTCGCGTTTTCCAGCGGGCTGCCGGTGACCGTCGGCGCAAACATGGAAGATCGCAAAATCTCCGGCATCGGCAGCGATGAATGCCCCTCGAGCCGATAGCCGGTATGCACCAGACGCGACATCGGCGTTAAGAAGGGGCCAAACGTTTTGACGTCGGCGTCGCAGATGCGGGTCATCATCTTCAGTTCTTCATCCAGCACCATCGACAGCTCATCCTTCTCCTTCTCATTGGATAAGAAGTCGATCAGCCCTTCACGAGTCGGCCCGGTGGCGGGATAGCGATAGGTGCCGCTGATCGGCGTCATGGAGACCCTCTGTTGCTGCAGGGTGATGTGCCGCTCCGGCGATGCGCCTATCAAGGTGACATCGCGGCACTGAATGAAAAAGGTCCAATAAGCGCCGCTTTCTTGCAACAGCAGGTTTTTAAAGAGAGTTAATCCCGTTTCGCAACCATAATCTTCGAAGGCGGCGGTAAAGGCGCGGCGGATAACGAAATTAGCCCCCTGGCCGGTGCCGATCTCCCGTTGAATGACTTGAGCGACCGTGTCCGCATACTCATCGTCGGAAGGCTCGAACGCGGCGGCGTTCACCTTCAACAGCGCATCGGGCAGCAGAGCCAGAGCCTCATGGAGCGGCACTTTACTGCTGCGCGCATTGACGAGCGCAATGAGCGGTTTTCCGTCGTCATTAACGGCGTAGCCCCGTTCAGCAATTTGCCGATACGGCGCGACCAGCAGCGTTTGCCGCCCGTCGCCGCCGTCAGCATTCGCCGGTAAATCCGCCAGATCTTGCAAACTGTTCAGATGCCGTTCTTCCCCCGTGATCACTTCGATTTCGGGAATCGCGCCGCGCCCGCATCTGAATAACAGCGCAAACGATTCATGGGTGCTGCCATGCCGCAGCAAAGAGGTGATTGCCGGATCTGTATTCATGCCATCACCTCGTCCACCGATAATATCGACGCACAACATGAAGCGGCGTAAGTCAGCATGCGTTGATGGGCCACCTGAGAAAAATCAGCTATCGCGTCCCGCGCCAGAAAGACCTCAATATCTCTGGAATAAGCATCCAGGGCGGTGGTTAAAATTCCAATTTGCGCATAGACGCCACATATAATTATTTGATCACGCTGCTGGTCAGAAA
This sequence comes from Serratia sp. MF1(2023), assembly GCF_030954545.1. Lineage (NCBI taxonomy): Bacteria > Pseudomonadati > Pseudomonadota > Gammaproteobacteria > Enterobacterales > Yersiniaceae > Serratia > Serratia sp. MF1(2023). The sequence goes on along the minus strand of NZ_JAVHUX010000036.1, from coordinate 38,145 downwards.
ATATATTGGCAAGCTCCGAAGAGAAGAACGCACTATATCGCCATTTTTTCAATACCGGCTCTCCCGGTTGGGGCGATAATAATGGCGTAATTGCCGTATGCAACGGATCGGCATCCATGCCAGCCCCCCAGAAATCGTAAAGCAATCCGCGCTCTTGGGCGCTCATGCTGCCTTTCTGGCCGGTGTAAACCACGGGGACGGCATGTTTTCTCGCCCAGGCCAACAATTGCGCACAGTTCGCCAACAAGGTATTGCGTAATAACTCAGGCAACGGGTTAAGGAAGAAATTTTGCATGTCGTGAACTAAAAGCAAACTTCTGGCGGGAGTCATACGCCAGTCTACTTTATTTGGTATTGACGATGCCAACGAGCTGAGATCATAGTCTTCTATATCAGGTATAGCCATGTCATATCCCCAGTCTTATCAGGACGTAAAAAGGAATCACATAAAAACGAGATAAAGATGAATCAATGAAAAAAGGATATTAGGTCGGAATGCCTTCTCTGATTATTTCCGGCACATCAATACCCAGTGCGCGGAATTGCTGACAAGGATTCATAAACTCACGTTGAAGGATGATTTTTCCATTTTTAAACTGGAAGTAATGAATGAAGTGATTTTGATAAAACCCTTTTGGGTAGCCCTTAAAATTAATCTCTCCTTTCCCGTCACATTCAACCCAAAAAATATCCGGATCCTGCGTATCGAATATCTTCACGTTGTACCAACGCCAGTCGGGAAAGCAGGTCAACGACCATACCGCATGTTTAGCCAACTGCTTTTTGCTTTTGATAACGACCGGTTCACCGCTGTCCGTAGTCCAAAGCCCCCCGCATCCCTCCTCGTCAAACAGTTCGTGCCTGGATAAACGGGCCTGCCCGTAAGTATTCATATACTGTTCGACAATATTGCGATTGCTCGCGCGCACTTTACTTTCCATCATCACTGCTCCTTAATTCCATATAAAATGAGACAGCATTCTTGCTTTGATTATGCGATGCCAGCCAGACGTTGTTGCCCATCCTGAATGATCAACGCATTTAACGACTCACCCAACAGCAGCCGCAACGGCGGCGTATCCGTATCCACCAGCGTCATCATCGGTGCCACGGCGGCATCGGGAACGGCCAATGGCAAACGCGGCCAACTCTGCTGCATCATCTGCTCGTGAGAGGGATAGGCCTGCCCGCGTTCCGGGCGCACAGCCGAACTGCCGATCCAATCGGTAAGGTGGGGGCCAGGTTCCACCAACGTGACATTGATGCCAAACGCCTTGACCTCCTGAGCCAGCGTTTCGACCATGCCTTCCACCGCCCATTTTGTCGCGTTGTACATCGCCATGCCGGGCAACGCCAGCAAACCGGCAATGCTGGAGATCTGGATCATGTGCCCATGCCCTTGTCGCCTTAAATACGGCAGCACCGACTGAATGACCCACAGCGACCCCAGCAGATTGGTTTCGACAATCTGTCTGGCTTCCTTTTCCGGCACGTCTTCCAACGGGCAAAACAGACCGTAACCGGCATTGTTCACCACAACGTCAATGCGCCCGAAAGCGTGAAAGCCGGTTTCCACCGCTGCCGCCACGGCGGCGCGATCGCACACATCCATCTTCACCGGCAAGAGGCTCTCGCCGTACTGAGCGGCCAGATCGGCCAATTTCTCCGGCTCACGCGCCGTAGCGATGACGCCATCCCCCCTTTTTAGCGCCGCCTCCGTCCAAACACGGCCAAAACCACGAGCCGCACCGGTGATCAACCATATTTTTCTCACATGCTTCTCCTTGCATGCTAAGACGAACTCATGGGCCGATGTTCATCTCCCCCTAAAGCAAAGCGGTGTGACAAACCGACACCACTAACGCCACCTGTAGGTAAAGACAAAATCGGCCCGGCCGATTACAACTTCTCGATTCCGCTGGTGTCCGTCGCGCACAGGCGAATGCGGTGCCCGTCCGGATCCAGTGCCACAAAGGTGTAGCCAAACTCCAGCCTGCTCGGTGGCAACGCCATTGGGACATTGCGCGCTTTAAAGTCGCGGTAAATGGCGTCGACCTCTTCAATCGAAATATCACTCAGGCACAACTCAAACCCGCCGAATGCCGGTTGGGGCTTAGGCTCGATATCGTGCTTGGTTTGCAACCCTAAAATAAAACCATCTTTTAACGAGAACACGGAAAAACCGGGAAAAGCCTCGATCGGCCCCTCACCAAAAATAGCTTTGTAAAACGCGGTGCTGGCTTCGACGTTGTCAACGTACAAAATCACACTATTAGGCTTGAACATACCACTCCTCCTGTAAACAGCTTAAAGTCAGATTGATTCAATAGAGCTAGATGTATTTCAAATGCAAATGATTAAATATGAAATTAATCACCATAAGAAAGAGTAAGATTGAGGGGAAAGACAAAGATTTATGAGATAACCGCAGGAAAAACCACATCAAAAGAAGCAGGATTTTGCTATTCCTACCGGCACGAGATTGCCTGTGAGAACCAACCGGACAGTCAATGGCGTTAGCTATAACGTCAAGTATAAATATATTACCCTGATAATTAATAACTTGCCCACTCATCGTAAAACCTTCCTTATGGATGGTGTTTTATAATAACCAGCAAGAACTATTTCCTTCGCAACATCTGTTATGCTTTCTAATGCTTTGTTACCACGAGAATGCTTTACACATCGACAAATGTATATAAATTTTACACGCAGATCGTTTTTTGTTGATATAGATCAACAAACCGCTTTTCAGCAGGTTTTTTTATTGAAATGAACAATAATGATTATTTAATTAGATACACTTTACAGTAGGTGGCAAAAAATGGGGGCAACAATGGATGGTACAGCGACTCCACAGGGTCAGTTCAGCAAAGAAAGTATCGCCTTCTTAAGCGAAGTTAAACGGCAAAACAGCAAAGAGTGGTATGACAACAATAAGTCTGCATATAAAATACATTTATTGGAACCTTTTCAACATCTCGTTGAATCACTCACCCCGACGATGCAAAGAATCGATCCTTGTATTGAAGTCAGCCCCGCGATAGGCAAGACCGTATCCCGCATTTATCGGGATACGCGCTTCTCCAAAGACAAGTCCCGCTTTCGCGACCGAATGTGGCTGACGTTTAAACGCGATAAAAAGCACTGGATTGATTCTCCGGTTTATTTCTTTGAAATCAGGCCAGAGAGTTTTTATTACGGTTTGGGCTATTACGCTGCAACACGGGCCACGATGGACCGCGTAAGAGAAAATATTCTCCGCCGCGAAAATGAGTTCCGGCACGCCACGGCACATCTTTTACCGGTGTTTGAGTTGGCTGGCGAAGCGTACAAACACCCCTTGCAACCCGATCAGCCCGAAGAGATCGCCACCTGGTATAATCGGAAATCTTTCTCGGTCATGCAAGAAAATCACGATATTGCCGAGCTATTCAACCCACAGTTAGTTAATACGCTGGCAGAAGCCTTTACCCAGTTGGCACCGCTTTATACCTTCCTGATCCGCGTTGAAGAAGAGAAGAATAGCGACGTCGAGCAACAGCGTTCACGATTGTTCGGATAATCGCGCCGCGTTTTTTCCGTGATCGGCCACGCAAATCTCGGCATGGTCTACACTTAAAACACGTGTGTCGAATGGAGAGCCGAATGTTTAAGAAAGCGGAAAGAACCGAACGCGACATCGATCAGGACGTGACCCTATTGGCCGATACGTTGGATGAAGTGTTGCGTGAGTCCGGCGACAAGACCCAAGAGGAACTGAAAGCGCTGCACAGCAAGGCGAAAGGCGTGCTGCGCGACGCCCGGTCGCGGTTCAATGGCTCCACCAGTCTGACACAGCATGCGCGCGACGCGGTCGATCAAGCCGACAGCTATGTGCGTGACAAACCTTGGCAGGGCGTAGGGATCGGTGCCGCCGTCGGCATCGTGCTCGGCGTGCTGCTGGCCCGGCGTTAACACCCCTGCAGTCATAAAGATAAAACAGATGTGCGTCTGGCCCGCGGAAATCGCGGGCCGTTTAATTTAGGCGTTTGAACAGCTGCGCCAGCCCCTGCACCGCCCGCTCCGTCTCCTCTTGCCGAGTGAAATTGGCGAACCCCAGCAGTAACCCCTGCCCCGCCGGATGGTCGATTCGCCAGTCCGATAACGCCTGCGCCGCCAGCCCCTGCTGCCAGGCTTGTGCCGCCAACGGCGTATCCGCCACCCCGTCACGCAGCCGGGCCAACAGCTGAATGCCGCCCTGTTGCGGCACCGCTGTCAGCCACGTCCCCAGCTGCCGTTCCAGCGCCTGCGTCAGCCACTCGCGCCGCTGGCGGTACAGCGGCCGCATGCGTTTCAGGTGGCGGTAGAAATGCCCTTGCCGGATAAAATCCGCCACGCCGGCCTGCAGCAGCGGCGGGCAGCCGCAGCCACGTAGCCGGCTGCTGCGCGCAAAGGCCTCCGTCAGGCCGGCGGGCACCACCAGGTAAGCCATGCGCAGCGCCGGGAACAGCGTTTTGCTGAAGGTGCCGGCGTACAGCACCCGCCCCTGAACGTCGAGGCTCTTCAGCGGCGGCAGTGGCCGCCCGTGATAGCGAAACTCGCTGTCGTAGTCATCTTCCAGGATCCAGGCCCCGCGCTGCTGCGCCCAGTCGAGCAGCGCCATGCGCCGCGCCAGGCTGAGCGAGACGCCGAGCGGGCTTTGATGGGTCGGCGTCACCACCGCCAGCCGCGCCTCAGGCGCCGTCAGCATACCGGCGGCCACGTCCATGCCTTGTTCATCCACCGGCACGGCGAGCGGCCTGACGCCGGCGGCCCGCAACAGCGGGCGCGTGACCGGATAGCCGGGATCTTCTATCCATACCGCGTCGCCGGCGTGCAACAGCGTCTCCACCACCCAGTCCAACAGCGCCGGATAACCGGCGCAGAGGAAAATTTGCTCCGGCCGACAGCTGATGCCGCGCGACAAATGCAGATAATGGGCGATCGCCTCACGCAGTTCAGGCAGGCCGCCGGCCGGCGGCAGCGCCAGGGAAGCCACCGTGGAACCGCGCAGCCGGCGGGCGACAATGCGCTGCCACAGCGCCCGCGGAAACGCATCCAGCGCCGGCACGCCCAGCTGGAAAGGCTGCAGCATGCCCTGCGGCTGCAGCGGATCCGGCGCTATCGCCGCCAGCGGCGGCGCGGCGGATACCGCGCCCGGCGGCACATGCGGCAGCTGCGGTGAAACATAGGTGCCCGCCTGCCCGCGGCTCTGCAAGAAACCTTCGGCAATAAGTTGCGCGTAGGCGCTTTCCACCGTGGCGCGCGCCACGCCCAGATCGCTCGCCAACCCGCGCACCGAGGGTAACCGGCTGCCCGCCGCCAGGCTGCCCTGGGCGATGGCGTCTTTAATCCGCAGGTAAATCTGCCGGTACAGCGGTTCGGCGAGCCGGCTGTCCAGCCGCAGCGTGGTCAGGAAAGTTGGCATTATGGCCCGGTTAAATAATCATTTTATGGCCCTATAGCATAGACCATAAGGCCGCTAAAGTAGCGCCATGATTTCGTTACTACCGATTGAGGTTGACCATGATTAAGCAACGTTTGAACTATGCCGAGCTGGCGCCCGCCCCGTACAAAAATATGGTAAGCGCGCTGATGGCGCTGGAGAAAGGTGCCCTGGACAAGGCGACCATCGAGTTGATGTTTATGCGCGTTTCGCAGATCAACGGCTGCGCCTACTGCCTGGATATGCACGGCAAAGCGCTGCGCGAAAGCGGCTTCAGCCATGCCAAGCTGGATACGCTGGCGGGCTGGCGCGTCAGCCATGAGTTCAACGAGCGCGAGCGCGCCGCGCTGGAATGGGCCGAGTCGGTGACGCTGATCGCCGCCACCGGCGCGCCGGACAGCGCTTTCGAGGCGCTGAAGGCGCACTTCAGCGATGCCGAGATCGCCGATCTGACCTTCGCCATCAGCATCATGAACGCCTTCAACCGGCTGGCCGTCAGCATGCGCCAGTAATGCGTTCTCTTCCCCCCTCTGCACTGAGAGGGGGAATTTCTCACCCGCAAAAATTTTTTCCCTCGCCTTTTCCAGCCCCGGCGCGGTCTGCGCCTTCACCCTTACAAAACACCATATATGGCGTGGTTGATAAAATAAATATCAACATATAGTATTTTATAGGTCAGCCGCAGGGAGTGTCGTTCGGTTGATAACGCCGTCAGAAACGCCAGGAACAATGCTCCGTTATCTGACTTGTCCGCCTTTCCTTCAGCCTAAAGGTAAATGCGAATCATGAGCATTATTATTTACAGTAAGCCGGACTGTGTCCAGTGCAACGCCACCTATCGCGCATTTGATAAACAGGGGATTGATTATCAGGTGGTCGATCTCACCCTGGATCAGCAGGCGCTGAACCACGTTAAATCCTTAGGTTATCAGCAAGTTCCGGTAATTATCGCCGGAGACGATCACTGGTCCGGATTCCGGCCGGACAAGATCGGCGCGCTGGCGCTCACCTGCTGAGGCCCGCCGATGAATCCGCTGGTTTATTTCTCCAGCAGCTCGGAGAACACCCATCGGTTCGTTGAGAAACTGGGCCTGCCGGCGATCCGCATTCCGATCGCCGGCGCCCGCAGCAAGCTGCTGATGGAACACCCCTTTATCTTGATCGTACCCAGCTATGGCGGCGGCAGCGCCGTCGGCGCGGTGCCGATCCAGGTGATCCGCTTTCTCAACGTTCCGCAAAACCGTTCATACCTGCGCGGCGTCATCGCCGCCGGGAACACCAACTTCGGCGCGGCGTACGGCATCGCCGGCGACATCATCGCCAAAAAATGCCAGGTGCCTTTTTTATACCGCTTTGAGCTGCTCGGCACGACGCAAGACGTTGAAAACGTTAGACAGGGAGTAACCGCATTTTGGCAACGACAGAACTGACCAGGCCCGAAACGGGCGCGCTGGATTACCATTCGCTCAACGCGATGCTCAATCTTTACGATGCGGAAGGCCGGATCCAGTTCGATAAAGATCGGCTGGCGGCGCGGCACTACTTCCTGCAGCACGTCAACCAAAACACCGTGTTTTTCCACAACCTGGAGGAAAAGCTGCGCTATCTGGTGGAGGAAGGCTACTACGAGCCGCAGGTGCTGGCGCAGTACGAATTCCCGTTTATCAAGCAGCTGTTTCAGCAGGCCTACGCCAAAAAATTCCGCTTCGAGACCTTCCTCGGCGCCTTCAAGTACTACACCAGCTATACGCTGAAAACCTTCGACGGCAAACGCTATCTGGAGCGCTACGAAGATCGGGTGTGCATGGTGGCGTTGACGCTGGCGGCGGGCGACACCGGGCTGGCGCAGGATCTGGTGGAGGAGATGATTTCCGGCCGCTTCCAGCCGGCCACCCCGACCTTCCTCAACTGCGGCAAACGCCAGCGCGGCGAGCTGGTCTCCTGCTTCCTGCTGCGCATCGAAGACAATATGGAATCGATCGGGCGGGCGGTGAACTCCGCGCTGCAGCTGTCGAAACGCGGCGGCGGCGTGGCCTTCCTGCTGAGCAATATTCGCGAGGTGGGCGCGCCGATCAAGCGCATTGAGAACCAGTCCTCCGGCGTCATTCCGATCATGAAAATGCTCGAAGACGCCTTCTCCTACGCTAACCAGCTCGGCGCGCGCCAGGGAGCCGGCGCGGTTTACCTCAACGCCCACCACCCGGACATTCTGCGTTTTCTCGACACCAAGCGCGAAAACGCCGACGAGAAGATCCGCATCAAAACGCTGTCGCTGGGGGTGGTGATCCCGGATATCACCTTCGAGCTGGCGAAGAACAACGAAGAGATGTACCTGTTTTCGCCCTACGACGTCGAACGGGTGTATGGCGTGCCGTTTTCGGAGATTGCCGTCAGCGAGAAGTACCGCGAGATGGTGGACGACAAGCGCATCCGCAAGTCGCGCATCAACGCGCGCGAGTTCTTCCAGGTGCTGGCGGAGATCCAGTTCGAATCCGGCTACCCCTATGTGATGTTCGAGGACACGGTTAACCGGGAGAACCCGATCGCCGGGCGGATCAACATGAGCAACCTGTGTTCGGAGATCCTGCAGGTCAACCGCGCCAGCACGTATCACGAGGATCTGAGCTACGATCGCATCGGCAAGGACATCTCCTGCAACCTCGGCTCGCTGAACATCGCCAAAACCATGGACGCGCCGGACTTCGGCAAGGCGATCGAGACCGCGATCCGCGCGCTGACCGCGGTGGCCGACATGAGCGATATCCGCTCGGTGCCGTCGATCGCCGAAGGCAACCGCAGCGCCCGCGCCATCGGTCTGGGCCAGATGAATCTGCACGGCTACCTGGCGCGCGAGCGCATTTTCTACGGCTCGGAAGAAGGCATTGACTTCACCAACCTCTATTTCTATACCGTGGCCTATCACGCCATCCGCGCCTCTAACCGGCTGGCGATCGAGCGCGGCGGCGCCTTCGACGGCTTTGAGCATTCCCGCTATGCCAGCGGCGAGTACTTCGATAAGTACACCGAGCGCGACTGGCTGCCGCAGACCGAGCGGGTGCGCGAGCTGTTCGCCGCCGCCGGCATCGCCATTCCGAACCGCGACGACTGGCGCGCGCTGCGCCAGTCGGTGATGCTGCACGGGCTGTACAACCAGAACCTGCAGGCGGTGCCGCCGACCGGTTCCATCTCGTACATCAATAACGCCACCTCCAGCATCCACCCGATCGTTTCGCGCATCGAGATCCGCAAGGAAGGCAAGATCGGCCGCGTTTACTACCCGGCGCCCTACATGACCAACGACAACCTGGCGTATTACCAGGATGCCTATGAGATTGGCCCGGAAAAGATCATCGATACCTACGCCGCCGCCACGCAACACGTCGATCAGGGGCTGTCGCTGACGCTGTTCTTCCGCGATACCGCCACCACCCGCGATATCAACCGCGCGCAGATCTACGCCTGGCGCAAAGGCATCAAGACTATCTACTACATCCGCCTGCGCCAGATGGCGCTGGAAGGCACCGAGGTGCAGGGCTGCGTGTCCTGCGCGCTGTGAGGCAACTTATGACGACCGTAACATCGGCGCCGCTGGTGCGCGCCATCAACTGGAACATCATCGAAGACGACAAGGATCTGGAGGTGTGGAACCGCCTGACCTCCAACTTCTGGCTGCCGGAGAAGGTGCCGCTGTCCAACGATATCCCCTCCTGGGCCACGCTGACGCCGAAGGAGCAGCAGCTGACCATTCGGGTGTTCACCGGGCTGACGCTGCTGGACACCATCCAGAACACCGTCGGCGCGCCGGCCCTGATCGCCGATGCGCTGACGCCGCACGAAGAGGCGGTGTACTCCAACATCAGCTTTATGGAGGCGGTGCACGCCCGCTCGTACAGCTCAATCTTCTCCACCCTGTGCCAAACGCCGGACGTGGACGACGCCTACCGCTGGAGCGAGGAAAACCGCGCGCTGCAGAAGAAGGCCGGCATCATTCTGGCGCACTATCGCAGCGACGATCCGCTGCTGAAGAAGGTTGCCAGCGTGTTCCTCGAGTCGTTCCTGTTCTATTCGGGCTTTTACCTGCCGATGTACTGGTCAAGCCGCGCCAAGCTGACCAACACCGCCGATCTGATCCGCCTGATCATTCGCGACGAGGCGGTGCATGGCTACTATATCGGCTATAAATTCCAAAAAGGGCTGGAGAAAGTGGACGCCGCACGGCGCCGGCAGGTGAAAAACTTTGCCTTCGATTTGCTGCAGGATCTGTATGACAACGAGGTGCGTTACACCGAGGAGCTGTACGACGGCGTCGGCTGGACGGAAGACGTGAAAACCTTCCTGCACTACAACGCCAACAAGGCGTTGATGAACCTCGGGTATGAGGCGCTGTTCCCGCCGGCGATGGCGGAGGTCAACCCGGCTATCCTGTCGGCATTGTCGCCAAACGCCGATGAAAACCACGACTTCTTCTCCGGCTCCGGTTCGTCTTACGTCATCGGCAAGGCGGTCAACACCGAAGATGAGGACTGGGATTTCTGAGGACTGGCTGGCCGTATCAGGAAAAGGCTTTCGCGGGAGTGCGACGTGTCGTGCTCCCGCGACTATGTGTTTTGCTTGAAGGCCGCACGCAGCTCAAGCCGCCGCCAGATGGCGCGTTTCTCCGCGTCGCCGGCGGTCGGCCAGGCGGCGATCTCCGCCCGCGTGCGCCGGCATCCCCGGCACTGCTGGGTTTCGTCGTCGATGCGGCACAGGCTGACGCAGGGCGATCTTACGCCGTGCTGGGATTGCTGATTGTCGCCCGCCATAAACCGCCCTTGAAGTGATGTGTGCCGCCACAGGATACCCGATCCGGCGGCGGCGCGTCGTCAATCAGATGATACCGCCGTTGGCGCGCAGGGTTTGGCCGTTGATCCAGCCGCCGTCGGCGCCGGCCAGGAAGGCCACCGCCGCAGCGATATCGTCCGGCGTGCCCAGCCGCTCCAGCGGCGCCATCTTCGCTAGCCGATCGATAAGCTCCGGCGTTTTGCCGTCGAGGAACAAACCGGTGGCGGTCGGCCCCGGCGCGACGGCGTTTACCGTGATATTGCGGCCGCGCAGCTCTTTCGCCAGCACGCTGGTCAACGCCTCGATCGCCGCCTTGCTGGCGGCATACATGCCGTACCCCGGCTGCAGCAGCCCCACCACGCTGGAGGAGAAGTTGATGATACGGCCGTTGTCACGCAGGCGCTTCGCCGCTTCACGCATCGCATTGAAGCTGCCTTTCAGGTTGATGTCGATCAGGCGATCCGCGTCTTCATCGCGCATGTCCGCCACCGGCGCCAACGCAATTACCCCCGCGTTATTGACCAGCACGTCGATGCCGCCAAATGCCTGTTCGGCGCTGTCGAACAGCCGGGCGACCGCGGCCGCATCGCTGACGTCGGCTTTGGCGCTCAAGGCGCGGCCGCCGCGCTGTTCTATCTTGCGCACCAGCTCATCGGCCGGCGCCGGGTTGCCTGAATAGTTAATGATGACGGTAAAGCCGTCGGCGGCCAGACGCTCGGCGATGGCGGCGCCGATGCCGCGCGATGCGCCGGTGACGATAGCGACGGGGGGAGTTTTCTGGTTCATCGGAGATCCTTAAAGAAAACGACGAGGGTAACGTTAATCATGCACTCTTTATCGCGGCGAATAAGCCCCGATTGTCTGGCATCATCATCCCAAATTATCGAACAATGCGTCTGCACTCGTTCGATGGTCGCCCAACGGGCGGCCATCCCCGTTACAGCGCGCCGTAATTCAGCGGCACCCAGCTGTACCCTTCTCCCTGGCGGTTCAGGTAGCCCAATCCCGGGAACGACAGGTGTGCGCCGCCCACCAGCTCGTTCTGCCGCGCGCTGTCGCTGAACACCCGCAGCCGTTGAGCGACCGCCGCCTTGGCGTCGCTGTCAAAGCTGATAGCCACCTTCGGATGCGGCATCTGCACCGCCGCCACGTGGATCAGATCCCCCAGCAACAGCAGCTTTCTGCCCTGGCTGGTCACCTGATAGACACTGTGGCCTGGCGTATGGCCGTGAGCGGCAAAGGCGGCGATGCCCGGCGAAAGCCCGCCGTCGCCGTTGAACGGCTTAAAGTGCCCCGCCGCCTGGTAAGGCTTGATCGCCGCCATGGCCTTTTCGAAATTGCCTTTGTTCTGCGCCTTGGCCTGTTTCAACCGGTCGGCGCTCAGCCAGAAGTCCGCATCCTGGCTGGCGGCGCGCACCACCGCATTGGGGAATACCGCCTTGCCGTCGTGCGTCAGGCCGCCGAGGTGATCCGGGTGCATATGAGTCAGGTAGATCTCATCCACCTGCTCAGGCTGATAGCCCGCCGCGCGCAGATTATCCACCAGCTTGCCCAGGCCGTCGCCCAGCAGCTGGCCGGCGCCGCTGTCGATCATCACCAGCTTGTCGCCGGTATTGATCAGATAGGCATTGACCGAGGTGACCACCGGCAGGCTTTGATGCCGCTCGGCCAACCCGGCGGCGATCTGCTGCGGCGTGGTGTTGAGCAGCAGTTTGTCCGCCGGCAGGCGAATGATACCGTCAGACAACGCGGTCACTTCAAAACTGCCCAGCATGATGCGGTAAACTTCCGGCGCCGGGGTTTTGGCCTGCGGCGCGGCGGCGCCAGCCTGTAATGACATAACGGCCAGCGCCGCGCCCAGCAGACAACGTTTCCAGAACATGATGACTCCTTGCGAGAATTGAACAGCGCTAAGTATTGACGCAAAAATCCCGATGCGCCTGTTTAATAAATGCCTTTAATAAATATATAAATAATATATTTATTATGAATAGTTTTGTTTGCCGACTCACACAACCCCAATCAATATTTTCTCGCTCGCCACTTGGTTATTTTTCTTACTCCCTAAACCAAGAGTGAGGAAATATCATGAACTATCAATTCGAAAATCTGGTCTTTGAAGGCGGCGGCGTAAAAGGCATCGCCTATGGCGGCGCGCTGGAATTGCTGGAAGCCAAAGGCATCATGCCACAGATCAAGCAAACCTCCGGCGCCTCGGCGGGCGCTATCGCCGCACTGCTGGTCGGCTTGGGCTGCAGCTCGGCGGACGTAACCAAAATTCTGTCGGCGATGGATTTTAAAAAATTCCTCGATTATAACGGCGGCTTTTTCGGTACGCTCCACGATGCCTATCGCCTGTTCAATCAATACGGCATCGCGCCCGGCGATTATTTCTATCAATGGTCGCGCGATATTATCAAGCAATACACCGGCAAGCCGGATATTACCTTCGAGCAGTTCGAAGCGATGAAAGCGGCGAAAGGGTTCAAGTCGATTTACTTTATCGGCGCCAACCTCAACAGCGGCCAGCGCGAGGTCTATTCGCATCGCACTACGCCGCGCATGAAAGTGGCGGACGGCCTGCGCATTTCGATGTCATTCCCATTCGCCTTCGTGGCGAAGAACAACACCCTGGGCGACCTGTGCATCGACGGCGGCATGATCGACAACTACCCGGTGCGGCTGTTCGACTATGACTTCTCCGCCACGCCGCCTTACATCGACGCTTCAAGCCAGCGCATCAACACCCGCACGCTGGGCCTTCGCCTGGACTCCGCCGGCGAAATCGCCCAGGCAGCCGGGCAGGCAGGTCCGCGCACGCAGGTCAACAACCTGTTTGATTTCACCCTGGCGGTGGCCAACGTGATGCTGGACATCCAAACCAAGGTGCACCTGGACAGCGACGACTGGAAACGCACCGTGTATGTCGACACGCTTGACGTCGGCACGCTGGAGTTCGGCATCAGCGAGGAGAAGAAACGCGCGCTGATCGAATCCGGCCGCCGCGGCGTAGAGCGCTACTTCGCCTGGTACGACGCCGCCATGAAACAGGCGGCATAACCCCCATCCACCCCGCCCGCGCGTACGGCCGGCGCGCGGGCAAAAAAATCCCCGCGGGGGCGGGGAAAGGCAAAGTAACGCTAAGGATTTATAGGAGTTATACGAAGAACTTGGCCAACACCAGCAGCGACAGCGAGACGTTGATAGCGCCCCCGATTCGGGTGGCGATCTGCGCGAACGGCATCAGCGACATGCGGTTGCCGGCGGTGAGGATCGCGACGTCGCCGGTGCCACCCTGCCCGCTCTGGCAGCAGGAGACAATCGCCACATCGATAGGATGCATGCCGATTTTCTTGCCGACGAAGAAACCGGTCGCCACCAGCGCGCTGACGGTCGTGACGATCACGATCAGATTCTGTACGGTGAACGCGTCCACCAGCTCCTGCCACGGCGTGATGGCCACCCCGACCGCGAACAGGATCGGATAGGTCACGGCGGTGCGGAAGAATTTGTACACCACCTGCGAGCCTTCCTGAATGCGCGGCGACACCCCATGCGCCAGCTTCACCGCCACGGCGGCGAACAGCATGCCCACCGGCGCCGGCAGGCCGATCAGACGGTGCAGCAACATGCCCACCATATACAGCAGGATGGCCAGCAGCGCGCCGCAGGCGATGGTGCTGACGTCCACCTTGCCGCTGATTTTTTCCACCGCGTTCATGTCGCTGTCGCCCTGCTTGCTCGGCATCAGGCTGCCTTCGCCGGTCAGGTGCGGATAACGCTTGCCCAACTGGTTGAGCAGGCCGGCGATGACGATGGCGGTCAGGCTGCCGAGCATCACGATCGGCAGAATGCGCCCCAACGCCACGCCCTGCTCCATGTGCAGGATCGCCGCGTAGCCCATCGACAGCGGGATCGCCCCTTCACCCACGCCGCCGGCCATGATCGGCAGGATCAGGAAGAAGAAGATCTGGAACGGCTCCAGGCCCAGCGCCATGCCGACGCCCATCCCCACCAGCATGCCGACGATCTCGCCGCACAGCATCGGAATGAAGATGCGCAGGAAGCCCTGGATCAGCACCTGCCGGTTCATGCTCATGATGCTGCCGACGATGATGCAGCAGATGTAGAGATAAAGAATATTGGTCGATTTGTAGAACTTGGTGGTCGACTCCACCACCACGTCCGGCAGCAGGCCGTAGTGCACCAGCGCGGAAGGAATGAAGGTGGCGCAGATCGCCGCCGCGCCCATTTTGCCGATCAGCGGCAGGCGCTTGCCGAATTCGCCGCAGGCGAAACCGAAGAACGCCAGGGTGGCCACCATCACCACGATATCGCTCGGCAATTTGCCTTCCAGGCAGTCGAGCAGAATCAATACGCCGGCCAGAATAAAGAACGGTAACGGAATAATCCCTACTTTATAATTGTCCAGTATCCGCCACCATTTCTCGCGCAGAGGAATATCGGCGGCCTTGTCTTTGGCTACGAGGTAAGAATCATCTGTTGTGCTCATAATCTGGCCTCTTATTAGTTTGTTCAGCCATCATAGAGAAGCGCACGGATTATCTGCTGTGATTATGTTCAAAGTTAAAAAGGGTTTTTAATGGTGGTTATGGTTTCTATGGGGTTAATTAAGATTATGTAAAAACCGGCGTGGTTTTAATGGTGTTAATGCCGTTTTTATTTTAAATCTTATCAACTTTATCGCAGACGAACAATTCTCGTCCGGTTCACTTTAATCCCGTGTGAGGGATCACAAGTTGATCGGGCGCAATATTACAGACCCCGCTTCTCGTGATAGGGTAAGGCTTCAGGATCTCTTTACGGTGAAGCTCCGCCATGCGGCTCAAACTCTCATTTCAAATCAAGCTGTTTCTGTGCCTGGTGGCCTTCTCCTGCCTGCTGCTGACCTGCATCGGCGCCTACACCTATTACCAGCTGGATGCGCAGCTGCACCGCGATCTCGGCGCCCGCGCGCAGGTGCAGGCGCGGGAAATCGCCCTCATTCCTTCGCTGGTCGATGCGGTGGAAAACAACGACGCCGCCCGAATCACTGCGCTGATGAAAAAAATCCGCGCCAGCAGCGACGCCAGTTATATCGTCATCGGCGATAATCACGCCCGCCATCTTTATCATTCCGAATATGAAGGCCGTCTGGGCACGCCGATGATCGGCGGCGATAATAAAGAGGTGCTGGAAGGGAAAAGCATTATTTCCATTCGCAAGGGCGGCATCGGCGTTTCATTGCGCAGCAAGGCGCCGATCCTGGATGAAAATAATCATGTCATTGGCATCGTTTCCGTCGGCTATTTGAAATCGCACATCGATAATTTAAATGCCAGGACGCTGACGCAAATTATCGGCTCCATCGTCCTGCTGCTGATCGCCCTGTTCGTCTTTTCCTGGCTGCTGTCGAAAAACCTCAAGCGCCAGATGTTCTGGCTGGAGCCGAAAGAGATCGCGCTGCTGGTGCGCCAGCAAAAAGCGCTGCTGGAAGCCATCTATGAAGGGGTGATCGCCATCGATCCAGAGCTGCGGATCATCACCATCAACCATGCGGCGCGCGAGCTATTGGATCTGCACCAACCCGCCGCCGGCTTGCTGGGCCGGCCGATCGGCGACGTCATTCAGGCGCAGCCGAACTTCTTCGCCGCCGCGCAGCTGGGCCAGGATACGCACGACGAGGTGTGCCGCTTCAATCACGTGCGGGTGATCGCCAGCCGGGTGCGCATCATGCAGGAGCAGGAGCTGCAAGGCTGGGTGATCAGCTTCCGCGACAAGAACGACATCAATACCCTGAGCAGCCAGCTCAGCCAGGTGAAACGCTATGCCGACAACCTGCGCATCATGCGCCACGAACAGCTGAACTGGACCGCCACGCTGGCCGGGCTGCTGCATATGCAGCGCTACGACGAGGCCATCCGCTACGTGGAGGCCCAGTCGGAGGGCGCGCAGGAGATCCTCGATTTCATCTCGCAGCGCTTCAGTTCGGCGGCGCTGTGCGGCCTGCTGCTGGGCAAATATTCCAGCGCCAGAGAAAAAGGCATCGAGCTACGCTTCGATCCGGCCTGCCAGCTGCGGCAGATCCCGGCGGCGCTGAATGAGACCGAACTGATGTCGATCGTCGGCAACCTGCTGGATAATGCGGTGGAGGCGACGCTGCACTGCCCGGCCCCGCACGACGCGATCGAGCTTTATATCAGCGACGGCAGCGACGAGCTGGTGATCGAGGTGGCGGATCGCGGCACCGGCATCGCCGAGGAGATTCGTGATACGCTGTTTGAACAGGGCGTCACCACCAAAGCGGATAAAAGCGACCACGGCATCGGCCTGCATCTGGTCGCCAGCCACGTGGCGCAGGCGCACGGCAGCATAGAAGTGTCGGACAACGAGCCGCACGGCGCAATATTCTCTATATTTATCCCTAAATAAAACCCATAACCCGATTTTTTGAGCACCCGATTATGTCACACCAAGCACTGGACGTTCTGATCGTGGAAGACGAGCCGCAACTGGCGACGCTGCACGCGGAGTTCATCGAGAAAAATTTCAACCTGCGGGTGGTGGCTTACGCCGCCACGCTGGCCGAAGCGCGGGCCAAAGCCAATGCGCATCAGCCGCGGCTGATCCTGCTGGATAACTTTCTGCCGGACGGCCAGGGCATCGAGCTGATGGAAGAGCCGGCGGTGAAGAACCCCGCCTGTTCGGTGATCTTCATCACCGCCGCCAGCGACATGCACACCTGCAGCCAGGCGATCCGCAACGGCGCCTTCGACTACATCATCAAGCCGGTATCCTACAAGCGGCTGCGCAATTCGCTCGAACGCTTCATGCAGTTCGTGCAAACCCAGCGCACCTTCAAGATCATCGATCAGGACAACGTCGATGCGCTGTACAACCTGCAGTCGAAGCAGTTCTCCAGCGAGCCAAGCGCCAAAGGCATCGAAACCAATACCCTCGAGCTGGTACAGGCGCTGTTTATCGCCCAGCCGGCGGTGGCGCATGCGGTGGAAGATGTGGTGGAGCAGGTCGGCATCAGCAAGACCACCGCCCGCCGTTATCTGGAATATTGCGTCGCCACCCAGTTCGTGCGGGTGGAGATGCTGTACGGCAATATCGGCCACCCGCGGCGGCTGTATCGCAAGGCCTGAGGCTGCCATCTGGCTGTCATATTACGGCGATAACATAGCGCCCGACGATATCCCCCTCGATATCGGCACCTGTCGTTAAAACTGATGAAATACTGATGACTTTTACCCGGCCTCTGGTCGGGTTTTTTATTATCCGAAACGGCTGGCGCAAAAGCGAAATATCCCATTGCTTCACGCCGCGTTATTTCCCTAAAAACCAAACCATTATGGCGAATAGCGGCCGTCAATTTCGAGTCATGGGCAAAATTACCATAACTAATTAAAACCTTGATGTAAACCACTAATATCCCATTTAAATGACATTGAGGGTTGTCTCAGATATTCACTGTGTTAGGGTAAAAAGCTCTTTTATTTTGCTAAGGACAGCCCATAACGCGTTAATTAAACCAGAGGAAACAGCAAATTGCATGGCAATTAAACTCGAAGTAAAGAACCTGTATAAGATATTTGGCGAACACCCGGAACGCGCATTCAAACTGCTGGATAAAGGTCTGACAAAAGATCGGCTGTTTGAAAAAACCGGCTTATCGCTCGGCGTAAAAGACGCCACTCTGGCCATTGAAGAAGGCGAGATATTTGTCATCATGGGGCTCTCCGGTTCCGGCAAGTCCACCCTGGTACGCCTTCTCAATCGTCTGATAGAACCCACCCGCGGCCAGGTGCTGATCGACGGTGAGGACATCGCCAAAATATCCGACGCCGCGCTGCGCACCGTGCGGCGAAATAAGATCAGCATGGTATTTCAGTCATTCGCGCTGATGCCGCACATGAACGTCCTGAATAATACCGCATTCGGTATGGAATTAGCCGGCATACCGCTGCAGGAACGCCAGGAAAAAGCGCTGGATGCCCTGCGCCAGGTCGGGCTGGAGAATTATGCGCTGTCTTATCCGGATGAATTATCCGGCGGCATGCGCCAGCGCGTGGGATTAGCCCGCGCCCTGGCCAATAACCCGGATATATTATTGATGGACGAAGCCTTCTCGGCGCTCGATCCGTTAATTCGTACCGAAATGCAGGATGAGCTGGTGAAATTACAGGCCCAGCATCAGCGCACCATCGTGTTTATTTCCCACGATCTGGACGAAGCGATGCGCATCGGCGATCGCATCGCCATCATGCAGGGCGGTGAGGTGATCCAGGTCGGCACGCCGGACGAGATCCTGAACAACCCGGCCAACGACTATGTGCGCACCTTCTTCCGCGGCGTGGACATCAGTCACGTATTCAGCGCCAAGGATATCGCCCAACGGCGCCCGGTGACGCTGATCCGCAAAACCCCCGGTTTTGGCCCCCGATCGGCGCTGCAGCTGCTGCGCGATGAGGACCGTGATTATGGTTATGTTGTTGAACGCGGAAAGAAATTTATCGGCGTGGTGTCGATAGAGTCGCTGAAAAAGGCGCTGTCCGCCAATCAAACGCTGGACGATGCCCTGCTCGAGGCCCCTGCCGCCGTGCCGGCCGACACGCCGCTCAGCGATCTGATTTCCCTGGTCGCCCAGGCGCCGTGCGCGGTGCCGGTAGTGTGCGAAGAACATAACTATCTCGGCATCATCTCCAAGGCCATGCTGCTGCAGGCGTTGGACAAGGAGGGCTCCGCCAATGAGTGATACTACGCAAACCCAAGATCCCTGGGCTACCGCACCGGCCGATACCGGCGCCGCACCCGCAAACGATGCCGCCGCCAACGCCGGCGACGCCTGGTCCAGCGCGCCGCCGCCGGCCACCCATGACGCCGCCGGACAAGGCGCCGATTGGCTCAGCAGCGCCCCGGCGCAGCCGGAACACTTCAGCCTGCTCGATCCGTTCCACAAGGCCTGGGTGCCGTTCGATACCTGGGTCACGCAGGGCATCGACTGGCTGGTGCTGCACTTCCGCCCGCTGTTCCAGGGCATCCGCGTGCCGGTCGACATGATCCTGAGCGGCTTCCAGCAACTGCTGCTGGGCATGCCGGCGCCGATCGCCATTCTGGTGTTCTCGCTGCTCGCCTGGCAGGTCTCGGGCCTCGGCATGGGCGCCGCGACTCTGCTCTCCCTGGTCGCCATCGGCGCCATCGGCGCCTGGTCGCAGGCGATGGTCACGCTGGCGCTGGTGCTGACCGCACTGTTCTTCTGCATCCTTATCGGCCTGCCGCTCGGCATCTGGCTGGCGCGCAGCAAGCACGCCGCCAAAGTCATCAGGCCACTGCTCGACGCGATGCAGACCACCCCGGCCTTCGTCTATCTGGTGCCGATCGTCATGCTGTTCGGCATCGGCAACGTGCCAGGCGTGGTAGTGACCATTATCTTCGCGCTGCCGCCGATCGTGCGCCTGACCATTCTCGGCATCAAGCAGGTGCCGGAAGATCTGATAGAGGCCGCCGAGTCCTTCGGCGCCAGCCCGCGCCAGCTGCTGTTCAAGGTGCAGCTGCCGCTGGCGATGCCGACCATCATGGCCGGCGTGAACCAGACGCTGATGTTGGCGCTGTCGATGGTGGTCATCGCCTCGATGATCGCCGTCGGCGGTCTGGGCCAGATGGTGCTGCGCGGCATCGGCCGGCTGGACATGGGCCTGGCCGCCGTCGGCGGGGTCGGCATCGTGATCCTGGCGATCATTCTCGATCGCCTCACCCAATCGCTGGGGCGCGATCGCCGCAGCAAAGGCATCGGCCGCTGGTATCGCCGCGGCCCCATCGGGCTGCTGACTCGCCCGTTCATCAAGCAAGCCTGACGCTTTTCCCGCCGGCGGCTGCGGCCCCGGCGGGCTATGACACCACCACATCGAAAAAAGGGGAAACACTATGCGCACTACGGGCATCTGGGCTCTCGCCCTGACGACGCTGATTGGCTCACAGAGCGTGAGCGCGGCAGATTTACCCGGCAAGGGGATCGCGGTACAGCCGGTGCAAAGCACCATTTCCGAAGAGACCTTCCAGACGCTGCTGGTCAGCAAGGCGCTGGAAAAACTGGGTTACGACGTGAAAGAACCGCGTGAAGTGGATTACAACGTCGCCTACACCTCGATCGCCTCCGGCGACGCGACCTTTATCGCGGTCAACTGGGATCCGCTGCACGCCGATCAGTACAAGGCCGCCGGCGGTGACGCCAAGTTCTACCGCGAAGGCGTCTACGTCAACGGCGCCGCGCAGGGCTACCTGATCGACAAGAAGACCGCCGAGCAATATCACATCACCAACGTCGAGCAGCTCAAGGATCCCAAGATCGCCAAGCTGTTCGACACCAACGGCGACGGCAAGGCCGATCTGACCGGCTGCACCCCGGGCTGGGGCTGCGAAGCGGTGATCAACCACCACATCAAGGCCTACGGCCTGAGCAACACCGTCGAGCACAACCAGGGCAACTACGCGGCGATGATCGCCGACACCATCACCCGCTACAAAGAGGGCAAACCGGTGCTGTATTACACCTGGACGCCGTACTGGGTCAGCGATGTGATGGTGCCGGGCCGCGACGTGGTCTGGCTGCAGGTGCCGTTCTCCTCCCTGCCGGGCGAGCAGAAGAACGTCGACACCAAGCTGCCTAACGGCGCCAACTACGGCTTCCCGGTCAACACCATGCGCATCGCCGCCAACAAGCAGTGGGCCGAAGCCAATCCGGCGGCCGCCAAGCTGTTCGCCATCATGAAGCTGCCGATCGCCGACATCAACGCGCAAAACCTGCGCATGCATGAAGGCCAGGCTTCGGAAGCCGACATCCAGAACCACGTCAACGGCTGGATCAAGGCGCACCAGGCGACCTTCGACGGCTGGGTGAAAACCGCCGCCGAGGCGGCGAAGCCGTAACCGCTCGGGGGCGCCGCATCCGCCGCCCCCTACCCCGCCATATCGATGCCGCTGAACTGTAAAAAACGTGCGGCGGCGTTTGACAAGGGCTGCGGCCAGATGCAATACACTTGGCGTCGCGGCCCGTCTTCAATCGGAATCGACACCAGCGTGCTTAGTCGTTGCGCGGTCGAGATCGGTACGATGCCCGCCGCCAATCCGCGCCGCACCAGATTCTCCAACCATTCGATATGATCGATTTCAAAACTGACGTGCCGGCGGATGCCCGCCGCCTGGAAGGCGCGATCGGTTTGGCGCCGCGCGCCGGTGCCGCTGTAGAAATCCACCAGCGGCACTTCCGCCAGCGCCTGCAGATTCACCCGCTCGCGGTTGGCCAGCGGATGCTGCGGCGCCACCAACGCCACCAGCGGCTCATCGGTCAACTGCCGGTGCGACATCGGCAGCAAATCGACGTCGCCGGGCCAGATGCCGACGAACGCCATATCGCACTTCTGCTGACGCACGTCCTCCAGCAGGGCTTCGCTCATGCCGACGTACAGGCGGATGTTCACCGCCGGATAGTGGCGATGAAACTTGTCGAGCTTTTCGGTCAGATCAATCGCGTTTATGGTTGAAATGGTGCCGATGGTCAAGGTGCCGGACACCGCATCCCCGGCGGCGGTCACCTCTTCCACCAGCGCCTGCTGCGCCGCCAGCAGCCGCTGCGCCGAGGGAATGAAAGCCTGGCCGGCGGGGGTCAATCGCACCCGACGCGAGGTGCGCTCAAACAGCGTACAGCCCAGTTCTTCTTCCAGTTTAGCGATCTGGTGGCTGAGCGCCGACTGCACCGTATGGCAGCGCTGCGCCGCCCGGGTGAAGCTCTGTTCCTCCGCCACCGCCAGCGCATAGCGGATCTGTTTCAGGTTCATGGCATCTATCTTGAAATGAGATAAATCAAATGAAAATTATACATTGGTTTCCGCAGACGCATTGCCGGATACTGCGCGCTATCTTCTTCCCGTGATGAAAAAATCATGAACCAACAAAACGTCCACCCGGGCCTCAGCCCGGCGCTGACCGTGCTGATCGCCATCGCTACCGGCCTGGCGGTCGCCAGCAACTATTACGCGCAGCCGCTGCTGGAAACCATCGCCACCGGCTTCAATCTGTCGGTCAACCAGGCCGGCTTTATCGTTACCGCCGCGCAGCTCGGTTACGCCACCGGCCTGCTGCTGCTGGTGCCGCTCGGCGATATGTTCGAGCGCCGCGGGCTGATCGTTTTCATGACGCTGCTGGCCGCCGGGGGCATGCTGATCACCGCCACCTCCGCCACGCTGCCGATGATGATCCTCGGCACCGCGCTCACCGGGCTGTTCTCGGTGGTGGCGCAGATCCTGGTGCCGCTGGCCGCCACGCTGGCTCACCCGGAAAAGCGCGGCAAGACCGTCGGCATCATCATGAGCGGCCTGCTGCTTGGCATCCTGCTGGCGCGCGCTGCCGCGCTATAAGCAGCACTCCGGGCTGAACTACCCGCAGCTGCTGGCCTCGATCTTCAGCCTGTTCTGCCGCACGCCGCTGCTGCGCACCCGCGCCATCCTCGGCGCCCTGTCGTTCGCCAACTTCAGCGTGCTCTGGACCTCCATGGCCTTTCTGCTCGCCGCGCCGCCGTTCAACTACTCCGAGGGGGTGATCGGGCTGTTCGGCCTGGTGGGCGCCGCCGGGGCGCTGGCCGCTTCGCGCGCCGGGCATCTGGCGGACAAGGGCAAGGCCGGGCTGACCACCACCGTCGGCCTGGTGCTGCTGCTGCTGTCATGGATACCCATCGCGTTGGCTAAACAATCGCTGTGGGCGCTGATCGCCGGCATCCTGATCCTCGATCTGGCGGTGCAGGCAGTACACGTCACCAACCAGAGCGTGATGTACCGCATCATGCCGGACGCGCGCAACCGCCTGACCGCCGGCTACATGACCAGCTACTTTATCGGCGGCGCCCTCGGTTCACTGCTCTCCGCCTCGGCCTATCAGCATGCCGGCTGGTACGGCGTGGCCGCCGCCGGCGGGGTGTTATGCCTGCTCAACCTGCTGACCTGGTGGCTCGGCAAGCACCACGATCCGCAGGGGCCGGCGACAATCTGATTATCGTGCAAATAGTAACTTAAGAAATTTATTAGCGGTGCAGGGTATAAACATTACTTACTCTCTGGTAATGTTCTGGCCATAAACTATTGAAGTCCTATCTACCCTGCGACCCACAACCATGCAAAGCCAAGCTGCAGACAGCCTCAATCCGCCCGCCGTCAGCGCCACCTTCGCCAACGGCGTCGTCGACAGTTTGCCGATCGTCATCGGGTATGTCCCGGTAGCGTTCGCCTTCGGCCTCAGCGCCGTCAAACTGGGCTTTTCCCCGCTGGAAAGCATTTTCTTCTCCTGCATCATCTACGCCGGCGCCAGCCAGTTCGTGATCACCGCCCTGCTGAGCGCCGGAATGTCGCTGTGGGTCTCCGCGTTGACGGTGATGGCGATGGACGTGCGCCACCTGCTGTACGGCCCGGCGCTGCGTCACCGCATCGTCTCGCGCATGTCACCCGGCAAAACGGCGATGTGGGCCTTTGGCCTGACCGATGAAGTTTTCGCCGCCGCGACCGCCAGGCTGATGCGCAATAACCGCAGCTGGAGCGAAAACTGGATGCTGGGCATCGCGCTCTGTTCCTGGCTCTCCTGGGTGGCCGGCACCGCGCTCGGCGCGCTGTTCGGCAACGGCCCGCTGGAGCAGTTCCCGGTGATCGAAGCCTCGCTGGCCTTCATGCTGCCGGCGCTGTTTCTCAGCTTCCTGCTGGCCGCTTTCCGGCGCCCGCAGAGCCTGACTATCGCCGCCGCGCTGGCCGGCGCACTGCTCGGCGTGGTGCTGTTCTCCATTCCGGTCGCCATTTTGGCCGGCATCGGCGCCGGCTGCGTCGCCGCCCTGTTCCAGCCAGCCCCTGCGGAGGCCCCCCATGAACACTGATGTGCTGGCGATCGGTCTGGTGGTGGGCTGCGCCAATTACCTGTTCCGTTATCTGCCGCTGCGGCTGGCGCCGGCGCGCGCCCAGCCCGGCCTCAAACGCGGTAAAGCCGCCCTGCTGCTCGACAGCATCGGCATCGCCTCGATCTGCGCCCTGCTGGTGGTTTCCAGCACGCCGGTGGTGATGCGCGAACCGGACAAGCTGCTGCCGACGTTGGTGGGGTTCGCCGCGCTGGCGCTGTGCTTCTACCGCAGCAAAAGCATCATTCTGTCGACGCTGCTCGGCGCGACGGCCTTTGGCGTCACATTAAAGCTGTTAATGCTTTTCGGTCCGGGCTGACGCCGCTCCGATCGTTTGGCTTCACTTTGGCGTTTTCAGGCGCCACATCTTTACAAACACTGACAAATGACACGAATTGCTAAATTATCCGCACGGCTGAACATTTACATTATTAGTCACCGTCGTTACTATCTCGAACGAAATTAATGAGGCCCTAAATTATGGAAAGCTCGTTTGCCCCCATAGAACAAATGCTGAATTTCCGCGCCACGCGGCAGAAAGATTTCCCTTATCAGGAAATCCTGCTGACCCGCCTGTGCATGCACATGCAAGGCAAGCTGCTGGAAAACCGCAATAAGATGCTCAAGGCGCAGGGGATTAACGAAACACTGTTTATGGCGCTGATTACCCTGGATGCGCAGGAGAGCCACAGCATCCAACCTTCTGAGCTAAGCTCTGCCTTGGGCTCCTCGCGCACCAATGCGACCCGCATCGCCGATGAGCTGGAGAAACGCGGCTGGATCGAGCGCCGGGAAAGCGACAACGATCGCCGCTGCCTGCATCTGCATCTGACACCGCAGGGGGAAGAGTTTCTCAGTCAACTGCTGCCGCCGCAGCACCAATGTCTGCATTTCCTGTGGTCCACGTTGACCGACGATGAGCAAAAACAGCTGGAACAGCTGACGCGCAAATTGCTGGCACGTCTGGATCAAATGGAAATCACAGAACAGTTACCCTAATTCACAATTTCTGTTCAGGTACCTATTATGCGATCCCCATTTAACTGGAGATTCACCCCGCTGTTCGCCGTGTTGCTGCTGGCCGGGTGTGCTTCGACCGATAATATTGCCCCGCAATCCACGCTGATGGATCCGCAGAGCCTGCAGTTGGCTCAGCCGAAAGTCAGTTCGCTGGCCGTCAGCCCGCAGTGGTGGCGCGCCCTCAAGGATCCGCAGTTGGATACCCTGATGACGCAAACGCTGCAAAGCTCGCCGACCCTGCGGCAGGCCGCCGCCCGCGTGCGCGAAGCGCAGAGCGTGGTGGGCGAAGCCAGCGCCGCCAACGGGCCGAACCTGGATCTGAACGCCAGCACCCAGCGCCAGCGCGTGCCGCAAAACGTCAATATGGGGTTGGGGTATCCGCATAAACCGATCTATTCAAGCTCCAACTCGCTGGGGTTGAACCTGGCGTACGAGTTCGACTGGTGGGGCAAATACCGCAACCAGGTGAACGCCGCCAAAGCGCAGGTCAACGCCGCGCGCGCCGAGCAGGAACAGGCGGCGCTGACGCTGACCAGCTCGGTGGCGTCCGCCTACTATCAGCTGCAGAGCAATCTGGCGCTCGAGAAGCTGCTGCAGCAGGAAGTGAACAACAATGAGCGCCTGACCGCGCTGCGCCAACAGCGCTATCAGGCCGGCCTGACCGGCGTCGACGTGCCGCAACAAACCCAGGCGCAGTCCGACGTCGCCAAGCAGCAGATCCTGCAGCTGCAGTCGCAGATCGAGCAGCTCCGGCACCAGCTCGCCGCGCTGGCGGGCCAGGGGCCGAACGCCATGCAGCACCTGCGTCAGGTGCCTTTGCCCGCAGACAACCTGATGGCGCCGCAGGGCGAGCTGACGGCGGATCTGCTGGGCAAACGCCCGGACATCGCCGCGCAACGCCAGCTGGTGGAGTCTTACAGCCAGCGCGTCAGCGCCGCACGTAAAGAGTTTTACCCCAGCCTGACCATTTCAGCCTTCGCCGGCCTGATGACCACCAATACCAGTGGCACCAGCCCGAATCTGTTTGAAGCGGCCAGCCAGGCCTGGAACGTGATGCCGGCGATTTCGCTGCCGATCTTCCACGCCGGGGCGCTGCGCAGCAAGCTGGGCGAGGAATCCGCGCTGTATGACGAAGCGGTGGAATCCTACAACCAAACCATCCTGAATGCGGTACAGGAAACCGCCGACGCCATCACCATCCAGCAGAGTTCTGCGCAACAGCAGCTGCAGGCGGCGTCCGCGGCCCAGTCGATGCAACAGGTGTATCAGGTCGCCAACGCCCGTTACCAGGCAGGGATTATCGGGCGCGACGATCTGTTGACCAGCCAGACGCAGCTATTGCAGCAGCAACAGGCGGAGTTGAATGCCAGCAGCAACTTACTGCAGGCGAAGATAGGACTGATCCGTGCGCTGGGCGGTGGCTATCAGGCCCCGGCCGCAGCGGATTCGAAAGCATAATAATATAAGGCTTGGAGAACACCATGAGCGCAAGCGCGGAAATCCAAAACCCGCAGCAGCCGAGCGGCAAAAAGAAGCAGCGTAAATTTTGGCTGCTGTTGCTGACGGTTATTTTCATTGTTATAGGGGTGGCTTACTTAGTGTATTGGTTCCTGGTGCTGCGTCATCACCAGGAAACCGACGACGCCTACGTCTCCGGCAACCAGGTGCAGATCATGGCCCAGGTGTCCGGCAGCGTGAACAGCGTCAATTTCGACAACACCGACTACGTCAAGCAGGGCGACGTGCTGCTGACGCTCGATCCGACCGATGCCGAGCAGGCGTTTGAACGCGCCAAGACCGGCCTGGCCAACAGCGTGCGCCAGACCCACCAGCTGATCATCAACAGCAAGCAATATCAGGCCAACATCGCCCTGCGCAAGACCGATCTGAGCAAGGCCGAGAACGATCTGAAGCGCCGCGTGGTGCTGGGCAGCGTTGACGCCATCGGCCGCGAAGAGCTGCAACACGCTCGCGATGCGGTCGACAGCGCCAAGGCCGCGCTGGAAGTGGCGGTGCAGCAATACAACGCCAACCAGGCGATGGTGCTGAATACCCCGCTGGAACAGCAGCCGGCGATCCAACAGGCCGCCGCGCAGATGCGCGATGCCTGGCTGGCGCTGCAGCGTACCAAAGTGATTAGCCCCATTACCGGCTATGTCTCGCGCCGCAGCGTGCAGGTCGGCGCGCAGATCGCCGCCGGTTCGCCGCTGATGGCGGTGGTGCCGGCCGATCACATTTGGGTTGACGCCAACTTCAAGGAAACCCAGATCGCCAACATGCGCATCGGCCAGCCGGCGACGGTGGTCAGCGACGTCTACGGCGACGACGTGGTGTATCAGGGCAAAGTGGCCGGTATCGACATGGGCACCGGCAGCGCCTTCTCGCTGCTGCCGGCCCAGAACGCCACCGGCAACTGGATCAAAGTGGTGCAACGTCTGCCGGTGCGTATTGAGCTCGACGCCAAGCAGGTGGCCGACCATCCGCTGCGCATCGGTCTTTCTACGCTGGTGACCGTCGACACCGCCAACCTGGACGGCCGCGTGCTGGCCGACGTGGTGCGCGACAAACCGCTGTACCAGAGCGACGCGCTGGCCTTGAACCTGGCGCCGGTTAATCAGCTGATCGCCGACGTGATCCATGCGAACGCCGGCTAAGCGCGCGGGAGGCCATCTTGCCACAGAAACCGCTTGAAGGCGCCCAGCTCGCCTGGATGACGGTCGCGCTCGCCATGGCGACCTTCATGCAGGTGCTGGACTCCACCATCGCCAACGTGGCGATCCCCACCATTGCCGGTAACCTCGGGTCTTCCAACTCGCAGGGCACCTGGGTGATCACCTCGTTCGGCGTGGCGAACGCCATCTCGATCCCGATCACCGGCTGGCTGGCGAAGCGCATCGGCGAAGTGCGGCTGTTCCTCTGGTCCACCGCGCTGTTCGTCCTCGCCTCCTGGCTGTGCGGCATCTCCAACAGCCTCGGCATGCTGATCTTCTTCCGCGTGATCCAGGGCGTGGTGGCCGGGCCGCTGATCCCGCTGTCGCAGAGCCTGTTGCTGAACAACTACCCGCCCGCCAAGCGGGCGATGGCCCTGGCGCTTTGGTCGATGACCGTTATCGTCGCGCCGATCTTCGGGCCGATCCTCGGCGGTTACATCAGCGACAACTACCATTGGGGCTGGATCTTCTTCATCAACATCCCGATCGGCGCCTTCGTGATCGTGGCGGCGATGGCGACGCTGAAGGGGCGAGAAACCAAAACCGAGATCAAACCGATCGACACCGTCGGCCTGGTGCTGCTGATCGTCGGCATCGGTTCGCTGCAGGTGATGCTCGATCAGGGCAAGGAGCTGGACTGGTTCAACTCGACCGAGATCATCACCCTCACCGTCGTGGCGGTGGTGGCGTTGCTGTTCCTGGTGGTCTGGGAGCTGACGGACGACCATCCGGTGGTGGATCTGTCGCTGTTCAAGTCGCGCAACTTCACCATCGGCTGCCTGTGCATCAGCCTGGCCTACATGCTGTACTTCGGCGCCATCGTGCTGTTGCCGCAGCTGCTGCAAGAGGTATACGGTTATACCGCCACCTGGGCGGGGCTGGCGTCGGCGCCGGTCGGGCTGATCCCGGTGCTGCTGTCGCCGATCATCGGTAAGTTCGGCAACCGGCTCGACATGCGCCGGCTGGTGACCTTCAGCTTCATCATGTATGCCGTGTGCTTCTACTGGCGCGCCTATACGTTTGAACCGGGCATGGACTTCGGCGCGTCCGCCTGGCCGCAGTTCGTTCAGGGCTTCGCCATCGCCTGCTTCTTCATGCCGTTGACCACCATCACGCTGTCCGGCCTGCCGCCGGAACGCATGGCGGCGGCGTCGAGCCTGTCGAACTTCACGCGGACGCTGGCGGGTTCGATCGGCACCTCGATCACCACCACCCTGTGGACGCAGCGCGAATCGCAGCACCATTCGCAGCTGACGGAGTTCGTCAATCCGTACAACCCGCAGTCGCAGGAGATGTACCGGCAGCTGGAGCAGCTCGGCATGAGCAAGCAGCAGGCGTCGGCCTACATCGCCAACGAGATCACCGCGCAAGGCCTGATCATCTCCGCCAACGAGATCTTCTGGCTGTCGGCCGGGGTATTCCTGGTGCTGCTGGCGCTGGTGTGGGTGGCGAAACCGCCGTTCAGCTCCGGCGGCGGTGGGGGCGGCGGCGCTCACTAAGCTTCAATAACGAAACGGGCGCCCTGGGGCGCCCGTTTTTTATCCGACGTAGAAAAGATTACGCCTGATTCTGACGCCACCAGTCCGCCAGCAGAATGCCGGTCGCCACGGAAACGTTCAGGCTTTCCACCTTGCCTGTGCCGCCGATCGAGACGTTCATGTCGCCCTGCTGCCAGGCGCTGTCGCTCAGACCGTCGCGTTCCTGGCCCAGCACCAGCACCATCTTGGCCGGCAGCTTGGCCTGCGCCAGCGCGGTGCCTTTATGGCTGGAGGTGGTAACGATGGTGTAACCCGCCTTGCGGAAGGTATCCAGCACCGACAGGAAATCGTCGGCGTTGATCGCCTTGATATGCTCAGCGCCGCCTTCTGCGGTACGCACCGCCGCGCCGGACTCCAGCAGCGCCGGATCCTGCAGCAGCACGCCGTTGACGCCGAAGTGGGCGCACGAACGAACGATGGCGCCCAGGTTATGCGGGTTGCCTACTTCTTCCAGCGCCAGCACGCAGTCGGTCGCAGGTGCGCTTTTCAGGTAAGTTTGCGCGTCCAGACCCTGACGTTTTTTGATCAGGAAGCACACGCCGCCGTGGTGCTCGGTGCCGGAAGCCTTGGCCAGCTCTTCCTCATCCACCACGTGGTAAGCCTTGCGGTTGGCCGCCATCCAGCGCAGCGCTTCGCGGAAGCGCGGGGTGACCGACTGCACGAACCAGGCGCGCACGATCGCTTCCGGGCGGCTGGCGAACAGCGCCTGACAGGCGTTTTCACCGTAAACGCGGGTTTCTTCCGCGCGCTGGCGGCGCAGTTGCTCAGGATCGATAAAGCTTTTGCCGCTGATGCCGCCGTGATCGAACGCCGGCTCTTCATTCGGCGCGCGCGAGACGGTTCTCCACGGCGACTCGTTGCCGCCGCGATCTTCAGAGCGCGCCGGACGGCGAGGACGATCGCTTTCACTGCGGCGGGAGTCGGCGCCGCGGCGATCGTTGCCGCCGCGCGCCTTGTCTTGACCGGTGCGGCCTGAGCGCGCACCGTCAGCCGGACGGCCTTTGCCGGCCGGACGTTTATTCTTGTTGCGGTCGTCGCCGTTGTCGTCGTCACTGCGGACGTACATCACTTTGACTTTACCGTTCTTGCCACTAAATGAATCGTTCATTGTCTTCTCCACCAACGCGCAGGGCGCGAAGATTACCTGATGTTGGTGCACGAAGCCACCAACTTGCGCTAAAAGCTCCCAACTATCACATCCATTGAACAAACCTCATTGTTCATGCGCCGGGTTTTGCCGATAATTGTCAGCATTAAAGAAACATCTCCGCAACCGCGTTGCGGGGACCATGCTTTCTCTGTACCCGAGGTCAACATGAATACAGTTTGTGCAGCTTGCAATGCCACCAACCGCGTGCCGGAAGAGCGTCTGGCGGACAACGCGAAATGCGGCCGCTGCGGCCATGAGCTCTTCGACGGTGAAGTGATCAACGCCACCGCCGCCACGCTGGACCAGTTGCTGCAGGACGATCTGCCGGTCGTGGTCGATTTCTGGGCGCCGTGGTGCGGCCCGTGCCGCAGCTTTGCGCCGATCTTTGAAGACGTGGCCGAAGAGCGCGCCGGCAAAGTGCGCTTCGTGAAAGTGAACACCGAAGCCGAGCCGGAGCTGAGCGCCCGTTTCCGCATCCGCAGCATCCCGACCATCATGGTGTTCCGTCAGGGCAAAATGGTCGATATGCTCAACGGCGCGATGCCGAAAGCGCCGTTTGACAACTGGCTCAACGAGTTAGTGTGATTCGGCAAGTATAGGCCGTATCCCGCCATCGCGCGCGAACGTGCCGCGATCGAGCCCGCCCCTCCCGGCGGGCTTTTTTCTGCGTTACAATGGCGGTTTTTCCCCAGGATCGTTATGACCGACAACGCCGTACTTCGCCTGCGCCAATTCCGTTTAGACCGCGCCACCCGCCCTTTTCTGGCGCGCGGTTGCCGGGTGGCGCGTTGTCAGGGTTGCCTGCTACCGCATAAAAACTGCCTGTGCGACACCATTCGCCCGCAGCAGGCCGGCAGCCGTTTCTGCCTGATCATGTTCGGCGCCGAGCCGCTCAAGCCCAGCAACACCGGCCGCCTGATCGCCGATATCCTGCCGGACACCCAGGCGTTTCTCTGGTCACGCACCGAGATCGATCCGGCCCTGCTGGCGGCCATCAACGATCCGGCGCGGCAGCCTTATGTGGTGTTCCCCGCTTCCTACGCCGACGCCGAACGGCCGGTGTTCAGCGAGCTGCCCGCCGGCGGCAAACCGCCGCTGTTCATCATGCTGGACGGCACCTGGGCGGAAGCGCGCAAAATGTTCCGTAAAAGCCCGTACCTCAATCAATTCCCGGTGTTTTCCCTCAACGTCGACGCGGCATCGGACTACCAGTTGCGCGAAGCCAGCCGCACCGAGCAACACTGCACGGCGGAAGTGGCCGCCGCCCTGCTGCAACAGGCGGGCGATCTGCCGGCCGCCGACGGATTGAATCAGCATTTCCGCTATTTCCGTCAACAGTATCTGGCGGGAAAACCGACCCGGCCGGAGGCACCGGTCACAGCAATGTAGCCAGAAAGCGCCTAAAATCAGGCGTAACGTTGCCAAAAGGAGCCGTGCATGAGCCAGCGAGGGTTAGAAGCGCTACTACGTCCCAAATCGATCGCCGTGCTGGGCGCGTCGCAGCAGCCCGGCCGCGCCGGCAACCTGATGATGAGCAACCTGCTGGCCGGCGGTTTCGGCGGGCCCATCTTGCCGGTCACGCCGCGCTACAAGGCGGTATGCGGCGTGATGGCCTACCCCGACGTCGCCAGCCTGCCGCTGACGCCGGATCTGGCGATCATCTGCACCCACGCCAAACGCAATCTGGCGCTGATTGACGCGCTGGGCCAACGCGGCTGCAAAACCGCCATCGTGCTCTCTTCGCCGCCGGAACAGTTCGCCGAGCTGAAGGCCTGCGCACAGCGCTACGCCATGCGGCTGTTAGGGCCCAACAGCCTGGGGCTGCTGGCGCCGTGGCAGGGCATCAACGCCAGCTTCTCGCCGGTGCCGATCCAAAAGGGCAAGCTGGCGTTTATCTCGCAGTCCGCCGCCGTGGCCAACACCATTCTCGACTGGGCGCAGCAGCGCGAAGTCGGTTTCTCCTACTTCATCGCGCTGGGCGACAGCCTGGATATCGACGTCGACGACCTGCTCGACTTTTTGGCGCGCGACAGCAAGACCAGCGCCATCCTGCTGTATCTGGAAAACATCAGCGACGCACGGCGCTTTCTCTCCGCCTCGCGCAGCGCCTCACGCAACAAGCCCATTCTGGTGATCAAAAGCGGCCGCAGCCAACAGGCGCAGCTGCTGCTCAACAGCCAGCTGGGGCTGGACGCCGCCTATGACGCCGCCATCCAGCGCGCCGGCCTGCTGCGCGTGCAGGATACCCACGAGCTGTTCTCGGCGGTGGAAACCCTCAGCCATATGCATCCGCTGCGCGGCGAGCGGCTGATGATCGTCAGCAACGGGGCAGCGCCGGCGGCGATGGCGCTGGACGAACTGCTCGGACGCAACGGCAAGCTGGCCACGCTGAGCGATGAGAGCCTGGCAACATTGAGCGACACGCTGCCGGATTTCATCCGCGCCGGCAATCCGCTCGACCTGCGCGATGACGCCACGCCGCAGCGCTTCCTGGCGGCAATCGAAGCGCTGCTCGACAGCCACGACTATGACGCGCTGCTGTTGATCCACGCGCCGAGCGCGGCGGCGCCGGGCACCGCCACGGCGGAACGGCTGATCGACGCGCTGCATCGCCATGCGCGCGGCAAGCGCATCACGTTGCTGACCAACTGGTGCGGCGAATACTCTTCGCAAGAGGCGCGCCGGCTGTTTACCGAGGCCGCCATTCCCACCTACCGCACCCCGGAAGGCGCGGTGACCGCCTTTATGCATATGGTGGAATACCGCCGCAATCAGAAGCAGCTGAAAGAGACGCCGGCGCTGCCGATCGGCCTGACCGCCAACACCGCCGACGCCCACCGGTTGATCCATCAGGCGCTGGCCGAAGGCGCCACCCAGCTGGATACCCACGAGGTGCAATCCATTCTGCAGGCCTATGACCTGAGCACCCTGCCGACCTGGATCGCCGAAGACAGCGCCGAAGCGGTACACATCGCCGAACAGATCGGCTACCCGGTGGCGCTGAAGCTGCGTTCGCCGGATATCCCGCACAAATCGGAAGTTCAGGGCGTCATGCTCTACCTGCGCACCGCGACCGAAGTGCAGCGCGCGGCGGAGGCGATCCTCGACCGCGTGAAGCGCACCTACCCCCAGGCACGCATTCACGGCCTGCTGGTGCAGAGCATGGCCAACCGTGCCGGCGCCCAGGAGCTGCGCATCGCGGTGGAGCAGGATGCGATTTTCGGCCCGCTGATCATGCTGGGCGAAGGCGGCGTGGAGTGGCGCCAGGAAAATCAGGTGGCGGTCGCGCTGCCGCCGCTGAACATGGCGCTGGCGCGTTATCTGGTGCTGCAGGCGGTGAAAGGCGGCAAGATCCGCGGCCGCAGCGCGCTGCGCCCTTTGGATATCCCCGGGCTGAGCCGCCTGCTGGTGCAGGTCTCCAACCTGATCCTCGACTGCCCGGAGATCGCCCGGCTGGATATTCACCCGGTGCTGGCCTCCGGCAGCGAATTCACCCTGCTGGACGTTTCGATGCAGCTCGCGCCGTTCAGCGGCGATCCGCAGGCGCGGCTGGCGATTCGCCCTTATCCGCATGAGCTGGAAGAAACCATCGCGTTGAAAGACGGCAGCCAATGCCTGTTCCGCCCGATCCTGCCGGAAGACGAGCCGGCGCTGAAGCATTTTATCGATCGGGTGACCAAGGAAGACCTCTATTATCGCTACTTCAGCGAGATCAACGAGTTTACCCATGACGATTTGGCCAACATGACGCAGATCGACTACGATCGAGAAATGGCCTTTGTGGCGGTGCGCGCAGACGAGATCATCGGCGTGACCCGCGCGCTGTCCGATCCGGACAACACCGACGCCGAATTCGCCGTGCTGGTGCGTTCCGACCTGAAAGGCCTGGGTCTGGGCCGCCAGCTGCTGGAGAAAATGATCGCCTATGCGCGCGCCCATGGCCTGACCCGTCTGAGCGGCATCACCATGCCGAATAACCGCGGCATGATCGCGTTGGCGCAGCGGCTGGGCTTTGGCATTGAGGTGCAGCTTGAGGACGGCATCGTCAATCTGACGCTGCCGCTGCAGGCCGCCGACGCGCAGTGACCTGCGTCGCAATGCGCTACGAATCCACCACTTAACGCCAAAACATACGCACAATCGAGGCAACTAATGGTATTATCGCCCGATTATTCGGTTTAATGTTTTTATGCCTGTG
The DNA here is from genome assembly GCF_030954545.1 of Serratia sp. MF1(2023). Classification (NCBI taxonomy): domain Bacteria; kingdom Pseudomonadati; phylum Pseudomonadota; class Gammaproteobacteria; order Enterobacterales; family Yersiniaceae; genus Serratia; species Serratia sp. MF1(2023). Next base: position 3,307 of record NZ_JAVHUX010000036.1, on the reverse strand, counting down.
GCGTTCCGGCCATCAATCATGAGAGAAGAAACGCACTGTGATGTTGTCAAAATTTAAACGTAGCAAACATCAACAACACCTTGCACAACTGCCCAAACTCCCCCAGACGGTTGCTGATGTTCGTACGTTGTACGCGCCGTCCGATTTTCGCACCACGCTGCTGGACGCCATCGCCAACGCTACCCAACGCATCTATCTGGTGGCCCTGTATCTGGAGCATGACGACGCCGGGCGCGAGATCCTCAACGCGCTGTATCAAGCCAAGCAGCGGCGGCCCGAGCTGGAAATCTGCGTGCTGGTCGACTGGCACCGCGCACAGCGCGGCCGCATCGGTGCCGCCGCCGCCAATACCAACGCCGACTGGTACTGCGCCATGGCCGGCCAACATCCCGAGCAGTCGGTGCCTATCTACGGCGTGCCGGTCAATACCCGCGAAGCGTTGGGCGTACTGCACCTGAAGGGCTTTGTGGTCGACGATACCGTGATCTACAGCGGCGCCAGCATCAACGACGTTTATCTGCATCAGCATGAGAAATACCGTTACGATCGCTACCAGCTGATCACCAACGAGGTGTTGGCCGATACCCTGATCGATTACATCAAGCAGCATCTGCTCACCGCCGGCGCCGTACAGCGCCTCGATCGCAGCGATCGGCCGAAAAGCCCGGAGATCAAAAACGAGACCCGCCTGTTCCGTTTCGCCCTTCGCCGCGCCGGCTATCACTTCCGCGGCAAGGCCGGCAACGATGAGTTGGCGGTGACGCCGCTGGTTGGGCTTGGCAAGCAAAGCGTGCTGAATAAAACCATTCATCACCTGATGTCGTGCGCCGACCAGAAACTGACGCTATGCACCCCTTATTTCAACCTGCCGGCGCTGCTGGTGCGCAATATCATTTATCTGCTGCGTCAGGGCAAACAGGTGGAGATCATCGTCGGCGACAAGACCGCCAACGACTTCTATATTCCGGAAGACCAGCCGTTCAAAATCATCGGCGCGCTGCCCTACCTGTACGAGATCAACCTGCGCCGTTTTCTGAGCCGCTTGCAGCGCTATATCGACACCGGGCAGCTGATCGTGCGTCTGTGGAAGGATGGCGATAACAGCTATCATCTGAAAGGCATGTGGGTTGACGAAGAGTGGCAGCTGATTACCGGCAATAATCTCAACCCGCGCGCCTGGCGGTTGGATCTGGAAAACGCCATTCTGATCCACGATCCCAAGCAGGAAATGCGCGAGCAGCGGCAAACAGAACTGGAGTGCATCCGCACTCACACCACCGTGGTCGGCCATTATCAGGAGCTGCAAAGCATTCAGCAGTACCCGATCAAGGTGCGCAAACTGATTCGCCGTCTGCGGCGTATCCGCATCGATCGGTTGATTAGCCGTATCCTGTAAGATCTACTCTGACCCCGGCCAAGGCCGGGGTTTTTATTACAGCTGTATTTCCTTGCCTTTACGATGCAGCCGGAGCGAGACCAGCAACGCCAGCAGGCACATGCCGGAAACATACCAGAAGAAGGCATTTTCCACGCCGAACGATTTAAGCGACAGCGCGACATATTCCGCCGAACCGCCGAACAAGGCATTCGCTACCGCATAAGACAAGCCCACCCCTAACGCGCGCACCTCCGGCGGGAACATCTCGGCTTTAAGCAGCCCGCTGATCGAGGTGTAAAAGCTGACAACGAACAGCGCCAGTACGATCAGGCCGAACGCCATAAAGGGGTTGCTCACCCCTTTCAGGGCGAACAGGATCGGCACCGTCAACAGGGTGGCCAATGCCGAGAAGATCAGCATCGAGCTGCGACGGCCGATTTTGTCCGAGAACGCGCCTGCCGCCGGCTGCAGCAGCATGAAGACGAACAGCGCGGCGGTCATGATGGCGCTGGCCAGCTTGGCGTCCATACCGGCGGTGTTCACCAGATATTTCTGCATATAGGTGGTAAAAGTGTAAAAGGTCAGTGAACCGGCGGCGGTAAAGCCCAACACCATCACAAACGCCTTGCGGTTTTTCCATAGCCCCGTCAGCGAACCGGCATCTTGGTGGTTACGTGTTTTCGCATCGGAGGTTTCATTCAGCGAACGGCGCAGATACAACGCCACCACCGCCAACACGGCCCCCAAGGCAAACGGAATGCGCCATCCCCAGGCCTTCAGCTCTTCGCCGGACAATATCTGCTGCAGGATCACCAATACCAGCAGCGCCAGCAGTTGCCCGCCGATCAGCGTGACATACTGGAACGATGCGTAGAAGCCGCGCCTCCCCTTGATTGCCACCTCGCTCATGTAGGTGGCGCTGGTACCGTACTCGCCGCCCACAGACAGCCCCTGGAACAATCGCGCGATCAGCAGCAGCGCCGGCGCCCAGCTGCCGATCGACTCATACGTCGGCAGACAGGCGATCACCAGCGATCCGGCGCACATCATGCAGACCGAAAGCAGCATTGAGTTTTTTCGGCCGTGTTTATCGGCAATGTAGCCGAACAGCCAGCCGCCGATCGGCCGCATAAAGAAGCCGGCGGCGAACACACCGGCAGTTTGCAGCAGTTGTGTCGTGCTGTTGCCCGCCGGAAAAAATGAGGCTGCAAAGTAGATTGAGCAGAAGGAGTAAACATAAAAATCAAACCACTCCACCAGATTGCCTGATGAAGCCCCGACGATGGCAAAAATGCGTTTTTTGTTATCCAGCGCCCCCTGTTCGACGCCGCGTTCATCCTCAAGAACCGAGGTTGTTTCTGTCATGGTATTTTCTCCGAGCCATAGCAATGATGAAATTCGGCGTCCTGCCGCTCTGGTTGTTACTTTATTGTTATTTATAAGTTAACAGCCAAACTTAATAGCGGACGAAGAATATCTGGCGTTTGGAGGGACAATGCGCGGAATTTGTGATGAATATTAAACCGCACGCTGAAAGCTGAAGCGGATTGCAACGGGGATTTTCCGTTTTACGCATAGCAAAAAGCCCTGAACTGATGTTCAGGGCTTTCGGCTTTGTTTGATGCCTGGCAGTGTCCTACACAATTCGTCTCATCCTGAGACTCTCCCCTCCGGGGCCGCCGCGAGCGGCGTTAAGGCCCGTTCCCGACGGGCCTTTCGCATGCCCATGCTCGTGCAGAACGCCAGATAACAGACAAAACAAAAAGCCCCATGCTTTCGCATGAGGCTTGTTGTTTTATTTGATGCCTGGCAGTGTCCTACTCTCGCATGGGGAGACCCCACACTACCATCGGCGCTACGGCGTTTCACTTCTGAGTTCGGCATGGGGTCAGGTGGGACCACCGCGCTATTGCCGCCAGGCAAATTCTG